>NZ_JBNDKT010000034.1:0-88576 GCF_050435685.1 Paraburkholderia sp. GAS448
AAGCCCGCATCACAGTGCAAGCCGATCGACTATCCGAAGCCGGACGGCAAGCTGACGTTCGACCGGCTGTCTTCGGTGTTCATCTCGAACACGAATCACGAAGAGAACCAACCGGCGCACCTGACGCTGAAAGACGCCTCCGTGCCAGTGAACGTGAACCTGCAGACGTACGCAGGACCGGAAAGCCGTTATTGCCCGGCAGCCGTCTACGAGTTCGTGAAGAACGAGGACAACAGCGAGCGCCTCGTGATCAACGCGCAGAACTGCGTGCACTGCAAGACCTGCGACATCAAGGACCCGACGCAGAACATCGTGTGGGTGACGCCGGAAGGCGGCGGCGGCCCGAACTATCCGAACAGGTAATTCGTTGCGTGGGCCTGCGAAACAGGGCCTGCGTGCGCTACGAGAAGCAAGGAGCGAAAAGTGCAAAGAGAAGTCGTCGTTGTCGGCGGGGTACGTACCGCCATCGGGAAGTTTGGTGGAAGCCTCAAGGATTTGCCGCCGACCGAACTGGGTGCGCTTGTCGTACGTGAGGTCCTGGCACGCGCCGAGGTTGCCGGAGACCAGGTCGGTCACGTCGTATTCGGCAACGTGATCGCAACCGAGCCGAAGGATCTTTATCTGGCACGCGTGGCCGCGCTCAACGGCGGCGTTGCCGAAGCGACGCCAGCGTTCACCGTCAATCGTCTCTGCGGTTCAGGCCTGCAGGCGATCGTCTCCGCCGCGCAAACGATTCTGCTCGGCGATGCCGACATCGCGATCGGTGGCGGCGCGGAAAACATGAGCCGCGCGCCCTACATTACGCCCGATGCGCGCTTCGGCGCACGAATGGGCGACGCGCGCCTGATCGACATGATGCTCGGTGCGTTGAACGATCCGTTCCACGCGATTCCGATGGGCGTTACCGCCGAAAATGTCGCACAGAAGTACGGCATCACGCGTGAACAGCAGGATGCGCTCGCGGTGGAATCACATCGCCGCGCCGCTCATGCCATCGCCGAGGGACGCTTCAAGGATCAGATCGTCCCGATTACGCGGAAGGTGAAAGGCCAGAGCGTCGTCTTCGATACCGACGAGCACGTACGTCTGCAACTCGATCCGGATGAAATTTCCGGGTTGCGGCCCGTGTTCCAGAAGGAAAATGGCACGGTTACGGCAGGCAACGCGTCGGGCATCAACGATGCGGCGGCCGCGGTTCTGCTGATGTCGCGTGAAGCGGCGGCCCAACGCGGCCTGAGGCCGTTGGCCCGGCTGGTGTCGTATGCGCATGCGGGCGTCGATCCTCGTTATATGGGCATCGGTCCGGTGCCCGCGACGCGCATGGCACTTCAGCGCGCCGGTCTTGGCATCGGCGATCTTGACGTGATCGAGGCGAACGAGGCGTTTGCCGCGCAGGCCTGCGCGGTGACGCAGCAACTGGAACTGGACCCGGGCAAGGTCAATCCCAACGGCTCCGGCATTTCGCTTGGCCATCCGATCGGAGCGACCGGCGCGCTGATTACCGTCAAGGCGCTGTATGAGTTGCAGCGTATCAACGGACGGTTTGCGCTGGTTACGATGTGCATCGGAGGCGGCCAGGGCATTGCTGCTATATTCGAGAACCTTCAATAAGCGCAATACCTTGCGTCGCTGAAAAGGAATAGCCATGACAATCAACTCCGTTGGGATTATCGGTGCAGGCACGATGGGCAACGGCATCGCTCAGGTCGTTGCCGTCGCAGGTTTCAAGGCGGTTCTGATCGATGTCACCGAAGCCGCACTCGCGAAGGGCGTGGCCACGTTGACCGGCAGCCTCGAGCGGCTGGTCGCGAAGGGCAAGCTGGACGCGGCGGTGCGCGATGCCGCTCTCTCGCGCATAGAAACGTCGACCGACTATCAGCGGCTCGCTACCGTCGACCTCGTGATCGAAGCGGCCACGGAAAACACCGAACTGAAGATTCGTATCCTGCGGCAGATCGAATCGGTGGCACGCCCGGACGCGATCATTGCATCGAATACATCGTCGATCTCGATTACGGCGCTCGGGGCGACGCTTGGCGATTCGTCGCGCTTTATCGGCATGCACTTTTTCAACCCGGTGCCGCTGTTGCCGCTGGTCGAAATCATTCGTGGCGTGCAGACGAGCGCCGACGCTGTCGAAGCCGTGCGCGAAATGACGGTGAAGCTCGACAAGTCACCGATCAGCGTAAAGAATTCCCCGGGTTTCGTGGTGAACCGCATTCTCGTGCCGATGATCAACGAGGCGTTCTTCGTGCTGGCTGAAGGCGTCGCCACGGCGGAGGAGATCGACGCGGGGATGCGTCTCGGCGCGAATCACCCGATCGGACCTCTGGCGCTTGCGGACCTGATCGGGCTTGACGTCTGCCTGTCGGTCCTCGATGTCTTCCTGAAAGACTTCGGCGATTCGAAGTATCGCGCCTGTCCGCTGTTGCGGGAACTGGTCGCGGCGGGTCATCTGGGACGCAAAGCTGGCCGGGGCGTTTATCGCTACGATCAGGCGTAATGCTTCCATCTGATTCGGGGCGCGCACAGGTTCCCGCCGTCGAATGGGGCGGCTCGAAAGCGGAGATGTCGCCGGGGGCTTGTGCGACGATCGCAGAGTCTCTATAATCCGCGCCTCAACAGGCTCGTAGCTCAGCTGGTTAGAGCACCACCTTGACATGGTGGGGGTCGTTGGTTCGAGTCCAATCGAGCCTACCAACGCACAATCGACGTGGACGGAAGCTGTCGCAACGTGTTGCCGGCAGCTTCCGCTTCCATTCGTCGTCACGTCTTCAGATCCATTCCTCATCACAGATTGTCGTGGGCGCGGCCGCTTGAAGAGCGGCACCGTGCAGCAGACGAACGCATGCCGGTTCGTGCCGACGCAGCGGGCGTCGCTTAGACGGCGCGTTCGGATGCGACTTGAGCCTCGGCGGGACGGAGCATCGGTATTTACGCAGGAAATTCCTTTCACCTGATTAATTTGCATTCCGAAGTAAGCTCGTCAATCGCTTATGTCGTACGAATGGTCGCATCATCAGGTTCAGTGCGGGTTTTAAGGTGGAACGCCGCGCTCCGGCAGGACGCCCAGCGAGTCCGTGTAAGCTCTCGATCTGGAAGGGGGCGAGCCCGATTGCCTGTATCGATGTGGGCCCGGCGACATGCGTGAACAATGAACAGAGGAATGACAGTGCTGAAGATCAATCCGGAACGGTTGTTGAACGATCTCAAGCGGTTGCGCGGCTTCGGCGCGACCGGGCCAGGCGTCGTGCGCCTGGCGCTTTCGCCTGTCGATATGGAGTCGCGTCGCTGGCTTGTCGAGCGCATGACCGACGCGGGACTGGATGCTGTCATCGATGGCGTGGGCACGGTGTTCGGACGTTCCCGCAAAAGCGGACCGGCGCTTGTGATCGGCTCGCATACCGATACGCAACCGACGGGTGGCTGGCTCGACGGCGCGATGGGCGTGATCTATGGAATCGAGATTGCGCGCGCGCTGGCTGAAAACAATGACACGAGCCATCTGGCGGTCGATGTGGCGTCGTGGATCGATGAAGAGGGTACCTTCGCCGGGCTGCTAGGCAGCCGCAGCTTCGTCGGCGATTCCGTCGAGGAGTCGATCCGTAGCGCGCGAAACCGCGAGGGGCTGCTTCTTCAGGATGCGCTGCAGGTTGCGGGGCTTGCCGGCAGGCCACGGGTTCGCCTGGAGAAGGGGCGGCACATGGGTTACCTCGAGCCGCACATCGAGCAGGGCGGACGGCTGGAGGCTGCGGGCAAATCCATTGGTGTCGTTACCACGATCGTTGGCCTTCGCGAATTGCGGCTGCGCTTCACCGGCCAGCGCAATCATGCCGGCACGACGCCCATGTCGATTCGCCGCGATGCCGGCGCTGCGCTCGTTGCGTTTATCGCCAGGATGAACGAAGCGTTCGGGCAACTGGCCGACGCCGATACCGTGTGGACGGTCGGCCGTATCGACCTCGATCCGGGCTCGCTCAGCGTCGTCCCTGGCCAGGCCGATATGTATCTGCAATTCCGCGACGCGAATGCTGCACGCCTGCGGGCGATGGAAACGAGGCTGGCGGAGCTGGTCCAGGAATTCAATGCGCGAGGCCCGGTGGCCGTGGTATTGACGGATGCCGATGAACCCATGGAGCCGGTGACCATGGATGCGACGCTTCAGGCGCATATCGCGAGCGCCGCCGAGGCCGTGGCGCCCGGTCAGTGGATTCGCATGCCGAGCGGCGCGGCTCACGACGCCCAGCTCATTGCGGCTCATCTCCCGGCCTGCATGCTGTTCGTGCCCAGCATCGGTGGCGTGAGCCACGACTTCATCGAGGATACGGCCGAGGAGCATATCGTCCTCGGCTGCCAGGTAGCCGCCACGGCTGCCGCCGCGATCCTGCGGACAGGGTGGGAGAAACGATCCTGATTACGTTTGCCAATCACCCATTGTCATTGTCGCGATGCGAAGAAGCTGCTGGTTGACGGCAGCAGCCTGCGAGGCACTTGAAGCACGTGCGGCCTGATGTTGGCCGCTCCTCCGTCGATCTCGACACGAACTACACGCGCAATGCCGCGTCAGAACGCAGCGGTATAGATCGCCAACGCGTCAGCTTCGGAAACGGGCCGCGGATTGTTGATCAAAAGCCGCGTTTGCAGCATGGCGTCGCTTGCCATCCGTTTCAGGCCGTCTCGTTCGATGCCCACTTCCCGCAGCGTGGAAGGAATCCGGGTTGCGGCGATCATCTGTTCGAGGTGCGCGATCAACGCCTGGGTTTTGCTTTCGGCGCTGCCAGTCGCCGCCGGCACGACCACGTCAGCGAGCTCCGCGTACAGCTGAGCCGCGGCCTCGGCGTTGAACTTCAGCACATGCGGGAGCACGAGCGCATTCGAAAGGCCATGCGGAACGTGATAGATGCCGCCGATCGGATACGCCAGTGCATGAACCGCGGCGACCGGCGAGTTGGCGAACGCCTGGCCCGCGAACATCGCGCCAAGGAGCATGGCTTCGCGCGCTTCGCGATTGTTCCCGTTCTCGCACGCGCTCAACAGATTGCGCGACAGCAGTTCGAGCGCCTTCGCCGCGAGCATGTCGGACACCGGGTTCTTCAATCGCGCGGACGTGTACGCCTCGATTGCGTGCACCATCGCGTCGATGCCGGTTGCAGCGGTTGCGCCGACGGGCAGCCCCAGCGTGAGTTCCGCATCCAGAATCGCCAGATCCGCGATCAACTGCGGTGCAACGACGCCCATCTTCTTCGCTTCACCCACGTTCACGATCGATACGGCGGTCACTTCCGAACCGGTGCCCGCTGTAGTCGGCATCTGGACCAGAGGCAATCGCGAAACCGTGATCCGGTTCACGCCGTACATGTCGGCAAGCACCTGCTGCTGTTGCGGGACCAGCACGGCAAGCAGCTTCGCGACATCCATCGACGACCCGCCGCCCAGCCCCAGCACGATCTCCGCGCCCGCCTCGCGTGCGTGAGACGTCGCCGCCAGCACGATATGTTCGGGCGGATCGGCGATGACGTCGTCGATCACCGTTGTGTTCCAGCCGTTAGCGGCGAGATCGGCCAGCGCCGGATCCAGCAGGCCACTCCTGTGAAGGAACCCGTCCGTGACGACGCACAACCGCGTTAGCGTCGGAAACTGCTCGCGCAGCAAAACACCCAGACGGCGCGCCGCGCCAAACTCGACGACGAGCGTCGGGACGGTTTGGAAGCGAAATGAGTTCATCGCTTGTCGCCCTCGCGGACCATGTGGCTCGTGACTTCGCGTCGCGCGAGCAGCGGGATGATCTTCTGAAAGCCGATCTGCTGAAAATGTTCGGTATCGCGGTGCGCGGCGAGGCCGTCGGCATCGCTGTACTTTTCCAGAATCACGAAATGATCCGGGTCGGACGGCGCACGGAAGTACTCGTAGTAGAGGTTTTCGGGCTCCGTGCGAGTGGCGGTTGCGAGTTCCGCCAGCAGTTGCACAACCCTGTCGCCGTTGCCCGGGCTGGCATGGTAATGCGCAATCACCTGCAGATAAGCATCAGCCATCGATCACTCCATCAAGTTCGGCACTTCAACGTTCAAGGTCCCGATTCAACGGTTCGCTGTTGCTGGTGGCCGCGCGGCGTGCCGCGTCCGCAACAGGCTGGCGCTGTTGCGGTGCCTCAACGCCGCATTGTATTTGATCGACACGGTGTTGGTGACGTTGCGTGCCTGCCTCGGGAGATTCGCGCCTTGTTTGTCGCTTCTACAAACAGATGCGCGATGACGGGGTGCCGTGATGAACTTTGCCGCAACAATCAGCAGTGTGGAACGCCGAAGCGGCCAACGTCACTCGACGTCATGCCCGCGTACGAATGTACCTTCCGGCTGGTGACGTCGCCAGTGTTTCGGGCAGCACTATCTGCACGCGATCGTACATACCAGGGCGGACACGCCGGTTACTGCGCCGATCAGTCCGCCCAGGGCAAACGTGCCAACGGTAGTCGAGCAACCTTGCAGGCTGAGAGCGCCCGTCAACGTTAGTGCAATCACAATGCTACGCATAGGCGTTTTTTTAGTTTTGAAGTTCGTAAGCCGGGTTGGACCGAAAGCGATTTGCGTTTTATCTGCCAGAGGGTGCGCGGCGGGCCACCCATGCACCCCAGGACTTCATGGTGATCGAAAGAGGATCCACGAAGTGCTTATAGACCATCAAGCATGTGCCCGCGAATGTCGCGCCGATATGAAAGTGAGCAATGCCCGGTGTCGAGTCCCGGCATTGCCCACAGCACTCGCGGCTGAGGAAGCCACCGCTTTTCGCCTGTTCAGGCTGGACTACCGTGCCGCAACTTCAGGGGCTGGTTTTTTCATCTGGCGGACTGCCGCTTCAGCGGACGGAGCAAGCTTTTGCGCGGACAGCGCGGCTTCGAAGGCATCGTTCTGCACGGCCTTTGCCTGCTCGTAGTCGGCATCGAGTTCCGCGATGCGACGCTCATACCAGGCGGAGACGCATGCGTTGTCCGTGCAGTTGTGTTGTCGCCAGAGCCACTGGTGCGTTCGGTCTGCTTCAATCGAGCGTGGGTCGGCGGCTGTGTCCCGGGCTCTTTGGTATGCGATGGCGAGCTTGTCGTCGAGCGCCGATAGTTGCTTGTCCTGGCAGACGATGCGTTCCGAAGCCGATAACTTGTCGGTGCAATGAAAGCTTGCGGCAGACGCATCGATGCAGAAGAGGGCAGCGATGGAAGAAACCACGAGCGCTTTCGCAGACTTCGAGAGCCACTTAGGGGTTAGCGAATATTCAGTGTGTGCGGGCATGTGGACGCTCCTTAAGCGACATGTCGGATTCGATACGTGACGCCCGATTTCGGATGGCTGCCGAGTCTGGTCGGTCTTCACCAGCGGCCATGAATGCGGGGCGTGAGATGAGCTTAAGGCGATTCGCTGATCGTCATTCCGCAATAACAGGGAGGGTTTGCGGAGCCCTTACCAAAGATTTCCGGGCTGCTGTCCGGGTAGCCTGCATCGTCAAAACACAGTGGCTAGCCGGTAGAATCGCGCCCTCGCCCGATGGTCTCGCCGCCGACGGTGCCCCAGTATTGTGCAGGCGCACATCAGATCGCGATCCCGCGACAGCAAATCCAGCAATAATGAGTTTCAGACCGCGTTTTTATTAATGGTGCGCTGCAAAATTCTTGAGTTCGGGTTATCCTCGTAAACCCGGAGACCTCGATGGTTCCCGGGAGTACGTTTGTCGGCCTCGTGCGACATCGAGGGCGCCTCTCCCGCGCAACCCCCCGTTTTGATTTTCCTTTCAACGCTTTCATTCTGATTGCGCTGATGGATCCGTTTTTTCGCTTTCCTGGTGGCTTTAACAAATAGCACATGCAATCCGCTCCGCTTCTCAGCCTTTTGATCTGGATTCCCATTGCGGCTGGCGCCATCGTCATGCGCGCTGGCTCCGATCGTTCCGCCGACCGCGTGCGCTGGCTCGCGCTCATCGGCGCGATTGCCGGTCTTCTGCCGGCGATCCCGCTCGTCGTCCGCTTTCAGAACAGCGTTGCAACTGCGCAGTTCGTGGAGCACGTCAACTGGCTGCCGGAGTTCGGCATCGGCTGGCACCTCGGCATTGACGGCATCTCGTTGTGGCTGGTCGTGCTGACGGCGCTCACCACGATCATCATCGTGATCGCTTCGTGGCGTTCAATTACCGTGCGCGTCGCGCAGTATTTCGGCGCTTTCCTGATGTTGTCGGGCTTCATGCAGGGTGTTTTCACGTCGCTCGACGGCATGCTGTTCTTCATCTTCTTCGAAGCGACGCTGATTCCGCTTTACCTGCTGATCGGCGGCTGGGGGCATTCGAACCGCACGTACGCGGCAGTGAAGTTCTTCTTTCTGTCGTTCATCGGCTCGCTGGCAATGCTGATGTCGATGCTGTACCTGTATAGCCAGACGAAGTCTTTCGACCTCGACAGCTGGCGTGCACTGCATCTGGACCTGCTGCCGCAGGTGCTGATTTTCCTCGGTTTTCTCGCGGCCTTCGCCGTCAAGGTGCCGATGTGGCCGCTGCATTCGTGGCTTCCGGACGTTCACCTTGACGGTCCGACGGGTGCGGCCGTGATGATCGGCATGCTCAAGCTCGGTGGCTACGGGCTGCTGCGTTTCGCGTTGCCGATCACACCCGATGCGAGTCATTTCTTTGCGCCGGCGATGATCACGTTGTCGCTGGTTGCAGTGATCTACGCGAGCCTGCTGGCCCTCGTGCAGACCGACATGCGCAAGCTGCTCGCGTATTCGACCGTTGCACACATGGGGCTCGTCACGCTGGGTCTCTTCATCTTCAACCGTATCGGTCAGGAAGGCGCGATCGTGCAGATGCTGTCCTACGGTGTCGTGTCCGGCGCGATGCTGTTGTGCACCGGCATGCTGTACGACCGCACGCAAAGCGGCGAAATCGCTGCTTACGGTGGCGTCGCCAATACGATGCCGAAGTTCGCCGCCTTTGCGATGCTGTTCTCGATGGCGAATCTCGGCTTGCCGGGCACGTCCGGCTTTGTCGGCGAATTCATGGTGTTGATGGGCGCGATCCGCTTCAACTTCTGGATCGGCGCGATCGCGGCATCGACGGTCGTGCTGAGCGCCGCCTACACGCTGTGGTTCTACAAGCGTGTGATTTTCGGCATTGCCCACGCCCGGGTAGCGAAGCTGTCCGATCTCGGCCGGCGCGAATTCGTCTTGCTTGGTGCGATGGCGCTGCTGGTTCTCGCGATCGGTCTCGATCCGAAGCCGTTCACCGATGCGATCGATCCCACGGTCGGCAATCTGATGGCGCAGGCAGAGCATGCAGGACATCCGGACGATTCCGCGCCGTCGGAGAGCGTCCCGTTGCGCGCCAGCGTGCCGACTGTCGTTACTGTGCACCTGCCCGGCTGATCGCCGCATGAACGCTGCATTCCGTTTGCGGATGCAGCCCTTCTATCTCACGCATATCCCGTCGCTTCAAGTCCGTGTGCGCGTGCCGGCACGCGTTCGTATACGTGCGCGCATACATCAGGACTTCGCCGCTTTTTGTCGCGGCACAAGCGCATCGATCATCGCGAATTTTCCAGTCGATCACGCCGTCGATCTTTCACGTCCGCGCGGCTATGCGGCAACGTGTCGCATGAGCCGGAGTCGCAAAAGATCATTGCCGATTCGAGTGTTTATGCCGAGATAACGTCCCTCTATTATGCAACCGCTTACCAAGGGAGAGCGGTCGAATGACGTTCGTAGAGATCGTAAAAAGCGGGCGATGGATATGAAAGGCAAGACTCTGCGAGGGTCGATGAGTGTCCTTTCCATTGGCCTCACGTTGTTGCTGTCGGGTTGCAACCTCGATGTACTGAACCCGAAGGGAAGCGTAGGTTTATCGGAGCGCGCGCTGATCGCCACGTCCACATGGGCGATGCTGATCGTCGTGATTCCTGTGATCGCGCTTACGCTGATTTTCGCGTGGCGCTATCGCGCATCCAACCAACGCGCGGAGTACCGTCCGACGTGGGCCCATTCCACCGCCATCGAAATCGCGGTGTGGACGATTCCGACCCTGATCATCCTGTTTCTCGCGGTGCTCACGTGGAAGAGCACGCACGAGCTCGATCCGTACCGTCCGCTCGATTCGACTGTGAAGCCGATCAATGTCGAGGTCGTGGCGCTCGACTGGAAGTGGCTCTTCATCTATCCCGATCTCGGCATCGCGACGGTCAACCAGCTCGCGTTCCCGGTGGGCACGCCCGTCGACTTCCGCATCACGTCCGACACGGTGATGAATTCGTTCTTCATTCCGCAGCTTGGCGGCCAGATCTATGCGATGGCCGGCATGCAGACGAAGCTGCATCTGATTGCTGGCGAAGCGGGCGACTATGCGGGCGAATCGGCGAACTTCAGCGGCAAGGGCTTCTCGGACATGAAATTCCGCGCGATTGCGTCTTCGCCCGGGCAGTTCGACGCGTGGGTTGCGAATGTGCGCGCGTCGTCGGACCGCCTCGACATGAACCGCTATCGCGTCGTGTCGGCGCCCGGCGAGAAAGAGCCGGTCGCGTACTTCTCGTCGGTCGACCCGAAGCTCTTTCACAACATCATTGCCCGATACAACAACGGCAACGTCCTCGACGACATGAAGGACAGCAACTGTGGGCCCAAGGGGTAACGCATGTTCGGAAAACTAACCCTCGACTCGATTCCCTACCACGAGCCGATCATCATGTTCGCCGCCGTGCTCATGGGCGTCGGCGCCATCGCCGTGCTGGGCGCGATCACTTACTTCGGCAAGTGGCGCTATCTGTGGAACGAGTGGCTGACCTCGGTCGATCACAAGAAGCTTGGCGTCATGTACATCGTCGTCGCGATGATCATGCTGCTGCGCGGTTTCGCCGACGCCATCATGATGCGCACGCAACTCGCGCTCGCTTATCACAGCCCCGGCTATCTGCCGCCGCATCACTACGACCAGATCTTCACGGCGCACGGCGTCATCATGATTTTCTTCATGGCGATGGCGTTCATGATCGGCCTGATGAACCTGATCGTACCTTTGCAGATTGGCGCGCGCGATGTCGCGTATCCGTTCATCAACTCGCTCAGCTTCTGGATGACCGCGGTCAGCGCGATCCTGATCAACGTGTCGCTCGTGATCGGCGAGTTCGCGCAGACGGGCTGGCTCGCCTATCCGCCGCTCTCGGAGCTGCAGTTCAGCCCGGGTGTGGGCGTCGACTATTACCTGTGGAGTCTGCAGCTCTCGGGCGTCGGCACGCTGCTCACCGGGATCAACTTCTTCGTCACGATCATCAAGATGCGTGCGCCGGGCATGACGTTCATGAAGATGCCGGTGTTCACGTGGACCGCGTTGTGCACCAACGTGCTGATCATGGCGTCGTTCCCGATTCTCACGGTGACGCTGGCACTGCTGGGTCTGGACCGTTACCTCGGCATGCACTTCTTCACGAACGATGCCGGCGGCAACGCCATGCTCTATCTGAACCTGATCTGGGCATGGGGGCATCCGGAGGTGTACATCCTGATCCTGCCCGCGTTCGGCATCTTCTCCGAAGTGATCGCGACCTACGCAAAGAAGCCGCTGTTCGGCTACAAGACGATGGTCTACGCGACCTGCGCGATCATGGTGCTGTCGTTCCTCGTGTGGCTGCACCACTTCTTCACGATGGGTTCGGGCGCGGACGTCAACGCCTTCTTCGGCATTATGACGATGATCATCGCGATCCCAACCGGCGTGAAGGTCTTCAACTGGCTGTTCACGATCTACAAGGGGCGCCTCGAATTCTCGGCGCCGGTGCTGTGGACGATCGGCTTTATGATCACCTTCACGATCGGCGGGATGACCGGCGTGATGATGGCAATTCCGGGCGCAGACTTCGTGCTGCACAACAGCCTGTTCCTGATCGCGCACTTCCATAACGTGATCATCGGCGGTGTGCTGTTCGGTTATCTGGCCGGCTTCAACTACTGGTTCCCGAAGGCGTTCGGTTTCAAGCTCAATGAAAAGCTCGGCAAGCGTGCGTTCTGGTTCTGGCTGGTCGGTTTCTATGTCGCATTTCTGCCGCTGTACGTGCTCGGCTTCATGGGCATGACCCGTCGTCTGAATCACTACGACAATCCCGCGTGGCACCCCTGGCTGCTGCTGGCCGAGGTGGGGGCCGTGCTGATCGCAATCGGTATCGCGCATCAGCTCCTGCAGCTGTATGTGAGCATCCGCGACCGCAATCTGCCGGAAAACCGCGATCTCACCGGCGATCCGTGGAATGGCCGCACGCTCGAATGGGCGACGAGCTCGCCGCCGCCGGTCTACAACTTTGCGGTGATCCCGGTGGTGCGCGAACTCGATGCGTTCACGGAAATGAAGTCGCGTGCGAAGCGCGAAGTGAGCGAACCCGTCTATCGCGACATCCACATGCCGGCGAATACGAGCGCGGGTCTGATCGTGAGCGTTTTCTCTCTGGTGCTCGGGTTTGCGGCAGTGTGGCACATCTGGTGGCTGGCCATCGTCGGCATGGTGGGGATGATCGGTACGGTAATCGCACGCAGCTTCGATAACGACACCGACTACTACATTCCCGCGGATAGCGTTCGGTTGACTGAAGAACGGCGTAGTGGCGGCGGGAAGGCCGCAGTGGGTGAAGACAGACGCGCCGGTGCGCGCGTCGCAGCGGAGGTCGACTGATGTTGCAGAAAACTATTGTTGCGGAACCGCACCTGACGCCGGATCACGTGCCGTCGCAGTCGGTTTTCGGTTTCTGGTTGTATCTGATGACCGACTGCGTGATCTTCGCCGCGCTATTCGCCGTGTTCGCGGTGATGAGCCACGAATTCGCGGGTGGCCCGAGCGGCAGGGACCTGTTCGAAATTCCGGGCGTTGCGCTCGAAACGGCGGTGCTGCTGCTGAGCAGCATCACCTACGGCTTTGCGATGCTGGGTGCGCACAAGGGCAACAAGCGCACGCTGCTGACGTGGCTTGGCGTGACGTTTCTGCTTGGCGCCGCATTTCTCGTGCTCGAAATGCGCGAGTTCGGGCATCTGATCTCAGTCGGAGCAGGGCCGAGCCGCAGTGCGTTCCTTTCGTCGTTCTTCACGCTGGTGGGCACGCACGGTCTGCACGTGACGCTCGGGCTGCTGTGGATGATCGTGCTGGCCATCCAGGTCGCGCGCAACCCTGAACTGACCGGGCGTGAGCTGACGCGCCTGACGTGCCTCAGTCTTTTCTGGCACTTTCTGGATATCGTCTGGATCGGTGTCTTTACCTTTGTCTATCTTGCGAGTGTGATTTAAATGGACCATAGCCATACCGCAAACTCGGGTGAAAGCCATGGCAGCGCCGGCGGTTACACGGCCGGCTTCATTCTGTCGGTGCTGCTGACCGCCGCCGCGTTCGGCATCGTGATGACGGGCACGCTGACCGGCCACAGCGCGTTGCTGGCGATCTCTGCGCTCGCGTTCGTGCAGATCGTCGTGCATCTGCTGTTCTTCCTCCACATGAACACGTCGTCCGCGCAGAAGTGGAACGTGATGGCGTTCGGGTTTACCGTGCTGACCGCCGTCATTCTGATCGTCGGTTCGTTGTGGATCATGCACAACGTCAGCATGCACATGATGTCCCGCTAGAAGCATTCGCGGCTTGGTGGCATGTCATCGCGCCCTGAGGCCAGGCTGGGCGCAGGTAGGGAAGCGCCCGGACGTCAGGTTGACCGGCCTCTGCGTTATTTGAGCCCGACATACCAGAACTGGGTCGGGCCAAACGGATCGATCCTGAAGCCGGTGACGTCCTTGCGCAACGGCTGATAGACCGTCGAGTGCGCGATCGGCGTGAATGGCACCTGCTGTTTGAAGATCTCCTGCGCCTCGGTATAGTATTTCGTGCGCTCCGCCGTATCGGTCGTTTGACGCCCCTTCTGGATCAAGTCATCGAACGGTTTGTAGCACCACTTGGCGAAGTTGCTGCCGTTTACCGCCGAGCATCCGAGCAGCACGCCCAGCCAGTTGTCCGGATCGCCATTGTCCCCAGTCCAGCCGATCAGCATCGCGTCGTGCTCCCCCGCATGCGCGCGCTTGATGTACTCACCCCATTCATACGTCACGATCTTCGCCTTCACGCCGATTTTCTCCCAGTCGGCCTGAATCATCTCCGCCATCAGACGCGCGTTCGGGTTATACGGCCGCTGCACCGGCATGGCCCACAGCGTCAGTTCGAAGCCGTCCGGAAGGCCCGCTTTCGCGAGCAGCGCCTTTGCCTTCGCCGGATCGTACGGCGCATCGCGCAGACTCCCGTCGTAGGACCATTGCGTGGGCGGCATCGGATTGCTCGCAGCCTGGCCCGCGCCCTGGTACACGGATTGGATGATCGCCTGCTTGTTGATCGCCATGTCCAGCGCCTGACGCACTTCGACCTGATCGAGCGGCTTCTTCGTCGTGTTGTACGCGAGGAAGCCGACGTTGAAGCCGACCTGATGCGGCAGTTGCAGATTCGCATCCGCGGCAAGCGACGCAATGTCCTGCGGGCGCGGAAAGCTCATCACCTGACACTCGTTCTGCCGAAGTTTTTGCACGCGCACGGCCGGATCGGTCGTGATCGAAAAGATCAGCTTGCCGACCTGCACGACGCCCGGCTTCCAGTAGTCAGGGTTGCCGTCAAAGCGGATGGTCGCGTCCTTCGTATAGCTGCGGAAGATGAATGGACCCGTGCCGACCGGATTGAGGTTGATGTCCGCCGGCTTGCCGGCCTTCATCAGTTGATCGGCGTATTCGGCGGAAATCACCGACGCGAACGGCATGGCGAGTGCCTGCAGGAACGGTGCATTCACCGCCTTCAGCGTGAAGCGGATCGTGTACGGATCGAGTTTTTCAATTTTTTCGATGCTCTTGTCGAGGCCCATGTCGGTGAAATACGGGAACGCGACCGGGTAGGCGCTGCGAAAAGCGTTGTTCGGATTGAGCATCCGTTCGAACGTCAGCATGACATCGTCGGCATTGAACTCGCGCGTCGGCCTGAAGTAGGACGTCGTGTGGAATTTGACGCCGTGGCGCAGATGGAACGTGTACGTCAGGCCATCGGGGGAGATTTCCCATGATTCCGCCAGCCCAGGTTCCACTTTCGTGCCGCCGTGCTGGAACTCGACGAGCCGGTTGTACAGCGTGTAAGACGCCGCGGTGAACTCGACGCTGGTCGTGTATTGCGCCGAGTCGAAGCCGGCGGGGCTGCCTTCCGAACAGAACACGATGGTCTTGTCGGGCAGCGGCGCGGCGTTGCACGTCGCGTCGAAGCCGGCGAGCGCAAGGGCCGTCAGGGCGGCAAACCCGACCACACGAAAGGCGGACAAGCGAAGACGTTGCAACATGGGCGCGCTCCTCTCGGAAAACCAGTGTGACGCGAGCGATGCGTCAAGCGACGTGTTGAAAGCTTAGTAAAAATTTTCCGTCGCGGGTATGGAGATTGCGCTCCCCAACTGAGAGCCGGTACTCGGTCCATGAACGACGCTCGCGCCGTCAGCGCACACGCCAGTGGCTTCAAAATGCCGGCTCCCTGATCGTTTAAGGAGACGGGATTTGCGTCCAGGGAGGGAGGCGTCATGTCGACCGGCAGGCAGAAATTCAACGTTCGCCACCGCGCTCCGCGCGTGCAGATCGAATACGAAGTCGAGCTGGACGGCGGCGAACAGCAAATCCAGTTGCCGTTCGTGATGGGCGTGCTGGCCGACCTGTCGGGCAAGCCTGCAGACTCGTTGCCGCCAGTCGCGGAACGCAGATTCGAGGAGATCGACGCCAATAACTTTGATAGCCGGATGAAGGCGATCAAGCCGCGCGTCGCGTTCGAGGTGCCGGATACGCTGACGCAGGCAGGCGACCTCGGCGTCGACATGACCTTCGAGAGCATGGACGACTTTGCGCCCGGCGCACTCGTCCGCAGGATCGACGCGCTTCGCCAGCTGCTCGAGGCGCGTACCCAGCTTGTCGAGCTGCTCACCAGAATGGACGGCAAGGCGGGCGCGGAAGAACTGATTGCGAAGATGCTGAAAGATCCGGCGTGGCTCAAGACGCTTGCATCAAACGGTCCGCCAGTCGGAAGCACATGATGACGCAGAGGGGTTTGCGCAGCTGTCGCAACTCCGCCGCTCCGAGGGGCTACAAGCGCCGGTCGATACCACTCATCGAAAGCATGTACCGGGAGAGTGCCACCATGTGCAAGACACCTCGATCCTCCGGCCCGCCGCCGACTCGACCAGATGCACAGGGGGCGATGCCCGCAGGCGACGACCTTGCCGCCCTGCTGGAAAAGGAGTTCAGGTCGAAGACGGAGGGGGCGAAGACGGCGCTGCGGAGTGCGGTGCGGACATTGGCGCAGCAGGCGCTGTTGCAAGACCAGCTTGTCCCGGACGATGCCGTTCGGACGATCCAGGCACTGGTCGCGGGGATCGACGGGAAGCTCGCAGGGCAGTTGAACCTGATCCTGCATCATCCGGAATTTCAGCAGCTAGAGGGCTCGTGGCGCGGTTTGCACTACCTCGTCAACAACACCGACACCAGCGAGATGCTGAAGATTCGCACGCTGAACATCGCGAAGCGCGAGCTTGGCGAAACCCTCGAGCGTTTCAGGGACGACGCGTGGGAGCAGAGTCCGCTCTTCCGGTCGGTCTGCCAGGAACCTTTCGCGCACGTCGGCGGTGAGCCGTTCGGCGCGCTGATCGGCGATTTCTACTTCGATCACGGACCGCCCGATCTCGAACTGCTTGGCGGGATGGCGAGGCTCGCGGCCGCTGCGCAGGCGCCGTTTATCGCGGGCGTGAGCCCGAACCTGATGCAGATGGATTCGTGGCAGGAGCTGGCGAACCGGCGTGAGCTGGCCGGGATCTTCAACGCGCCCGAATATGCTGGCTGGAGGTCGCTGCGCGGGTCCGCGGACGCGCGTTATGTCGGCCTCGCCATGCCCCGCTTTCTGGCGCGCACGCCCTATGGCGCGCACACCGCGCCGGTCGACCAGTTCGACTTCGAGGAGGACACCGGTTCGGCGGAGCATGGGAAATATGTGTGGGCCAACGCGGCGTATGCGATGGCCGTCAATATCAACCGGTCGTTCAATCTGTATGGCTGGTGTGCGAGGATTTGCGGCGTGGAATCGGGCGGGGCGCTCGAAGGCCTGCCGGTGCACAGTTTTCCGGGCGACGATGGCAGCGTCGAGATGCAATGTCCGACCGAGATCGCGATTTCGGACCGGTGTGAAGCGGAACTGGCGAAGAACGGCTTGATGCCGCTTATTCACCGCAAGCACGCGGACTTCGCCGCTTTCATAGGCGCACAGTCCGTGCAAAAGCCCGCTGAATACGACGATCCCAATGCGACGGCGAATGCCGCTCTGGCCGCACGCCTGCCGTATTGCTTCGCCTGCAGCCGGTTTGCGCACTATCTCCGGTGTATTGCGCGCGACCGGCTCGGGACATTCGAGGGGCGCGCCGACATGGAGAGGTGGCTTAACAACTGGATCATGAATTATGTCGATGGGGATCCGGCCCATTCGTCCGAATTCACCAGGGCGCAAAAGCCGCTTGCCGCTGCGAGAGTCAGGATTGAGGAAGTCGAAGGCGCGCCCGGTTACTACACGTCATGGTTTTCTTTGAGGCCGCACTACCAGCTGGAAGGGCTCACCGTTTCGCTATGCATCGTGTCGACGCTGCCTTCCGGAAAATTTGCCGGTTAAGCGTCGAGCGGGCAAGCGGTTTTGCCCGCCGCTCTCCTGCGCCACATGCGCGATGTTTCTTCATCGCGAGTCTTCCTTCTCAGTCTTCAGCGACGCGTTCGATTGGCACCAGCCACTTTGTGTCATTGGCTCTCAGATTGAAACAATGCCTCCCACTGTTTACTCCGCGCGGTACCGCAACGGTTTAGCGCCATCTGGCTTACTTTCTGCCCTTGCGTAAATGCCGGTTTTCCCGATATTCAAATAAGCAACATGTCGTTGTCCGAGAATTTGACCCGGTCGAAAATATTCTGGGTCGAAGCAGACCATAATGTAATGAGGCAGTTCGAAACCGGGCGCGCATTCGTCGACCGTTTGCGCATGACCGACGCCGCAGGAAGAAGGCTCCTCCTAAAGCGAAGAAACGCATGCACATTCTTCTCGCCGGCCCCGCCGGATTACTTCCTGACGGAGTTGCACGCATTCTGCGCGATATGGATCCGGCGGCAGAAGTCACGTGCGTCGACTATGCGGGGGCAGTGCTCGACACCAGCGCGCCGGCCGATCTCGTCGTGCTCGACGGCGACTATCAGAAAGAGGCGCTGCAGGCGATCGACGCGATACACAAACGCGTACCCGCTCCGCCTATCGTGGTGCTGCTCACGACAACCGATCCGAACACTGTCGAAAACCTGATCGCCTCAGGCGTCACAGGCTGTTTCGACAAATCTGAATCCTCCTCCGTACTGCTCGACGCATTGCGTCTGGTGCTATCGGGAGGCATCTATCTGCCGAGGGCGTTGGTGGACTTCGCGGTGAACCAGCACGGACCGCGCGAAATTCCGCATGCAAAGCCGGACAAGGAGTCGCAGGACAGCCCGCGCGCCTTGACTCCACGACAGATCGAAGTGCTGGCGAGGGCCGCGCGCGGCGAATCGAACAAGACGATCGCGCGTCACCTGGACATCGCCGAAGGGACCGTCAAGGTGCATCTTTACACGGCGTACAAGGCACTCAAGGTGAGTAGCCGCAGTCAGGCCAGCGTCGCTGCGACGCGCCTGAAAACCGTTGCCGACGAGCAGATCCGCCAGGCGCTGGAGGGACAGCTTTCAGTCGGGCGCCTGCTCGGATACATGACGCGCACCCAGTACCGCCGCGGCGAGACGCTCTTTCGCAAAGGCGATCCTGCCGACGCGCTGTACTACGTCGTGCGGGGAACGATCCGGCTGAAGGAGATCGATGTCGACGTGGGTCCCGGTACGATGCTCGGCGAAATCGGACTGTTCTCGCCCGATCACAGACGCACCTGCACGGCCCGCTGCGAAACCGACACGGAGTTGCTGACGGTCACGGCCACCGACGCGATGCGGCTCTACTACCAGGACCCGGAGTTCGCGGTATACCTCATTCATCTGATTACGCGCCGGCTAGAGGCGGACAAACGGCGCTCCTCGTCCTAGCTTCGCGTGCACCGCTTGCGAAGCCTCGCACGAACCACTCTGATACCTCTGCCCGCGTGTCATGCATGCGATGACATGCTCGCCTGCAACGCTCCGCAGCGCGTTAAAAATGCGCAGTGAAAAACCGTTTATCGCCTATAACTCATACAAACCCGAATCCGGTGAAGACGACCCAGAGTCACGCATCATCCATTGATACGTGCGCCTTATCCAGACAGGTTTTCAGTAGCGTGCGCCAGGCGTCGGCGCAGCACGCCAGGTGCTGTCGCGCCATCCGGCAACGCGTGAGCCGAGGCATGAGGACGTCCGTCAGGGCCGACGGACCTCACCATGCCAAGGGCTTCCAAAAAGCAGGTTCCAACAAAGTGACCCCAACCGTTTCGCATTCATCCGATGAATTCGTGCGCGTGGTCCGGACAGTGCTGTTCGCCGACCTGGTGGAATCGTGTCGCCTGATCGAGGACGATGAAGCGGGTGCGGCCACGCGATGGCGCGATCTGCGAGCCCATATCGAAAGCAGGATCGTAACGGCGCATAGCGGCCGCCTGATCAGGACAGAGGGCGACGGGTTGATGGTCACGTTCGTCAGCGTGCACCACGCCGTGCTGGCCGCCTTCGCGATCCAGCGTGCGTGCGCGAGCCTCAACGCCAACCTTGTGCCGGCCCAGCACCTGCTGCTGCGCATGAGCCTGCATGTCACCGAACTGTTCGAGGACCAGCGCGACGTGTACGGGCGCGGCGTCAATCTGGCCGCACGCCTCTACACCCTGGCCGGGCCCGGTGAAATCGTGGTCTCGGCGGAGGTTCGCGACCAGCTGACCGCGGAACTCGACGCCGACATCGAGGACCTCGGCGATTGCCACCTCAAGCACCTGAAGCGTCCGGTGCGGGCGTATCGCATTGGCGCTCCGGGGCCGCGGCCTGTGATCGAGCCGCATAGCTCATTTCTGCCTGAGCTTCGTCCGACGATCGCCGTCATTCCCTTCACCGCGCGCAGCGTCCAGCCCGAGCACTTTGTGCTTGGCGAGGTGCTGGCCGATGAGATCATTTCGTCGTTGTGCCGCACATCGGAACTGGAAGTCATCTCGCGTTTATCCACCACCGCCTTTCGCGGACGCGACGCGACGCTTGACGACGTCAGCAATTTTCTCGGCGTCAACTACGTCCTGTCGGGTGCTTACCGGATCTCGGGCGATCATCTGATACTCGTCGCCGAACTGGCGGAAACGAAGTCGCGCCGTGTCGTGTGGAGCGACAGCCTCACGGGCCGCATAGCCGAAATCATGAATGGCGACGATGACCTGACTCATTGTGTCGTCGCCGAAATCAGCACGGCGATCATTGCCCACGAGGTGCAGCGTGCCCAGTCGCAGGCATTGCCGACACTCGAAAGCTGCACGCTGTTGATGAGTGCGATCGTGCTGATGCATCGCGGCGTGGCCTACGATTTTCACCGTGCGCGGGACATGCTCGATGTCCTCGCTGAGCGCGCGCGCCGTCAGGCGACGCCGCACGCATGGCTGGCGAAATGGCATGTACTGCGTTTCAACCGCGGCTGGACTAACGACAGGCTGAGCGAGGCCAAAGCCGCGCTCGATTGCACGAAGCGGGCGCTCGACGTCGATCCGCGCTGTTCGCTGGCACTGGCCATCGACGGCTTCGTCCATACCAGTCTGCTCAAGCGGCTGGATATCGGGCAGGAGCGCTATGAAGAGGCGCTGAGCGTCAATCCCAACGATTCGCTCGCCTGGCTTCTCGACGGCACCCTGCATGCATTCAAGGGCGAAGGGTCGGCCGCGGTCGACGCCACCGAGCGCGCGCTCAGGCTGTCTCCCCTCGATCCGCGGCGCTCGTTTTATGAATCGCTCGGCGCCACGGCCGCTCTGTCCGCGGGTCGCTACGAGCGGGCGATCGAACTCGCGCAACGCTCGTTGCGCGCCAACCGCACCAACACATCGACGCTGCGCGCGCTTGCCATTGCCCAATCGCTGCTGGGGCAGATTGAAGCGGCTCACGCGACGGTCAACGAGGTACTCGCCTACGATTCGACGCTGACCGTCACGAGCTATCTGGAGCGTTCGCCATGTGCCGGGTACAAGACCGGTCCGATCTGGTCCGAGGCGTTGAGGAGGGCAGGATTGCCCGCGTAGCCGCAGTTCACGGGCTGGTTTGATATCGAAGACGGAGGAGCGATCGTGAGCGGACTCGGTGGTGCAGGCGGGGCAGGCGGCGCGGGTGGCGCTGGCGGCGCCGGTGGTGCGGGCGGAGGGAACGACGTGGGCGGCGCACCCGCCTCCGGCGGAGGGGTGACCTACGAATCCTGGCTGTTGGCGGATGCCCTGATCGGTCACCGCGACGGGATAGTCGGCAGCTGGAAGGGCAAGCAGCTCGAGGTCGACCTCAACGAGGGACCGGCGCTGCGGCTCGTCGAAGACCCGGCGCAGCTTTGGAGATGGGAACCGTGGGTGCGGGCAACGGTATTCGATTTCGAGCTGTTGTCCAACCTTCACTTCTCCAGGTCGAGCGATGGCAGGGTGAGTCTGTGGCACAAGGGCGGTGCGCCGGGCGGACAGGGGACGGGTGGGAGCGGTCAGGACGAATGCGGCAAGGGTGGCGGGCGAGCCAGCATGACCCGGATCGCGAGCATGATCCGGCCGCCGGAAAGGGCCTTCATCGAGCAACTGGGAAAGATGGACGAATACGCCGATCTGCGGGAGGACCGCGCGTCGGAGATTCTTTACCAGATGGGGCCGCAGCTCGCGTTCTGGAGTTCGATCGCGAACCTTCATCCGGCGCGTACGCCCAAGACCCTGGAGTTGCTGGATACAGTGGTGCGCTTTGCGATCTTCGTGGAAATGAGGTTCAAACACGCGCTGGCGGTACCGCGCCCCATCGAATACTCGCCGCAGGTGCAGCCGATGATCCAGACACCGGGGCATGGCTCGCTTCCGAGCGGTCACGGCACGCAGGCCTATATCGTCTCGAACGTCCTGTGCGCGCTGCGCGGCCAGCCGGAAACGTCGGTGTTCGGGCAACAGCTCATGCGCCAGGCGTACCGCGTCACCATCAACCGGACGATCGCCGGTGTGCACTTCCCGGTGGACCACATCGCGGGGCGGTTGCTCGGCACCACGCTTGCCGAGTATTTCGTTCACCGCTGCAAATACGTGCCTGGGAAGAGAGGCGGATTCACACCCAGAACGTTCAACGGTCCAAAGTTCAATGGGCATCTCGACTTCGAGCCGCACCAGCCGTTGAATACGGCCGAACTCCTTGCCTGGTGCAGAAGGGTCCCCGACAAAGACCCTGAGACGGTACGTCGCGACGAGTTCGGGTGGATCGAATGGTGCGATACCGAATCGGAGGTCGAAGGATCTGAACTTCTCGCGTGGATATGGAATCAGGCAGCCGCAGAGTGGGACAACCGGGCGCTTGCCACGACGCGGCTTCCCGGTACCTGAACTGACCTCCCGTCTTTCTGCAAAAGAGGTGGACTCATGGGCACGCACTGGATGTCGGGCATCGCGGATAGCTGGACTCGTCAGGACTGGACCGGGCGCGCGGATGATGCCGCGCGTATCGATCCGTATCTCGTCTGGGCGGACGCGACGCAGTTCGTCGATCTAGGCCACCCGCCGGCGCCGGCACATCGGGTTCGCGTGATGATCGAACTGGTGGACCAGCACCCACCCCAGGGAGCGGAGAATGCGCAGCAGTTTGCGCGTATGGTCGAGAGCCAGGACTGGGGAGGATGGCTTCAGGTGTCGCCGCTGTATCTGAACCCGCCTGCGGAACTTGTGCAGACCCGCTTTCTCACCGCAGTGGTCAAGAAGCGGTTCTTTGCAGAACTCGACGGTTTGCTCAAGGGTATCGTGGCGCGTGTCCAGCTTGGACTGCCCGTGGTCCCCGACGATGCCGTCGTGCCCGTACCGGAGGTCAGTCACCCGTTCGATCCCGATCGTCCGCTCGCCTCCCTTGCAGGAGTGGATGAAAGATGCCACCCGGTTTTCATGGGCGTTATCGACGACGGCCTGGCATTTGCCCATCAACGCTTTCGCGAAGTCGATACTGACGAACCGTCGACGCGGATCGAATGTTTCTGGGACCAGGGGCCGCCCGGCATACCGACGGATGCGGTCTACGGGCGGGAGTTTCTGAAGCGCGACATCGATGACCTGATGAAGCAATGCCTGTACGGCGGACTGGTGGATGAGGACGCCCTGTACAGAGAGGCCGAATACATGAGCGTGCGGCACCGATGGGCGCACGGTACTCAGATCATGGACCTGGCATGCGGTGCGAAGCCGGCCGAAGCACCGCAGGCGGCAGGCGCGCAAGCGCCTCAGCCCACGCACCACGCGCACGGCGCCGCCGGCGCGAAAGAGGTGGGCGAGCCGCACATCATCTGTGTCCAGTTTCACCCGCCGGGACGCACGATCCGCGACACCTCGGGTCTCTGGTTCGGGGTATATGCGCTCGACGCGCTCCGCTATATCCTGCATCGCGCGAACCAGCTTGCCAGGGGCCCGTGTCCGGTGATCGTCAACCTGAGCTACGGCTACATTGCAGGACCGCACGACGGCAGCTCGATGATCGAAGACGCGATCGATGAACTGATTGAACGGCATCCTGATCTTTCCATCGTGATTCCCGTCGGCAACAGCAATCTGGCCCGGTGTCATGCGGAATTTCTTCTCGAACGTGACAAGTCCCATACGCTCAACTGGCGCACGCTGCCCGATGACGCCACGCCGAGTTTTCTGGAAGTCTGGCTGCCGCCCAACGCCGATGCAGGCCAGGTCGAAATCGAGATCACCACGCCCCGTGGCGACAAAAGCCCGTCTATCAGGCTAAACGAAGTGCATACGTGGAAGCCGGCGGGCGACGTCCTGTGCACGGTGGTCTATCTGCGTCGCGTCGCATCGGGGAACCGGCAGATGATTCTCGTCGCACTCGCGCCCACCACGACGCACGATCCCGAACGCGATACAGCGGACGTTGGCATGTGGATGATCCGCGTCACAAACAGCGGGAAGTTCGATCTTCCTGTGCATGCGTGGATACAGCGCGATGAGACCGCGTACGGGTATCCGCTGCGCGGCCGCCAGACACGCTTCGAAGATTGCCGGTACAGGCGCTTCGATCGCTGGGGGCATGAGAAGGACACGGACGATGGCAACGAAAATAGCTGGGTCAAACGCAAGGGGACGATCAACTCCGTGGCGACAGGTCAATACACGGTTGTCGTTGCCGGCTTTCGCGGCAGCGACGGCGAGGCGGCGCGCTACTCTGCCACCGGACCTGGCGTAGAGCCCGGGCACCTGGGCAAGCCGCTGCGGAAGGGACCGGACGCAGCCGCTGTCAGCGACGACTCGGCCGCATGTTTTGGCGTCCTTGGTGCAGGTACGCGAAGCCGTAGCGTAGTCGCCATGGATGGAACCAGTGTCGCTGGCCCTCAGATCGCGCGAATGCTGGCAAAGGAAAAGCTGCGGCAGATGCACGCCCGGTGTATCGCCGGAGAACCGGCCGTCCTGACCGCCCACAGCGTAACGGACCACGAGTGGGCGCGTAACTGGGTCGAGTCAAGGGCGGCGAAGGACGAGCGGGCGAGGTCGGAGAAGCACGAAACGAACGCTGGGCAGGGGCCGTCTCCACATGCCGTACCGCACGCGGACAACACAGGACTTCCGGACGAGCGGGCCGGCGCTGGCCGCATTCCTCCGCCTGCCGGCGACAGGATCAAGACGCTCGATTTCGATACCTGATGCGCGATCGACCCGGATGGGAGCGCGACTGGCGCCCCTTCCGTTGGCGGATCTCTTTCCGGCAACGCAAAATGAGGCAACGCAGGTAACGCAAGCCGTGTGGCCCCAGCGACGTGTGTCAGGTATTGCGGACATGTCTTCGGTCGTCTGGCGGCCAGCGGCGGTTCTCGACTTCAACGGCAAGAGCTTGCACGACGCGATGGCGTCAATCTATGCGGTCAGCTGCCTCCCTTGTAAAACTCCTGCATGCGCTGCTGTTCGCCATTGCGTTGCGATCTCAGCAAATCCTGATAGGTGTCGTTCCGGGTTTTGGGACCGGACATGGCGGGGCCGCCTGACATGGCGCCACCAGAGGTTGAGGGCCCCTCGGCGTCCATGGTTGCCTGGGTGGGTGCAGTCGCTGAATCCGGACTGACGTCCGCAGCGCTGGCCTGCCATGACGATGCGCAAAGCAGTCCGCCTGCAAGTATGTAAGCCACTTTCATTTGAGTCTCCTTTCAAGATAGTCAGTGCGGTTTTGCACTGCGCAGATTCGCAGGAACGACGCGTACGACGAATGACGCCGAACAGACAGGCACACTCACCGGGACGTGATGGCGGCGGTTCTCATTCTTGATAGCCAGCCAGCTGGATGCACGAGAAACGTGCGTGAGGAAACGAGCTTTGAGAAGGAGCACGGCCCGCAGTCCGCCATGCAGATCAGACGAGCGAAGTGCGCGGGAATTGAACCCGTCCCCAGCCCTCGGGTTGGATAGCGCAAGAGAAGGTTGATTACATATAGTAAGTTATCCTGTTGATTTCATTTGTATGAAGTGTTGGAGCAGAGCTCATCGGGAGCGTGACGGAATAACTGAACGCGTACCGGACGCTCATCCGAACGAGCGCAAGCACAGGTTTAATCTGACAATAAGCTTTCTAGATAATTTCATGATCAATGCATCCGGCGCCAGCACGACCACGGAATGCTGGCGCCGCCAGCAACGCGTAACGGTCACGCAATCAATCCTTCATCAAGCGCTGCTAGGGTAGCGCGGTTACACCTGTCAGTCCGTATACGAACAATCCCCCTAATGCCGTACGGAGACTATCAATGCAAACCACCGCCCTTCCCCCGAAGACTCGCCATCCTCTCGTTGCTGGCCGTCGACCACTCGTTGCGCTCACACTCGTTGCCGCCAGTATCGCCGCGCATGCGCAACAGTCTTCTGTCGGTGGCGAAAGCCGCTTTCAGCCAGGTTTCCTGGTGATCAGCCGCAGTACCTACGACAATCTGTCGAGCAACGTTCAGGTCGGCTCGATCCTGCCGCCGAACTGCGCGAACACGATGGGAGGCTGCTCTGCATCAACCGGTGCGCCCAGCGACGGCATGTATCCGTACGTATGGAACAACGACGGCTATGACGGCAGTTTCGGCATTACGTCGCGGATTTTCCTCGATCAGATCACGCCGGGAGGCGGGTTCGTGAGCACACTCGAAGTGCCTAACAGCCTGCAGAAGGGTTTCGCGCGCGACCAGATGGTGACCAGCTTCAGTTCGAAATCGGAACTCGGCCTGCATCTGTCCACCGACGGCAAGTATTTGACCTTCATGGGCTACGTCGCGCCGGTCAATACGCTCGACGTATCGAACTCGAACACTCCGGGTGCGATCGATCCGACTAACCCCGTTGGAGAGAATATCTATCGTGCTGTCGCTCGCGTCGACCGCGATGGACATTTCCGTTTCACCGAAACCAACGCCTATAGCGGCAACAACGGTCGCTCGGCGATCCTGAACGACAGCAACGGTCACGACATCTTCTACACGGCGGGCAATGCCGGCAACGGCGCCAACCCGCAACCGGATCGCGTGATTCTCGGCGCGGGCGCCCAGTTCATCGATGCATCGAAGCAGCACGAAGCGCAGCAGGATCCTGGCACACCGACGCCGCTCGGCAGTTTCTCGGTCACCGAACTCGGCGCCAAAGCCGACAAGATCGGCAAGGACGACAACTTCCGCGGCATGACGGTATTCAACAACGTGCTGTACTTCACGAAGGGCAGCGGCAGCAACGGCGTGAACACGGTGTACTTCCTCGATACGACGGGTAAGGCCTGTCCGTCGGGTGTAGGTGTGCCGTCGGCTACGGCGACGCTGCCCACCGCGCCGCTCGCCTACAACCCGGCCACGCTGCAAACCAGCGGCCTGCCGAGCAACATGTGCGTGCTGGCAGGTTTCCCGTCAACCCCCAACAAGTCCGCGACGTCGCTCTCCTACCCGTTCGGAGTCTGGTTCGCCGATGCCAATACGCTCTACGTGGCCGACGAAGGCGACGGTTATACCGGCGGCACGGACCTCTATTCGCACGCGGCCGCACAGACGGGCGCCGGCCTGGAGAAGTGGGTGTACAACGCGGCTGCGAAAAAATGGACACTGGCCTACACGTTGCAGGCGGGTCTGAATCTCGGCACGCAGTATACGGTGCCCGGCTATCCGACCGGCTCCAACACGGCGACCGGTCTGCCCTGGGCACCCTCGACAGACGGCCTGCGCAACCTGACCGGACGCGTCGAGGACGACGGCTCGGTGACGATCTGGGCGATTACGTCGACGGTCAGCGGTAACGGCGATGTCGGCGCTGATCCGAACAGACTGGTAGCGATTCGCGACGTGCTGAAGAACACCACGGCTGCCGGTGCTGCGCGCGAGAAATTTGTCGTGCTGCGCAGTGCGGGGTTTGCCGAAGTGCTGCGCGGGGTGTCGTTCACACCGGGCACGGACCTGGATCACCGGTTCTGATATCGCGATGTTGTTTTGAAACCGAACGGGCGGGCGGTCGGGAATCTGCCGCGTCCGTTCTGCGATGTCAGCAGGTTGGCGTGGCCGAGACTGGCCACGCGCCGGGCAGTGTGGGTGGCCCGGGATGCGCGGTATCTTCGCTGCCGCCGATTCGATTGATCTCCCTCGTACCCGCGGTTAGCCACTCTCAAGCACCGTCAGGATTCGTTCTCGTTGTGCTGATCACGCAGTCGCCACAATCGCGGAATGATTGTCTGGTAGCATGGCCTTCGCACTACGCAATTTGCGAAACAGTCAGTACGCTCCTGCCGGCGGATCACTGAGAGTTCTTCGATTCGGCAACGCGTTGGATTGCTGGCAGGCGGCCCATGCCGGATCGCAAACTGTTTTCATGATCGGCCGTGGCCCCGGGTTCATGGGGCTGTTTTCTCGCATCGTTCATCTGCCATCCCGCATGACCGACAATCCCATAGTGTCCAGCCGTCCCCGTGTTTCATGCATTATTTGCGCATTCAACGAAGCGCCCCGGATCGGCGCGGTGCTGGCGGTTGCATCCGCCCATCCGCTGCTGGACGAAGTGATCGTGGTCGACGACGGCTCAACCGATGGCACCGCCGAGGTCGTCAGGCGTTTTCCTTCGGTAAGGTTGATTACATCCCCCTCTAACCAGGGCAAGAGTGCAGCGATGGCGAAAGGCATCGACGCCGCGCGCAACGAGTGGCTGATGTTGCTCGATGCGGATCTCAAGGGACTCGCTCCCGGACACATCACGGCGCTCGCCGCTCCCGTTCTGAGTGGCGCCGCGGCTGTCAGCATGAGCCTGCGGGAAAACAGTCTGCTGGTGTTTCGCGCAATCGGTCTCGACTTCGTTTCTGGCGAGCGAGTGGTCAGCAAGGCCTTGCTCGGGGACACGCTCAATGAAATTCGCGGCTTGCCGCGCTTTGGAATCGAGGTGTTCATGAATCGCCGCATCATCGCGCGGCGACTGCCGATCGCGGTCACGCACTGGCCTCACGTCACGCAGGCCCGGAAGACCGAAAAGCTCGGCTACTGGAAGGGTATGCGCGCGGAATGGCGCATGATCGCCGACCTGTTGAAGGTCACTTACCCGCTCGCACTCCTTTCGCAGACGTTTCATCTGTTTTCGTTGCGGGTCGATCATGCCAGCCGCGTGCCGTTTCTCGTACGGATCAGGAAGCCGCGCGGCAACCTGGCCTGAGCTGCGTCGAGGGGCCAGCGCAAGCC
Organism: Paraburkholderia sp. GAS448; assembly: GCF_050435685.1. Classification (NCBI taxonomy): domain Bacteria; kingdom Pseudomonadati; phylum Pseudomonadota; class Betaproteobacteria; order Burkholderiales; family Burkholderiaceae; genus Paraburkholderia; species Paraburkholderia sp. GAS448. Next base: position 28,929 of record NZ_JBNDKT010000034.1, read on the forward strand.
CGTTATTAGCGTGAACAGGCCCTATTCCGCCGCCGGCATTCGCGAACGCCGGCGCCACTCGAGGGCGGCGAAGCCCGCGGCGCCCAGCATCAGCGGGCAATAGAGCGTGGCGAAGCGCCACAGGACCAGCGCCGTCGCCATCGTCGCCCGCGGCACCCAACTGGCGAACACCGCGGCTAGTGCAAGATCGCCGCCTCCACCGCCGGCGGGGATGCCGGTCCAGAGCGCGGCATGCAGCACCACCGCCTGCACCGCGAGAACGAATCCGGGCGGCAACGGGTAGCCGAGCTCAAGCAGTGCAAACCACAGCGCGCCGTAGCGAAGCAGCCATTGCAGTGTGGTGAGCAGCACCAATGCGAAAAACCGGTCGCGAGGTCCGGTCATGAGGCTCGCCCATTGCGCGCGCACATTCTGGCGGAAACGGGCCAGTTGGGCCGTCCGTGCCCTGAACCACAGAATGCGGCGGCAAACGGCGTCTAGCGCGTGCTCAAGAGGCCGGCGGGAAACCCATAGCGTACCCACAAGAATTGCCGCGCTGGCCACCACTCCCGCGATGATGGAGAGGTTGATCCCCGGCAGACCCGTCGCTAGCGGGCCAACCAGGGACAACAGGGCGATCGGCACTGCTACCGCGAAGAACGTCAGGTCGAGCACCTGGTCGGCGCTGACGACTGTGGTGGCCTTCGCCCACGAGGCCCCTGAGCGCTGGAGCAAGCCGATATTGACGCCGTACCCCGCGGCTCCGAGCGGTGAGACGAGAAAGGCGAAGTCAGTCACGAAGGTGATGGCGACCGTGCGCATGAAACGAAGCCGCAGGCCAAGCGCGTTTTGCAGCAACTGCAGCTTGCCGGCCTTGGCCAGCGCACTCACGGCGGCGCTCGCGGCCAGCAGCAGAAACACATGCGCAGGTACGGCCCGCAAACCGGCCGCCAACTCATGCGCCCCCAGCAGGAAAGGCGCGGCCATCGCCAGTCCGCCCCCGAGCAGGGCCAGCATCAAGGCGGCACTACGGACGCGGGATCCGCTCAAACGGGCCGCCCTGGTGCACGCTGAAGGGCGGCGAGCGCCGAGGTCCGTGCGTCGCTCAACAACGCCGACGCGGTTGGATTTTTCATCGCAAGCTGAGCTTGGGCAGGCTGGGGCATGTGCATGCGGATCGGTGGATCATGACTGCAGCGTGATGACCTGGATGGGCGCGAAGCGGAACAGTGGAGCGCGCTGCACTGTCCCGCTATCGGGCGCTGTGGTTCGCTAAGGGGCACCATGGGTCGCGATCCTACCAGTATTTTCTAACGCGATAATGTCGGGTTTGTTCAAGGCATTGCGCGCGGAGACCTTCGCTCTCGACCGACGTTTGAAGCGGTGCCTGGCGAGGCGGGCACTCGTCAAGGCGCGGCGCCTCGCGTGCCCGCCTCAGCTCTCTCGAACACGACTATTGCTACAGAATTATTAAAGTCTGTTCCGGATACCGCAAGAGTGTTCCTCGTCTGCTGTCATTACTTTGACGCGCGCGGATTTCTATACTTGGGGTCGACTTCCTCCCGCGGCTTCCAACACCATAGAGTTTCCTCGTGAAAAAAATTCCTCTCGTCATAGCGGTATCGTCGGCGCTTGCTGCATCGTCTGCTTACGCACAGAGCTCCGTGACGTTGTACGGTCTGATCGACGCCGGTCTGATGTACACCAACAACGTCGCCAAGGGCGGCACCTCGGGCTCGCTCTTTCAGGCAACGAGCGGCAACATCAACGGAAGCCGCTTCGGTTTGAGAGGCGCCGAGGACCTCGGTGGTGGTCTCAAGGCCATCTTCGTGCTGGAAAACGGCTTCAACGTGCAGAACGGCAAGCTTGGGCAGAATAGCCGCCTGTTCGGTCGTCAGGCATTCGTGGGCCTGAGCAGCAGCGAGTTCGGCACTGTGACGCTGGGCCGCCAGTATGATTCGCTGGTCGACTTCGTCGCGCCGCTGTCGGCCACGGCTGGGACGTTCGGCGACACCGGCTTTGCGCACCCGTTCGACAACGACAATCTGAACCACTCGGTGCGGATGAGCAACGCGATCAAGTACACGAGCAACAACTACTCAGGCCTGAAGTTCGGCGGCCTCTACGCGTTCTCGAACAGCACTGACTTCTCGATCAACCGTGCTTACAGCGCTGGCGCAAGTTTCAACTATGGCCCGTTCAACGTGGCCGCCGGCTACCTGCAGATCAACGGTTCGAACAGCACGACGAATACCGGCGGCGCAGTTGACCTGGGCGAATCGACCGCGAACGGCACGGGTGGTTTCCTGCTCGGGTCGAACGTTCAGCGTACGTTCGGCGCAGGCCTGAACTACACCTTCGGTCCGGCAGTGGTGGGTTTTGTCTATACGAACAGCCATTTCCAGGGCACCAACTCGTTCAATCTCAACAACGGCTCGCAACGTTTCTCCAACTATGAACTGAATGCCAAGTACACGCTGACACCGGCGATTACGCTCGGCATCGCTGACACGTACACCGACGGCCGTCTGTCGGGCGCGACTCTTGCGGGCAAGCCTGCGTTCGGCACGGATCCGAAGTTCAATCAGGTCAACCTGCAGGCCGTCTACGCGTTTTCGAAGCGCACGGATGTTTACGCCGAAGGCATGTATCAGCGCGCTATCGGCCAGAACTATGTCGCGTTCATCAATACGGCGGGTGGCGCGTCGTCGACGGGCAATCAGGTGGTCGGCACCGTGGGACTGCGCACGCGTTTCTAAGCTTGTCTGCGTGAACGTGAGAGGTCTTTGCTGCAACGATTTCTGCAGTTGAAAGCGTCCCGCCTCGGAACCTCACCTGCAGGTCGTCCCAAGGCTCCCTGCCTTCGGCCTCGTATGCGATGTACAACGCCGGTTAGTCGCACCTGTTGCGACTAACCGGCGTCATCATTTCTTCACCGACACGACATCTTCATCCACCACGTAAAGCGTGACCGCTCTTACACCCGTCGTTATATTCTGCTGTATATTACGACTCATCGACCAGCGATGATGCAGTTCGCCGTCCCTGGAGGCGGCAGGGGGCATCGAGCCATTTCGAAGAGGCGGGACATGAATGAGCCAGATGAGCCGGTGCCAGGCGATTACCGGTATCGCCAGCACGAGTTCGCGGGAAAGATCACGCCGTTGAGGCCGGCCGAGGATGGTCAGCGCGCGGAACTGATCAGGGATGTGGTCGATGCGTTCGTGCGCCTGCGCGGCAGCGTGTTCCGCTTCACGGCGATGCTGGCCCGCGACGCCGCCGCGGAGCCGCGCGCATCGGTGCCGTCGCAGCCCGTCGCGCCATCGTTCGGGACGCTGCTTTCGTCGCTCGCACATCTCGCGAGACAGGCGGAATTCGCACGTCTCTCCGAACTGGATCAGATCATCGAGCGTGCCGCGCAGGCCGAAGTCCATCGGGACGTCATCTTCCTGCAATCGCCGGCCGCCAGCGAGGTCATGCTGCGCAGCGCCGCCACGGAACTCGAGCGGCTCGATGCCGCATTCATCGGTCTGTGTGTCGAACATGTCATCGAACGCCATGCGCAGTCGCGTTCGAGAGCGGCCGCAGCGGCCTGAGCCGGACACTGCACGTCACGCTCCCGTCGAAACTCAATCCGAACGAGGTTCCTGATGGACGCTCCTCCTTTCCGTCTCGCCAGGTCGCCCTCCGGACAGCCGGATTTGCGGCACCTTCATCCGCTACATGAGCACTGCTGCGAACCGGCCGCGACGAAGCAACCGGCCGCGCCGCGCCGGACGCGGCTGGCGGAACTCGACATGCACATTCACTGTTCGGTGATCGGCACCTGTCTGAGCACATCCGAATTGCGCAAGCTGGTGCCGCGTTTCAAGGATCTTGACCGCGACCGGGCGACCGACCTGCAGATTCACCATGCCGCCGTCGAACTCGCAGTCGAGGGCGGTGAGGGCGCCAAGGCGGTGCACAAGGCGCTCGACAGCCGCTACGCGGTGGCGATCAAACGTTTCAGTGCGGTAAAGGATGTCGACGGTCTGCGCGGTCTGTGGGCCGAAGCGCTCAAGGCGGGCGACGTCCCACCAGCATACTGGGCCGTCATGACGCACCCGTCGACGACGCTGGAAATGCGTCAACTCGCGTTTGGCGACGTCCACATGCTGTCGCATCTGGTGGGGGCATCGAACCGGGCCGATATCCGCCGCCTGGTTGCCCTCGAAGGGGACAATGCGGCACTTCGGAACAAGGTCGAGCGCCAGCAAGGCCGCCTGCACGAGATCGTCACGCAGCGGGACGCCACCATCCGCGAACTGGAAGAGCAACTGAGCGCGGTGGCCAGCCGGCAGTCGCCCGCCCCGAATAGCGACGCGGACGAACAGGTTTCCCGGCTTCGCCATGCGCTTGAGGAACGGGACGAACGCGTGGCGCTGCATGCCAGCCGTTGCGAGGCCGCGGAGCGCCGGCTGAGGGAAGAGCAGGATCGTTCACAGGCCTTGCGGGAGCGCCTCGACGATGCGTTGGCGTCCCTCACGATACTGAGGGACGAAGCCAGTGCGATGGAAGAGGCCGTGCTGCAGTCCATTGAGGATGCGTCAGCAAACCAGTCGCCACTCAGGCAGCTTGAGGGCAAGCGTATCGTGTATGTTGGCGGCCGTCCTGGCTCCAATGCCGCGCTGCGGCAACTCGTGGAATCGGCCGGAGGACGGCTGGCCGTGCACGACGGCGGGGTGGAAGACCGCAAGGGCATCCTGTCCGCACTGGTTCCCGGCGCGGACATGGTGGTGTTTCCGGTCGACTGCATCGACCACGACTCGATGAATACGCTTAAGCGCCTGTGCGACCGTCATCAGGTGGCTTACTACCCGGTTAGAACCGCGAGTGTCGCAAGCTTTCTGGCGTTGATGGCGCGCGAGCAGGCTGGGGATGCGGATCTGTCGTCATGCCAGAAGCGGGTTTCTGCGTTCTGTCTGCGGCACGGCTAGGCAGCGGCCGGTCCTGACGCGTTCAAAGCGCCATCAGTCTCTTCAGCGCCGCGATCTGTTTTGCGCAGGCCTCATGGGCTTGCACTTCGACGTCGCGATAGAGACGGATGATGTCTTCGCCGACGGGCGTCAGAACGCACCCGCCTCCACTCTGGCCGCCCTGTTCGGAAACGGTCGCGGGAGACTTGAGCGAGCGGTTCAGTTCGTCGATGAGCAACCACGCACGGCGGTAGGACATCTCCATACTGCGGGCCGCGGCTGAAATCGACCCGTGCTCCCGCACGGCTTCGAGCAACGCGACTTTGCCGGGGCCGAGCGCGACGGTGTCGCCTTTGCGGATGCGCATCCGGAATTGCACCTGCGGCCCGGTTTTCTTGAGAGGATCTCTGGGAGTCAGGGATTTAGCCATGCGCAAAAGCATACACGAAGCCCTGCACGACGGGCTGCCGGGCAGGCGCGGCTGGAGCGGTGCCGGCCGTGCTAACGCCCGGGCGGAAAGCAGATGGCGAAGTCCTCGCAACCGGGACAGCCTGGAGCGGGACCGGGCTCCTCGCCCAATGAAAACGCGAGCTGCTGGGCGAGGAATTTTTTCCAGCGCAGGTTGGCGACGTTGCGCGCGACAAGGGTCGGGAAATAACGCTCGAGCATCGCCGATACCTCTTCACGGCCGCTCAACCCGAGGTCGCGCCACAGGTGATCCGGTCTCAGGCACGCATGAGCGATGATCGATGCGAGGCACTGGGCGTCGTCGACGACGACGGACTTGTTGGCGTGCTGCAGCAACAGGGCGCGCAACGCTGCCACAAAGTCGGCATGGGCCGCATCGTTCAGCGGTATCGGGCTCATGTCACGGGACGCTTCCGGCAGCTCGCAGTGTGCGAAGTGTCTTTCGAACAGATCCGTCAGTTGCGCACGCGACAGCCCCAGCAACGGCAACTCGCCACGCATCTCGCGCGCTGCAACCAGTCGGGCGAACAGTACTGCATCGGGCGTTGCGGCGTCAGTGGCGCAGGCGACCAGTTCATCGCTGCGCTGCGCACAGGCGCGCATGACATCGCAGGCTTCGTCTGGCGTGGGGTGTGTCGTCGCGGAGCGGACCGGGGAGTCACGGTTCGAGGCGTTGTCGTCGTGCATGGTGTCGACGTCGAGGGTAGTCGCGTCATGGTACTGCGGATGGCATTCCTGTGCGCGCAGCAACGCTCGCGTGCGGCGCGACGTCTACGAGGCTTGCCCGTTCACGGTTCGATGATCCGCGCCACGATCTTCGCAAGCCGCTTGACGTGACGCGGCGCCGGCAGGATGTCTGCGCCGGAGAACAGCACGGGCGCACCTTCGTCGACACTCAGTGGCCGGCCGCCGCATTCATGCGCGACGAGCACCCGTTCGCCCACTGGCGTATTGAACACTTCGTGCCATGAAAATGTTACCGCGTAGCCGTCGTGTGCGATCGCCACGAAGACCATCCGTTTGAAGTCGCCTGGCGAGTCGCAACGCAGTCCCGCCAGACCGATCAGGTCTTTCAGCAACACGCCCCGATACCGGTCGACTGTGCGAATAAAGCGGTTCGTCGTGAAGCAGCGCAGATCGAAAGGATCGGCGAGCGTGCTCCCATGCTGCCTGAGATCGTCGATGGAAATCGACATCGGGCGCAATACGGCGCCCGTCAGCGCGATCACGCCTTCGATAGCCTGTTCGTCGGGTACTGCCGCAGTGCCTGCGCTCTCCATTGCCTTTTCTCCTGCGTCTTGCGAAAGCCGGTTGGCTCATCGCTATATCCGCAGGTATATTACGATGCGATCGCGCGCTGTGGTGTATCGAATCGATCGATATCCATCATATCGCGCGGCATATTCTGGATCTGGCGCGGCCACACCCGTCACGCGTCTACTTTCGCACCGAAATGAAACGGTACGTCCGCCAGCGATGGCGGCCGGCGCATCAGGGCCTTATTGATCGATGCCGACGATCACGCTCGACGCCTTGAAGATCGCGACGGCGGGTTTGCCGCTGGCAAGCCCAAGGCGGTCTGCGCTTTCGTTGGTGATGATGGCTGCGACCTGCGTGCCACCTTGCGCCGTGATGACGACTTCCGAGTTGACGGCGCCTTTGGTCACCGAAGCAACGTTGCCAGCAATGCAGTTGCGCGCCGACACCTTGCTGCTGTCGACATCGACCATCACGATCACCGACGATGCCTTCACCAGCGCAAACGCTGGCGTGCCGGCGGCCAGACCAAGCGATGCGACGCTGCCGTGCGTGATGATAGCGACGATGGTGAGGCCCTCCTGCGTGCGCAGCGTGATTTCATCATTGACGACGCCTGGCTTGACGGCGGTTACCTGACCGACAAAGTGGTTGCGGGCGCTGGTTCGCATGGTCATCTCCGTGTGCGGGATTTCCCCCGTGCCCAGGGAAAACGGTGGTTGATGGTGTTTGCACGAGTGTACCCGGGAACCTGCGACCGGCACACATGGCCAGTCTGGTGGCGGGACCCGCGACCACGGACATTGCTGTTCTGCACGCCGCAAAGGTCAGCCGGCGGCGGGCGGCAAGCCGGAAAAAACGTCGGCGCACAACGCACGTCCGGCATCGCTCAGGCGCGCGGTGCCGGTGCCGTCCTCGCTGAATGTCGTCTCGACGAATCCGCCATCGACGAGCGCCGTCAAGTGACGTCGCAAGCCGCTCATCGGCACATCGGCCTGCTTCGAGAGCTTCGCGAGCGACCACGCGCGCCCCGGCGTCTCATGCTCCGCGCGCCACAGTTGCGTGAGTACATCGATCAGCACAGGATCGATATCATCGTTCATCTGCGTCTCCTTGCGGGCCGTTTCAGGCCATTTGTGCGACGAGTTCGCCCAGCGTTTTCAGCGCGTCTTCCGTCTGCGCCGTCCACGGATAACTGTAGTTCAGCCGGATGAAATGGCGAAACACGTTGCGTGTCGAAAACATGTAGCCAGGACCGATCGTGATGCCGCGGGCAAGCGCAGCCTGATAGAGCCGCATCGAATCGACGCGCTCTGGCAGTTCGACCCACAGCACATAGCCGCCTTGCGGCGCGGACGTGCGCGTCCCGGCGGGAAAGAAGCGCTGAACCATCGCGGTCATGATGCGCGCCTGTTGCCGGTACACCCTGCGCACATGCCGTAAATGGCGATCGTAACCGTCCTGGCGGAGATAGTCCGCGACCGCGACCTGCGGCACGGAAGGCGTCGTCAGCGTATTGAGAAACTTGAGCTTCTCGACCTGCGCCCGATATCGTCCGGGCATTGCCCAGCCGATCCGGTACGAAGCCGTCAGGCTTTTCGAAAACGACGCGCAATGCAGCACGAGCCCTTGGGTGTCGAAGTTTTTCAATGTCGAGGGCCGCGATTCGCCGAAGTAAAGCTCCTGATAGACATCGTTCTCGATCACCGGAATGTCTTGCGCGCCGAGCAGTTCGACGAGTCGCTGCTTCCGTTCGTCCGGCATCTGGAAACCCAGCGGATTCTGGAAGTTCGGCATGACCATGCATGCCGCGATCTTCTGGCTGGCGAGAATCTGTGCGAGTGCGTCGAGATCGATGCCATCGACGGGATGGGTGGGGACTTCGATGGCACGCATGCCGAGCCGCTCGATCGCGTGAAGCATCGCGTAGTAGGTCGGCGATTCGACGGCCACGGTGTCGCCCGGCTTCGCGACGGCCTGCAGACTCAGGTTGATCGCCTCGGTTGCACCCACTGTGATGATGATTTCGTCGGGATCGACCGGTACGCCGTTTTCGGCGTAGCGCCGCGCGATCTGGCGGATCAGTTCGGGATTGCCGGGCGGCAGGTCGTCCATCAGGTTCCAGCTTGCATGACGCCGGGCGATTGCGTTCGCGTACTGGTTGATGCGGCGCCACGGAAAGAGCGACGGGTCGGGATAGGGCGAGCCGAGCGGCATCGCATCGTTCGTGCGGATGCTGCGCAGCGTCGACAGCACGAGGCGGCTGACATCGACTTCCGAGGCGACCGCGGGCGGCGCGGAAGCCGGACTGCGCGCGGTGCGCGCAGGTCCTGGTTCGCGAACGAAGTAGCCCGACTGTGGTCGGCTCTCGACGACACCCCGGCTTTCCAGCAATGCGTACGCATGCAGCACCGTCTTGATGCTGACGCCGTGCTGCTGGCAGGCCTTGCGCACCGATGGTATCCGCTCTCCCGCCGCGAACACGCCGCGCCGCACGGCTGCCTCGATCTCGTCGGCAAGTTTTTCGTAAAGCTTCACGGGTTCTGGTTGCGGGTGGAATGACGCAAGTCTATGTCAGATTGCCTGTAACTGTATCCCTTCAGTTTCATGTTTTCTGTGTGCCGCGCCATTTTTGGAACACAGTACGCTTGCGTTCATCCACCTTTCCGTCTGCTTATCAGGCTGTTGCCAGCCCCAAAGTCATGAAGAAACCAGAAGCCCGTATCGAACCGTACACGCATCCGGCGGCAGGCTGGGGGGCGCTGAAGTACGTTGCCATCAATCTCATCAAGGAAAAGGTCGCGGGCGGCAACTACCGGACGCTACTCTCCCAGAACCAGCCGGACGGCTTCGATTGCCCCGGTTGTGCCTGGCCGGATCGCGAGCACGCGTCGACGTTCGAGTTCTGCGAAAACGGCGTCAAGGCCGTGGCCGCCGAGGCGACCGGCAAACGCGTGACGCCCGCCTTCTTCGAGGAGCACACAGTTTCGGAACTGATGGGGCAGTCCGACTTCGAACTCGAACAGCACGGCCGGCTGACGGACCCGCTGGTCTACGATGCGCTCCGCGACCGCTACGTGCCGATCGGCTGGGACGGGGCGTTCGACCTGATCGCCGGGCATCTCAAGGGACTCGACGATCCGGACCGCGCGGCCTTCTACACGTCCGGCCGGGCGAGCAACGAAGCCGCGTTCCTGTACCAGCTGTTCGTGCGCATGTACGGCACCAACAACTTCCCCGACTGCTCGAACATGTGTCACGAGGCGACGAGCCGTGGCCTGCCGCATACGGTCGGCGTCGGCAAGGGCACCGTGACGCTCGACGACTTCGAACACGCCGATACGCTGCTTCTGTTCGGGCAGAACCCGGCCACCAACCATCCCCGCATGCTCGGCGAACTGCGCGAGTGCGCGAAGCGTGGCGCGACCATCGTGTCGATCAATCCGCTGAAGGAGCGCGGGCTCGAACGCTTTGCCAGCCCGCAGCACCCGGTTGAAATGCTCACGATGGGCAGCACGAAGATCAGTTCCGTTTTCATCCGGCCGAAGGTTGGCGGCGACTTTGCGCTGATCAAGGGCGTCGCCAAACGCGTGATCGAACTCGACGACGAAGCTGTCGTGTCCGGGCTGGAACGCGTGCTCGACGTGGACTTTATCGCCGCGCACACGGTCGGCTTCGATGCGTTCGCCGACGATCTGCGCGCCGAAAGCTGGGACACGATCGTCGCGGAAGCGGGCGTGCCGTTCGAAGAGGTGCTCAAGCTCGCCGACATCTACGCGCGGGGCCGCGCGGTGATCGCGACGTGGGGCATGCGTCTCACGCAGCACAAGAACTCCGTGCCGACCGTGCAGATCCTGTCGAACCTGATGATGATGCGCGGCAATATCGGCCGGCGCGGCGCGGGGCTGTGCCCGGTGCGCGGACACTCGAACGTGCAGGGCGACCGCACGGTCGGCATCGAGGAACAGCCCACGCAACAGTTCCTCGACCGGCTTGGCGAGGTCTATCGCTTCGAACCGCCACGCGAACATGGCCTCGATGTCGTCAACACGATTCAGGCGATGCTCGATGGGCGGGTGAAGGTGTTCATCGGACTCGGCGGTAATTTCTCGATCGCAACGCCGGATACGCCGCGCACGTGGGAAGCGATGCGTTCGTGCGACCTGACCGTCCATATCACGACCAAGCTGAACCGCAGCCATCTCGTACACGGTCGCGATGCGCTGATCCTGCCGACCCTCGGCCGCACCGAAATCGATCTGCAGAATGGGGTCGCGCAGGGCGTGAGCGTCGAGGACTCGATGAGCATGGTGCACATTTCCTACGGCATGAACCGGCCGGCCTCGCCGAATCTGCTGTCGGAAATCGCGATTGTGGCGCGCATGGCGCATGCGACGCTCGGCAGCGACAAGGTCGACTGGCTCGCGCACGCGAACGATTACGCGCTGATCCGCGACGGCATCGCAAAGGTGATCGACGGCTTTGACGACTACAACGAGCGCCTGAAGCATCCGGGCGGTTTCCATCTGGGCGTCGCGTCCCGGGAGCGGATCTGGAAGACGCCGAGCGGCAAGGCACAGTTCCTCGTGCACGCCATCGCGGTCGATACGCCGATCCACCGCGCCCGCGCCCGGCACGGCCAGCGCCTGATGACGCTGATGACCACGCGCTCCCACGACCAGTACAACACGACGATCTACGGTCTGGACGACCGCTATCGCGGCGTGTACGGCCAGCGCCGCGTGCTGTTCGCGAACAGGGAAGACATCGCGATGCTCGGCTTTGCGGCGGGCCAGCGCGTGGACATCACGAGCGTGTGGGATGACGGAATCGAACGTCGTGCCGATGGCTTTCTGCTCGTCGAGTACGACATTCCGCGCGGATGCCTCGGCGCGTACTACCCGGAGACGAATCCGCTCGTGCCGCTGTCGTCGGTAGCGGATGGGGCCGGCACGCCTACGTCAAAGTCGATTCCGGTGCTGCTGACGGCGTGTGTGGAGGCTGTGGCGGCCTGACTGTGCAGGTTGCACGTAACAGAAAAGGCCGTTCCGCTTACGCACGGGGCGGCCTTTTTGTTTGGGCATGGTCGGACCATCCGCGCGACTGATTGAAGCCTGTCAACGCCTGACGATTTTTGACAAAACATCTGAGGAATTGCGGTTACTCTAGCGAGGCCACCCTGTCGGGCGCGGCGTTTATTTACGTAGGAGACTTAAGCATGTCGGAACAGCAGAACAGCGAAACGACGTACCATTTTGTCACCATCGGTTCGCACACTGAGCGCGGCGGGCGCGTCACCCGGGTAACGACCACGGCAGAGTATCAGGGGATGGCGCTGGCCCGTGTCGGCGATATCGTCACCTACGAGGTCGGCAGCGAGGCTGCCATCGCTGACGGCGCAGGTTCTGCCGCCGTGTGGGATGACGCGCCGTTTACCCTGGTCGGCTCCCGTCTGAGCAACGGCGATACGATCACAGAAACATTGCAGGATGAATGGTGCATCACGGTTCGCGATGGCGAACAGATTCCCGGCCTGTTCGATCCAGCATACATGCTGCCGCTGAGCGCCACCACGGATCGAGGAAGCATTCATGCGTAGAGCAGCGGTCCGCGACGGCGATCCTACAACAACGGGCGGGTATGTCATTGGCACTTCGACCAGGATTAACGATCAGAGGAAGAAGGTTGCCCTGACTGACGATCACGCCACCTGTGGTAACTGCAAGGGTACATACAGGATATTCGGAACCGGAAAAGGAATGTCGGACAAGGGACGGGCGGTGGTTGTCGATGGCGATTCCGTACTTTGCCCGTGCGGAAAGAACCGGGTTGTCGTCGGCAGCAATCCGGGAATCTTTCTCAACACCGACCGGGGTTCGACGGGCGCGAGCAATGCGGCGAGCGCGAGCAGCCTTGCCGCCGCAGTATCCCCATCGCAGGCCGTTGATGAGGCGAAGCATACTCGCTGGTGCTTGGTGTGGGACCAGGTTACTGGCGAGTCGATGGCCAATCGGGAGTTTGTTGCCGATATTGAAGGCGTAAGACAGTCCGGAAAGACGGATGGACAGGGCTACGCGAAGATCGAGACCAACGGCGAGCAACCATTCAACATCCATGTCATCTTTTCGTCGCCGAAGCGCGTCCTGAAACCCCGTCAAGGAAATTAGTCGTGGCAACAGATTACAACATTGAGCATTGGACTTCGGCTTGTACGATGGTTGGCAGCAGCAAAGACGATGCAGTCTCGATCAAGGTTGACGATCGGTCGGCAACACGACAGGCCGTTATCACGCAGTTGAAGCAAAAGGGCTACACATTACGAGAAAGATCGTCATGGGGCGCAATGCCACCCAAGAACACATTAACGCCATCACACTGGGACTATCGCGATATTGTGATTCACCATGCAGGGCACAGTTATTCGTGTGCAGTGGACGAACACGGCGCGAACGAACAAATGAAGAAGGTTCAATCCTATGACATGGGCGAGCGATCGTTTGATGACGTTGGTTATCACTATGCCGTTTCATGCCCTGGTGAGGTGATCGAAGCCCGTGACATTCGTTTCACCGGTTCCCACGTGAAAGGCGACAACACGGGTAAGCTTGGCATCGTCCTGCTTGAGAATCTGGCCGAAGCCGGCGAAGCCTGGCAGCAGGAGTACAGCCGGAAATCGCTTTGGCAGAAGTTCAAAGGGTCGATGGATATCGCGAGAGATGCAGTGGCCTTTGATCATGCAATGCCGACAAAGGCGCAGATTGATGCCCTGTCGGCCTTGATAGCAACATTGAAAGAGTTTTTCAACATCACGGCGTTAGGCGGGCATCGCGAATATCAGCTTCTAGCGCCTGGTAATGAGGGGCGGGCATGTCCGGGTGAGTATGGCATGCAGGTGGTCGAGGAAATGCGCGCGAAATTTGTGCTTAGGGCACCTTCAAAGTGAGATTGTCCAGCCAAGCTGTTCGTTAATGACGTAGGTGCGGCGCTCAAGCTGGCCTTGAATTAGCTGGCAGCGTTGCTGTCCTGGAAGACGATTCGTCACGGGCAGCTTGGCTTTTTCCTCAAATGCGTTGAACCATTCACTATTGCCCAAGTCCGGCCCGTGCCCTTCCCCATCTGAAATATCGAAGTAGTGGCTGTCCAGATATGAAAACCACTCTTGCGTACACGGCTGGACGACTGGGGCACGCGGTACGCTGGTAGTAACGAAAAGCCACGCGAGAACGATAACAGAACAGATGCCGATGAGGATTTTCATTTGCGCCTTTTAAAGATCATTGCTTGTTTATGCTTGTTTTCGGGGGTAGTGCTGGCTTCGGTGGGTCTGTTTTCGCTGCCGCGCCCGGCAGACGTCGTCATCGTGCTGGGAAACACAGTATATGTCGATGGTAGTCCGTCGCCACGGTTGGCGGCAAGGCTTGACAGAGCTTTCCAGTGCTATGAGCAACGGCAATGCAAACTCGTTTTTGTGAGCGGTGGCATTGATGCGTCCGGTACCGACGAAGCGCAGGCGATGCACACCTATCTTGTGCGTCGTGGCGTTCCGTCAGACAACATCATGGTTGATCGTGCGGGAAACGACACTTGGTCTACTGCGCGTAACGCAAGCGCCTTCATGCGGAATCGGGGGTTGTCGAGTGCGTTGGTAGTGACGCAGTATTTTCATCTTCCGAGGGCGATGTTCGCGCTTAAGCGCTTCGGCGTGCGTGAGGTTAGCGGTGCGTATCCTGCTTTCTGGGAGGTGCGTGACGTCTATTCGATTGCGCGTGAAGTACCGGCCTTAATCTGGTACGGCATCCGCCCGCTTTAGCGTTGGGTCTGAAGGTGCCTGGTGGCGGGGTTGCCACTGAATATGCAGCGTGCGGGCGAAGTTGCTAGCCTGTTGGCTTCGCGACAATCGGCGTTCCCTACCAGTCGGCTCACGGCACGATCGGCCTGGCTGCTGCACACGTGTTTCGCCCACGCTTCCATAAGTGGCCGTCGCTGCTCAGGAAAAGCCGTGTCGATGCATCATGATGTTGAGGTTTGTCCATGTGGCAAGACATGCGGAACATGGCGGTTTGACTGGGGATGACGATGAAGGAAAACTGCAAAGACCAGGATCTCGCCCTGGTAGGCCGCGCGCGAGCGTTTGCGCTTGGTGCGCACGCTGCCATAAATCAGCGGCGCAAATACACGGGCGAGCCTTATGCGGTGCATCTGGCCGAAGTGGCGGCGCTGGTACTGCGGGTTCAGGATGTGACAGCGGAAATGGTTGCCGCTGCCTGGCTGCACGATACGGTCGAGGATACCGCCGTTCCGCTGACATTGATTGAGACGGAGTTCGGTGCACGCGTCGGGCAACTCGTCGGCGAGCTGACCGCGATATCGGCACCTGATGATGGCGACCGGGCCACACGCAAGGCACTGGACCGTGCGCATACAGCGCACGCATCGGCAGCGGCGCAGACGATCAAGGCGGCTGATCTCATATCGAACCTGCGCACGGTAGAGGCTCGCGATCCGCAGTTCGCTGCAATCTACATGCGTGAGAAACGGCTATTGCTCGACGTGCTGACGCGAGCTGATGCACGCCTGCGAAGTGACGTACGCGCAATCATCGACGATTACTTCACCCGGCAGAGGGCCGACGAACGGGCCTGATGGATCACTGCCGCAGGCTTGGCCCCGCCGATCGTTCCCTCGTTCCAACCTAACTGCACTATGCGCCGGTCAACCGGCGCTGAGTTCCTGCTGTCTGCGCACCCGCGCATCTTCGTCGAGACGCGTCTCTTCGAGTTCCTGCAGCACGGCATCGAGATCGACGGGTTGGGTGTCTTCCTCGACACGGCCGGTCAGTTCGACATCGACGTGCAATGCGCCCGCTTCGAAGAGCGTCCAGATTTCCTTGCCGTAACTCGCGGTGAGAAGTTGCGGCGCAAACCGGCCAAAGTAGGCGGCCAGGTTGTCGACGTCGCGTTCAAGCATCGCCGCCGCTTCGTTGTTGCCGGCCGCGTCGACGGCCTGCGGCAGATCGATGATCACTGGCCCGTCCGCCGCGAGCAGGATGTTGTACTCGGACAGGTCGCCGTGAATCACACCGGCGCACAGCATGCGGACCACCTGGTTGAGCAGCAGCGCATGCAGTTCCAGGGCACGTGCTTCGGTCAGGTCCACGTCGTTCAGGCGCGGCGCGACGTCGCCTGTTGCATCGACAACCAGTTCCATCAGCAGCACGCCGTCGGTGCAGATGTAGGGCTGCGGCACGCGCACGCCCGCATTGTCGAGCCGGAACAGCGCATCCACCTCAGCGTTCTGCCACAGTTCTTCCTGCATCTGGCGGCCGTAGCGCGTGCCTTTCTCCATCGCGCGCGCCTGTCGGCTGTTCTTGACCTTGCGGCCTTCCAGATACGAAGTCGCCTGCCGGAAGCTGCGTTGCTTCGCGTCCTTGTAGACCTTCGCGCAACGCGTCGAGTCGCCGCTGCGCACGACGTAGACCGTGGCTTCCTTGCCGCTCATCAACTGGCCGATCACTTCGTCGATGAGACCTTCTTCGACAAGCGGGATGAGTCGTTTGGGTACTTTCATGCGGCCGCCCGGGAGACCGCGGGACATGCGGCGCAGAAAGGGGCGGATCGTGAGGTGCGAGCCGACAGCCGCTGGGGGCGGCGCTGGACAGGCTGAGTCCCTTTAACGGTAAGCGCAATCGGGAAACGGGGGCTTGGGCCGCAGAATGCGGCCGGCAGGCAAACGGCCTGCGAAGGGATGAAAGTCATGCCGGATTATACGGGCGCAGCCGGTTGTAGCCGTAAAATCGACAGGCTTGTGAAACCCGTGCCCTTGATGTGATCGTCCGGATCATCCCCTTTGTCTTCAGCTTCGAGATTAGCCGATGAACGCAACCGCTGCCGCTCAAGCCGTCGCCCGCCCCGAGATCTGGCTGATCCGTCACGGCGAAACCGAATGGAGCCTCTCAGGCCAGCATACGGGGCGCACCGATATCCCGTTGACCCCGCGCGGACGCGAACAGGCGCACGCGCTGGCATCGCATCTCGTGGGGCAGCGCTTCGATCGCGTGCTGACGAGTCCGATGTCGCGCGCGCTGGAAACCTGCCATCAGGCGGGGCTTGGCGAGCAGGCCGAAGTGGAGCCGGACCTGAGCGAATGGAACTACGGCATCTATGAAGGGCGCACAACCAAAGAGATCAGCAACAGCGTGCCAGGCTGGTCCGTGTGGAATTCGCCGATTCCCGAGGGCGAAAGCCTCGAGCAGATTCAGGCGCGGGCGCGATCGCTGATTCAGCGTCTGCTTGCATCAGGCGGGCGCATCGCGCTGTTCTCGCACGCGCATTTTCTTCGCGTATTCGGCGGCTGCTGGATTGGCGATTCAGCCGCGCTCGGCGCGCATCTCTTTCTCGACACGGCGTCGATCAGTATTCTTGGCTTCGATCACGAGAACCGCGCGATCCGTCAGTGGAATACGCGTTGCGCGCCGTGAAGGCCGCGCTGTCAATCGACATGCTGTGGGTGCATCGTTGTGCGCCGCGCCAAGGCACGCTGATGCCGGCGGCGCGACCGGTCGTCAATCTTCCGGACCGAATCGCTTCTAGCGTGTTCCAGATAACCAGTGAGCAGTTTCCAGATCGCTGAAGATCGGCACTTTTTGCAGGTTCAACCAGCGCGTCGCCATTATTTCCGTGGATGTAACAACGGCCGGATTCGACGTTGCTGAAGTGCGGGCGAGCCGATATCGGCGTCAGTCTTCACAACGAAGCTAGGATCGGATCGCGCGGGCCTGCGAGCCGCGAAGTCAGGGTTTGTCATGGAGCTTCCGGAGCGGGGTCCGGGCGTACGATAGCGAGACAAATCTTGGGAGATACAGGTAGCCGCGCGGGCCGCGGCCCCACAGGGAGGTGGCAGCCGCATTTCATTCTATCGCCAGCTTGCACGTTTTATGGGTGTCCATACGACATGGACACCCATGAATATCTGTACCGGTTCTCTATCGTGAACTCTTGGTGAGCCACGTCATGATGAAGCGCAGAACCTTCCTGATCGGTGGTGCCGGCGCAGTGGGCGCACTGCTGATTGGCTGGTCGGCGCTGCCGCCGCGCCAGCGTCTGACGGCTTCAGCGCCGTTGCCGGCAGAGGGTGCCCAGGTGGCGCTCAACGGCTGGGTCAAGATCGCCGCGGACAACAGCGTCACCGTCATGATGTGCAAGGCGGAGATGGGGCAGGGCATCCACACCGGCCTCGCGATGGTGCTGGCCGACGAGCTCGACGCCGACTGGTCGCAGGTGAAGGTCGAAAACTCGCCCATCGACAAGATCTACAACAACCTGCAGGGCGTCGTCGACGACCTGCCGTTTCGCCCGGACGACGACAGCGCACTCAGCCGTCTCTCGGACTGGCTGGCGCGCAAGCTTGCCCGCGAAGGCGGCACGATGATGACGGGCGGTTCGTCGAGCGTCAACGATCTCTGGATGCCCATGCGCGAAGCCGGTGCGTCGGCCCGTGTGATGCTGGTCGGCGCTGCCGCCGACCTGTGGAAGGTGCCGGCTTCCGAATGCCGCGTGGAGGCGGGCAGGGTGCTGCATGCGTCCGGCCATGCAGCCCGCTTCGGCGAACTGGCCGCGCTGGCTGCGCAGCAACCGCTGCCCGTCAGGGTGGTGTTGAAGGAACCGTCTGAGTTTAGGCTCATCGGCAAGCCCCTGCGGCGCATCGAAGCCGGGTCGAAAATCAATGGGGCCGCGCGCTTCGGCATCGATGTACAGCCCCTCGACCTGTTATACGCCAGCGTGGTGATGTGTCCGACACTTGGCGGCTCCGTGCGGCATTTCGACGGCGCCGCGCTCGCGGCGCAGCCTGGCATTGTCAAGGTGTTCGCGGTTGCGCCGTACAACGGCGGTACCGGCGGCGTCGCGGTGATTGCCGACAACCCCTTTCGCGCGATGAATGCGGTTACCGCCGTCGAAGTCGAGTGGAACAACGGTGCGGCTGCGACCCTGTCGAGCGCCGATGTCGACCGCCGCCTCGGGCAGGCGCTCGACAGCAGCGAGGGTCACACGTACTACAAACTTGGCGACGTCGATGCCGCGCTGAGAAAGGCCGCGCAGACCGTCACCGCGGAATATCGCGCGCCATACCTTGCGCACGGCCCGGTCGAGCCGGTCAACTGCACGGTGCAGTTCAGGGACGGCGAGGCCACCGTGTGGGTGTCGACGCAGATGCCGGCGCTCGCTCGCACGCACGTTGCGAAAGTGCTGGGCATCGATGCCGACAAGGTCTGCGTGAAGTCGCAACTGCTCGGTGGCGCGTTCGGACGGCGGCTGGAGATGGACTTCGTCTCGCAGGCCGCGGCGATCGCGCGTGAAGCGGGAGGCAAGCCGGTGCAAACGATCTGGTCGCGCGCGCAGGACATGACGCACGACTTCTATCGCCCGGCCTGCCGCTCGCGCTTCAAGGCAGGTCTCGACGCTTCGGGGAAGCTGATCGCGTGGCACAACACGTCGGCCAGCCAGGCGATCGTGCCGGAGTCACTCGCGCGCAATTACGGCATACCGCGCATTCCGATCGACAAGACCACGTCCGAAGGCGCGTTCGACCAGCCATACGAATGGCCGAATGTGCGCGTCGGCCACAAGATCGTCGACCTGCCGGTGCCCGTGGGCTTCTGGCGCTCGGTCGGTCATTCGCATCAGGCGTTTTTCACCGAGAGCTTCATGGACGAGCTCGCGGTCGCGGCGGGCCAGGACCCGGTGGCCTTTCGCCTCGGCCTCCTGACAGAGCATCCGCGTCATCAGGCGGTGTTGCAGCGCGCGGCGACGCTGTCCGGTTGGGGCAAGCCGCTCGCGCGAGCCGCCGATGGCGCGCGATGCGCACGCGGCGTCGCGCTGCACGAGGCGTTCGGCAGCGTCGTCGTGCAGGTGGCGGAGGTTTCGCTGGCGCCCAACAAGACCGTTCGTGTGCACCGGGTGGTGTGTGTGATCGATTGCGGTCTGCCGGTGAACCCGAACCTGATTCGTCAGCAGATGGAGAGCGCGATTGTCTTCGGCCTGTCGGCCGCGCTGCAGGAAGAGATCACGATCGTCAACGGGCAGGTGCAGCAGCAGAATTTCCTCGAGTTCCCGGTTGTGCGCATGTGCGAGTGTCCGGTCATCGAAACCGAGATCATGCCGAGCGAGGCGCACCCGCAAGGCGTCGGCGAACCGGGTACGCCGCCGATCGCGCCAGCCGTGGCCAATGCGCTGTTTGCGCTGACGGGCCAGCGTCTGCGCACGTTGCCGCTGAAAGTCGCATGAATACGGGAGAAGCGCGATGACATCTCTGAACGTCAACGGCAGGATCGTCAGTGTCGAGACGGATGCCGATATGCCGCTCCTGTGGGTGCTCCGGTGCGAACTCAGGATGACCGGAACAAAGTTCGGCTGCGGCGTGGGAATCTGCGGCGCCTGCACCGTGCATCTGGACGGCCATGCGGCGCTCTCGTGTCAAACGCCGGTCTCGACAGTCGGCGAGCAGAAGGTCACGACGATCGAAGGCCTGCGCGGCGCCGAGGCTCAGGCAGTCAAGGCGGCCTGGCTCGATCTGGACGTCGTGCAATGCGGATATTGCCAGAGCGCGCAACTGATGGCGGCCAGCGCGCTACTGAAGCAGAAGCCGCATCCCACCGATGCCGACATCGATCTGGCTCTTTCCGGCATCGTTTGCCGTTGCGGCACGTACCCACGCATCCGGGCGGCGATTCATCAGGCGGCAAAACGATAGTACCCGCGGGGAAACGTCTTGACGGGGTTTGCAATGGTTGACTTTCGGTCCAGCAGTAAACCACTACTATTGGCTGGTCACGTTACATTTCGTTGCATTCGATGAAACCCATGTATTTCTTTGCGCTTGCCGGGTCCCTGTTTGCGCTGACCTTCACGACCCTGATTCTGCTGCTGATTTCCTGACCCGTTGTTGTCCGGTAAAAGTATCTGGCGGTATATGAGTTGACGAGCCCTCGTCTGCCGCTGGTTCGCCTAGGGGCCCTGACGGGTTCTCCGATGCGCCCGCGCCGTCCGCCTGGTTGTGGCACTTGCGCCAGCCAGCCGGCGGCATGCCGAATTCCCGCTTGAAAGCCCGGTTGAATGCGGCTTCCGAATCGTAGCCGACATGTTCCGCCAGGATCGCGAGCGACGTGCCGCCGCTCAGAAGCTCCTGCGCCGCGATCTGCAGGCGCCAACGTGTGAGGTACTGCATGGGCGGCTGTCCCAACAGGTCGGTGAAGCGTTGCGCCAGCGCCGAACGCGATAACCCCACCTTGCGTGCAAGTTCATCGACGGTCCAGGCGTGGGCCGGCTGGGCATGGAGCATCGACAGCGCACGCCCGACGAAGCGGTCGCGCACCCCCGCGAGCCATCCCTTTCTGTCCGCGGGTAGCGTATCGATGCAACGGCGCACCGCTTCGACAAACAGCAACTCCGACAGTCTGGACAGAACGATCGAGCCACCGGCGCGCAATTCGGCTGCCTCCGCGGCAGCGAACTCGAGCGACGACTCGAGCCATGCCGAGTGAGGATCGTTGCGCATATCGATCTTGAAGATTCGCGGCAGCGACGAGAGCAACGGATTACTCAGCGTGTCGTCGCAGGCCAGAAAGCCGCACACGATGCGTGTGCGTGCTCCGCCGCCGCCATAGGCGAGCCGCATCACCTCGCCGGGTGCCGTCTCCAATTGGCTCGCGAGGAGTCGTGCCGACGGCACGGGGGGCACATCCAGGCCGCTGCCCATCAGGTGCGTTTCACCTTGCGGCACGACCAGCAGTTCGCCGGCGTTGACGTGAACGGCCGTGCCGGGGTCGCCGGCGATGGCGGCCCAGCAACTTCCTTCGGTGATCAGATGATAGGAAACGAGACGTTCGGAGCGCGGTAGATACGCCGCGCAGAGCGCCGCATCCGTCCGGCCAGACAGGCACCAGGGCGCACTGAACTCCGCGTTGAGAAAAACCGCACCGTCGAGGCGCACCGCGCGCAGGACGTCCGAAACGGCATCCATGAACAGCGTCCATCAAAATTTTTGGCGTCTCGCGCAATAAATCCGGACGCCTGATCGTTTATCCAGAAAGCTGATTGCAAGATACTAGCATCCACCCAAAGCAGCAACTACAAACCACAAACCACCCGAGGGCGCACGCATGCAGGCAGGCGCCCCAAACGCTACGTCGTCAGCAGCACGAGTTCGAACTAACTTTGGAGACGCATTGTGAGTAATGGAAAGGCTTATGCAGGTAGCTGTTTTTGCGGTGCAGTGCAGTTCACGGTCAGCGGTGAGCCGGCCGGAATGGGGTACTGCCATTGTGAGTCGTGTCGTCGCTGGTCCGCGGGGCCCGTCAACGCTTTCACGTTGTGGCGACCCGAAGCCGTGTGCATCACCCAGGGTGCGGACAATATCGGCACTTACAACAAAACGCCGCACAGCTTTCGTAAATGGTGCAAGACGTGTGGAGGACATGTCTTCACCGAGCATCCCGGCATGGGAGTCACCGACGTGTACGCGGCAGTGATTCCAGAGTTCCCGTTCGAAGCCGGCGTCCATGTCAATTATCAGGAAAGGATGCTGCGAATGAGGGACGGGCTGCCAAAGATGCAGGACATGCCTGCGGAAATGGGTGGTTCGGGCGTCGCACTGCCGGAATGACCCATTCACTCCCTGAAGCATTCATATATCAACGCCAGGTTTGATCCCTGGCTATCCGGAGTACAGCTATGTCCGCAATCAGTTCCACTATTTCCGCTTCATCGCCAGCAACCGATCTCGCCGCAGTCAAAACCCGCCAGCAAGCCGCATGGTCCGCGGGCAACTACGCTGTCGTGGGCACGACGCTACAGATCGTCGGCGAGAACCTGTGCGAGGCGCTCGACCTGCATTCCGGCGCACGGGTGCTCGATGTCGCGGCCGGCAATGGCAATGCCACGCTCGCGGCGGCGCGCCGCTGGTGCGACGTGACCTCAACCGATTATGTGGCGTCGCTGCTCGAGTCGGGACGGGCGCGTGCACAGGCCGAAGGCCACGCGATCCAGTTCCAGGAAGCCGACGCCGAGAACCTGCCGTTCCCCGACGCATCGTTCGACGCGGTGATGTCCACCTTTGGCGTGATGTTCACACCAGACCAGGACAAGGCGGCGAGCGAGCTTGCGCGTGTCTGCAAGCCCGGCGGCAAGATCGGCCTCGCGAACTGGACGCCGGACAGTTTCATCGGACAGGTGTTCAGGACGATCGGCAAATACATTCCGCCCGCGGCAGGGGTGAGATCGCCTGCACTGTGGGGTACGACAACCCGGCTTGAAGAGCTCTTCGGCGAAACCGCGGGCGAGATTCGCGTGACGAACCGTGAGTTTGTTTTTCGCTACCGGTCGCCGGCGCACTGGATCGAAGTGTTCCGCACCTGGTATGGTCCGATGAACAAGGCGTTCGCTGCACTCGATTCGCAGAAGCAGAGCGCCTTCACGGATGACCTGATGGCACTTATGCATAGCCGCAATCGTTCGGGCGACGGGACACTGGTATTGCCGAGTGAATATCTGGAGGTCGTGATCGTACGGAAATGATGTCATCGAGCGACAGGCTAGTGCAGAACCCCACTTTGGCGGGGTTCTGCTTTTGCGGACCAGGATGCCGTTGATGAGCCGCAAGCCCTGACCGTCGTCGCGTGTGTGTTAGAGCTGGGACTTGTTCCCAGCTCTTTTTTTGAAGTGGGCGTTGCTCGGCCGGCCTCGAGCCACCCTGGAGGGCGAGACCGGTGCACGGGGACAAGCCTTGCGAGCAGCATAAGACGGGCGCGGCAGCGATTCGCTACACTGGACGCTTCCCGTGTTCATGGAGAGGCGTTTTTCATGGCAACCCGAAAGACAGCAGGCAAAGCGGCGCAGATCCGCGTCGGCATCGGCGGCTGGACGTTCGAGCCGTGGCGCGGCGTGTTCTATCCGGAAGGGCTCGTGCAGAAGCACGAACTCGAATACGCCAGCCGCAAGCTGACGACGATCGAAGTCAACGGCACGTTCTACGGCTCGCAGAAACCCACGACGTTCGCAAAATGGCATGACGAGACGCCGGACGACTTCGTCTTCTCCCTCAAGGCGCCGCGTTTTGCGACCAACCGGCGCGTGCTTGCCGGGGCCGGCGAAACCATCGAGCGGTTTTTCGCCAGTGGCGTGCTGGAACTGAAGAACAAGCTGGGACCAGTCAACTGGCAATTTGCCCCGACCAAACAATTCGACCCTGAAGACTTCGAAGGCTTTCTGAAACTGCTGCCCCAACGTATCGACGGACGGAGAATACGCCACGCCGTCGAGGTACGGCACGACAGCTTTCGCGACGAGGCATTCGTTGCGCTCGCACGCGAGTATGGTGTCGCGATCGTGGTCGCGGGGGATTCGAAGTACCCGCAGATCGCGGACCCCACCGCGCCGTTCGTCTATGCGCGCATCATGGGCACGACCGAATCGCATCCTCAGGGCTATGCCGACGAAGCGCTCGATCTGTGGACTGAACGGGCACGTGTCTGGGCAGCGGGCGGCACGCCGAAGGGACTCGAAACAGTCCGCAAGCCACCGGCCAAAGAGGAAGCACGCGACGTTTATCTGTATGTGATCAGCGGATTCAAGGCGCTTAACCCGGCTGCCGGCATCGCGATGATCGAGCGGCTTGCCAGCGGCGCCTGATCACGCTGCGAGCAGGGTGACGGCATAGTGGGTATGATCCCGAGGTCGCCTTCAAGGGATGTCCACACGCAGGCCCAACCACGGAGTGACCACATGACTTTGAACAAGGCAATTGTGCTGACTGCAGTACTGGCATGCAACAGTGGCGTGCATGCGCAGGTCGCGGGGGCGCAACCGCTCAGCGTGACCGTCGAGCAGTCCACCGCGTTGCTGAACGGCTGGAGCGCGAAGAAAAGCATTCTGGGCAAGGCCGTCTACAACGATAACAACCAGAAAATCGGCTCGATCCGCGATCTTGTCATCTCGCCCGATGGCTCGCTGTCGGCGGCGATCGTGTCGACCGGCGGTTTCCTTGGCGTGGCGTCGCATGACGTCGCCGTTCCGATCGGCGCGCTGGATATCCGCGAGGGCAATTTCTATCTGGCCGGCGCGACGAAGGACGCGCTCAAGGCAACGCCGGAGTTCCAGTACAGCAAGGTGGAGTCGCCACCGAAGCCCAAAAAGCTGCAGGCCCAGTAAGCGGTCCGCGGGAAAAGCGCCGCGCATGGCAGAGGGATGCGCCTTGCGTGGCGCCGGACCCGGACCCGCATGATCGCTTTCGACACATCCAGCTATCCAACTGCTCCTGCTATCGTCTCGTTCATGCAGCCAATCATCTCGGTATCTGACCTTTCGAAAACCTACGCCACGGGTTTTCACGCGCTGAAGCACATCAACCTGAGCATCCGGCGAGGAGAAATCTTCGCGTTGCTAGGGCCGAACGGCGCCGGCAAGACCACGCTCATCAGCATCATCTGCGGGATCGTCAAGGCGTCTGCAGGCAAGGTGGTCGTGGACGGCCACGACATCGTCGCTGACTACCGCGCCGCGCGGACCTTGATCGGTCTCGTGCCGCAGGAACTGACCACCGATGCCTTCGAAACCGTGTGGGCCACGGTGTCATTCAGCCGGGGGCTGTTCGGCAGACGGGCGAACCCCGCGCACATCGAAAAGGTGCTCAGGGACCTGTCGTTGTGGGACAAGCGCAACAACAAGATCATCACGCTTTCGGGCGGCATGAAGCGCCGCGTCCTGATCGCGAAGGCGTTGTCGCATGAACCACAGGTGCTGTTTCTCGACGAACCGACCGCGGGCGTCGATGTCGAGTTGAGGCGCGACATGTGGAATCTGGTGCGCTCGCTCAAGTCCAGCGGCGTGACGATCATCCTGACCACCCACTATATCGACGAAGCCGAAGAGATGGCGGACCGGATCGGCGTGATCAACGGCGGCGAAATCATGCTGGTCGAAGAGAAGCACGAGTTGATGCGCAAGCTCGGCAAGAAGCAGCTGACGCTGCAACTGGAGCGCGCGCTCGAAACCATTCCGTCTCAACTGCTGCCGTGGAAGCTGGAGCCGTCGCCCGACGGCACCGAGCTGACCTATACGTACGATACGCAAGGCGAACGCAGCAGCATCATCGCGCTCCTGAAAGACCTGAACGATTCAGGCATCCGTTTCAAGGATCTTCAGACGACACAGAGTTCTCTTGAAGACATCTTTGTCAGTCTGGTGAGGAAGGATCAATGAACATTCACGCCATCCGCGCCATCTACCGCTTCGAGATGGCCCGCACGTGGCGCACGCTGATGCAAAGCATCATCGCGCCCGTCATCTCGACATCGCTCTATTTCGTCGTGTTCGGTGCGGCGATCGGCTCGCGCATCAAGGAAGTCGACGGCATCAGCTATGGCGCTTTCATCGTGCCTGGCCTGATCATGCTGTCGCTGTTGTCGCAAAGCATTTCCAACGCGTCATTCGGTATCTACTTTCCGCGGTTCACCGGCACGATCTACGAGCTGTTGTCAGCGCCCGTTTCCTACCTGGAGATCGTGGTGAGCTATGTCGGCGCCGCGGCGACCAAATCGATCGCGCTCGGTCTCATCATCCTGGCCACGGCGGGCCTCTTCGTGCCGCTTCAGGTGCTTCATCCGTTCTGGATGATCCTGTTCCTCGTGCTGACGGCGATCACGTTCAGTCTGCTGGGATTCATCATCGGCATCTGGGCCAACAGTTTCGAGAAGCTGCAGCTCGTGCCGCTCCTCATCATCACGCCGCTGACGTTTCTGGGCGGCAGCTTCTATTCCGTCAACATGCTGCCGCCGGTCTGGAAGGTCGTCACGCTATTCAATCCGATCGTCTATCTGGTGAGCGGTTTTCGCTGGAGTTTTTATGGCTTGGCGGATGTGAGCGTCGAAGTCAGTCTCGCCATGACGGCGATGTTTCTTGCGGTGTTTCTCGCGATCGTGGCGTGGATATTCAAGACCGGATACCGGCTGAAGACTTGACGTCGCTGCATGCCTGTCTGGGCATGTGCGTGGAATCCCTCCTGTTTCCTCAACCCGGGCGGCCGATCCGCATCTCGTACTCCGGGATGAGCATTACGCTGTCCAGCGTTGCCACCTGATCCTTTGTTTTTTGACGCGGGTCGAAGCGTTCGTCGAGGTAGACCGGTGCGTCCGCCCGCAATGGCAGCACGGTGAGCGTAAGCGGCACAGCCGGATCGATCGGCACATTGCGCAGCCCGATATTCCACGACAGGCCAGTGTAGAAATCGTCGTCGACCAGATCCGCGCCGCAGAAAAGCCGTCCGACATCGCCCGTGTAGCGGATCGACAGATACGCGTTGCTGAGCCCCTTGGTCGCATCGGCAGGCAAGGTGATGCGCCACGCGGCGGATTTGCCGTACGTTTCGGGCACAGGTTCGACGCTCGCGTTCGCCGGGCCACCGTGGGCGATCGGCGGTACTTCCGCTGCACCGCGTATCTGACTCACAGCGACCGTGCCGGAATGCGGATTCGCATGGGCCGTGTACATCTGGAAAATGCCCGCATCGGGCTGTGCGTCAAGCGGCAAGGTCGATGGCGGCTTCGCGTCGAGCGGCGGATAGACGCCGAAGGCGAACGTCGAATCACCGACCGAGCGCAGCACCAGTTGTCCGTGCGATTCGAACACGGTGGCGTCGGTGATGACGAGGCGGCGCGCGCCTTCGATCGGCACGACCGTCGCACGTTCGGCGTCGCGCTGCGACAGCAGGGCGACCATGAACCGGCGGCCGCTGGCTGTCGTCACGGAAATCGCGTCGCCAGGGCTGAGGTTCACGAGCAGCGCGTCGTCCACCACGCGTACCGGCACATTCTGGCAGCTGTCCGAGGTGATGCTTCTTACGCTGTGCGTCTCGAACGCGAACTCCGACGTAATGCCATCGACAGCACGAAACACCCAGGTGTCGCCCTCGAGCGTGGTGAGCCGCGTCATCGGTTGCGCGCTCGCGTAGCGCAATTGCGCATCGTGCAGAGGCAACGCGACCGGCCACACGAAATACGCCCCCGACGGAATATCGACCGGTTCTGCAGGCAACGTCACCGTTCGGTCCCGCAGTTTTACGGCAAAGCGCACGCCATGCCGAACGGGCAGCGGATGCTGGCGCACGTGGTTATTGAAGAACAGAAAACCCCGTTCGCCATTCGCGCGGACCGAGAACCTCGGCGTGTCGGGATCGTCGGCGGACCGTGGTGTGAGATCGGGCTGACAGACCGCGTACGTCGCCAGCGCCGTGCCCCATTCGTGCAGGAACAGATGCATCGGACGAATCTTGCCCAGCACCGGATGCACCTCGCCATTCGATCCGAGCGGCGCCTGGAAGTCGTAGTTGATGACAGGCAGGTCGTTCCAGCCGCCCGTGGCCGTCGATTCCTGTCCGTGCAGCGGGTGAGGCGGATTGCGTCCGCCATGGAACATGTAATAGCCGTACAGGTTCACACCGGAGCCGAGCTGAACCGGCAACATCGCGCCGATGTCGTCGGGGTCGATGACCGGGCGACGCCGGTACATCGTCGGCACTCCGCCGCCATATTCCGCGCCGAGGAACGGCGTTTCAAGGGCGACAGCGTCGGCGTCGCCGGCCGCCCCGCCTTTGGTCTGCGCGCCGAGGTCGCCGCCGACGCGGCTTGTAAAGCGGAACGCATAGACTTCGTTTGGCGGCGATGCGATGCTCGTCGTTGCCCACGGCAGATCCGGATATCCGCCGAATACCGGCGTGACTTCCCGGTGTGGGAATACCGCGTTGTCCCAGCCGGTCACCGTATAGAGCGGCGTATCGAGGCCGGCGTCGACGGCGAGATGCTTCAGGGTCGCGATATGCGCGGCACCCTGGTTCGGGCCCGTGAGGTTGTACTCGTTTTCGAGTTGCACGCCGATTACCGGACCACCGTCTTTCCAGAGGTTACCTTCGAGCTGCGCGGCGATCTGCCGATAGAACCGCTCGACGTGTGCGAGGTACATGGGATCGTCAGAGCGGGTGGGCATCTGGTTCACGATCCATTCAGGGATGCCGCCATAGCGCACCTCGGCATGCACCCACGGGCCGATGCGCACGAACACCAGCAGGCCCCGTTGCGCGCAGGTCTCGACAAAGCGTTTCAGGTCGCGGCGTCCGCTCCAGTCGAAATGGCCAGCCTGGGCCTCGTGATGGCTCCAGATGATGTACGTAGCGAGGATCTCGATGCCTGCGGACTTGACCTTCGCCAGTTCGTCGTCCCATTGTGCTTCGGGCACGCGCGAGTAGTGGAACTCGCCCATGACGGGTAGCCAGGGTTTGCCGTCGCGTGTCAGATAGCGGCTGTTGATGCCGATCGTGCCGCCGTCTGGATTCGTATCGGTACCCATGCGCAGCGTGCCGCTGCGGGGTGCCTGGGCTGGCTGGCTGGCGTCGACGGTCAGCAGCGTGGCCGTGCCTATCCGGGCCGTGGCCGCACTGCTACCCAGCATGGCCGTGTCCGGCGCGGCCATGCGTTCGACGCGGTTCGTCACGGGTTTTCCCACGCGCAGACGTCGGCTGTGCGAAGCTCTCGGCCGCCGAGCACGAAGCGCGCGTTGGCCGGCGCCGGTGCGCTTGCGATACCCGGCCCGAAGTTGAAGGCGAAGGTCACATTGCCGCGGCGGCGCAGACGAATGCCGTCGGGAAGCGTCGCGACTTCGATGCCGGCGTCGCGCGCGGCGCCTTCGAGCAGCGCACGATGCAGCGCACGGTCGAACCAGGCGCCCGCATAGCGCATCCGGCCGTGGGCGACGACGGCGGGCCAGCCGTCGTCGAAGCTCGCCAGCACTTCGGCTTCAGCGCCAGGCTGCAGATGCTCGCGCCAGTGCACTGCGATTCCAGCAGCGCCGCCAATCGACGTGGCAGGCTGCAGGGTCGGGCGCAGCGATTCGACTTCCAGCACCTGGACGGGCAGCGCAGCTTGCAGCAGGCCGGGTGGCAGCTCGGCCGGAATCGCGAACTCCGCGGTTTTGGACCCACTGCGCGGCCCGAACACCCATTGCGCGGATGATCGCCTGATCGCCTGCACGAGTTCGTCGGTGATCACGGCAAGACTTGGCACGACCACGAGTCTGTATGACGAGAAGTCCGCCTGAGGCGAGACGATGTCCACATCGAGCGACATCTCGCGCAGCGCCTGATAGTACTCAAACGCGAGCGTCTGATAGTCGAAGGTCTTGCCATGACGCTGGATCTCGAACATCCATTGCGTCTCATAGTCGAACACCAGCGCCACTTCAGCGCGCGAGACGGGAGCGAGACCGGAGAGCACTGAAGAGTCCGCAATTTCCTTGGCGGCAAGCGCGACTTCACGGCCTCCGGGCGAAAGCGCGTTATTCGGCAGGTTGAGGCCCGAATGCATCTGTTCCTGCGCATACGGACATTGACGCCAGCGGAAATACGACACCAGCTCCGCACCATGTGCAAACGCCTCGTAGGCCCACAGGCGGACCATGCCGGGCGCGGGCACCGGATTCCACGGCGCCCAGTTCACCGGCCCGGCCTCCTGCTCCATCACCCAGAAGCGCCCGGCGCCGATCGCGCGGTAACGGTCGTGATCGAATGCGGATACATCCGGGTGGCCGGTACGTGCATAGCGGGCCTTGTCTTCCTCCGGTAAGGCGATCACCTCGGTGCGGGCGAGCGGATAGCTGTCCCATGCGGCGACGTCGACGCTGTTGTCTTCAACGAAGCGGTAATGGTCGAAGGTCGTGAAGAAGCCCATGAAGTTGTGCAGGACATCCGCTTCGGGCGCAAAGCGCCGCAGCACCTCGGCCTGCTCGCGATGGAACTGCGCGACCTCATCCGACATGAAACGGCGGAAGTCGAGCAGATGGCTCGGGTTCGCGTCAGTCGGCGTGAGGTTCGGCAGTTCGATGGCGTCGAACGACGCATACTCCATGCTCCAGAACACATTGCCCCACGCGCGGTTCAGCGCGCCGACCGTTTCATGGCGGCGCGCGAGCCACGCGCGAAAGCGCGTGCGCGCAGCGTCCGAATAACTCGGCACGGTGTCGTGACAGCCCAGTTCGTTATCGGTTTGCCACGCGATCACCGCGGGGTGCCGTCCGTAACGTTCGGCCATCGCGGTGACGATGCGCAGGCATTCCCGGCGATAGCGCCCGCTCGATACATCGTAGTGGCGGCGCGAGCCGAAATTCCAGCGTGTGCCGTCGGCGCGCACGGGCAGGATCTCCGGCCAGGCGTCGACCAGCCATTTGGGCGGCGACGCGGTGGGCGTGCCGAGGATGATCCTGAGTCCGGCGGACGCGAGCGTGTCGACGGCCTGGTCGAGCCATTCCCAGGTGTACTCGCCGGCCTTCGGCTCCATCCGGCTCCACGCAAACTCCGCAATGCGCACGTGCGTGATGCCCAGTTCGACCATCCGTCGTGCATCGTCGGCCCACATCGACTGGGGCCACTGTTCGGGGTAGTAGCAAACACCTAGCTGCATCGGGATTCTCTCTTGTTGAATGGGCGATCAGCCCTTGCTGGCACCGAAGGTCAGACCG
This sequence comes from Paraburkholderia sp. GAS448, assembly GCF_050435685.1. NCBI lineage: Bacteria > Pseudomonadati > Pseudomonadota > Betaproteobacteria > Burkholderiales > Burkholderiaceae > Paraburkholderia > Paraburkholderia sp. GAS448. Next base: position 60,139 of record NZ_JBNDKT010000034.1, read on the forward strand.
GCGACGAAGTGCTTCTGCATCGCAAAGAACATCAGCACGGAAGGCAGGGCGGCGAGTACCGAACCGGCAGCGACGAGGTTCCATGCCGTCGTCCACTGACCCTTGAGGGCGGCGACACCGACCGTGATCGGCGCGGCATCGTCGCCCTGCGTGAGACACAGCGCCCAGAAGTAGTCGTTCCACACGAAGGTGAAGACGAGGATGCCCAGCGCGGCCAGCGCCGGACGGATGAGCGGCAGCACGATGCGCGCGTAGACCGTCCATTCGCTTGCGCCTTCCACGCGCGCGGCCTCGATCAATTCGTACGGCAACTGCTTGATGAAGTTGCGCAGGAACAGCGTGCAGAAGCCGGTCTGAAACGACACGTGAAAGATCACCAGCACCCATACGGTGTTGTAGATGCCGACTTTCAGCGCCATGTCGCGCACGGGAATCATCAGGATCTGCACGGGCACGAAGTTTCCGGCGACAAATGCGAACAGCACGGCGGTGTTGCCGCGAAAGCGATAGGTCGCGAGTGCGAAACCCGCCATCGACGCCAGCACGATCGCGCCGATCACGGAAGGCACCGTGATCAGCACGCTGTTGGCGAAGTAGTGGAGCATCGGCGTCTGCGTGAGCGCCGCGCTGTAGTTCTCCCACAGCGCAAAGTGTTTGGGCCAGGTCCAGTAGTCGCCTTGCGAAAGCTCGTCGGACGAGCGTATCGACGTCACCAGCACGGCGAGCATCGGCAGCAGCCACACAATCAGCGCGAGCGGCAACGACGCCTTGTACAGCGCGCGACTGAATGGTTTCCAGCGTTCGACGGGAAGCGGATACATGACGAAAGTCCTCTGTAGATCAGCGTTCTTCACGCAACATGCGGCGCAGGTGGAACACGATGTAGACGAGCATGATGGCGAACAGCACGACCGCAATCGACGCCGAATAGCCTTCGCGGTAATACTTGATGGCCTGGTCGTACATGTAATAGGCGAGCACCGTCGAGCTGTCGAACGGACCGCCTCCGCTCATGACCGCGATCAGGTCGAAGCTGCGCAGCGCGCCGATCACGGTCAGCACGACGGCCATGAAGGTGGCGGGCCGCAGTTGCGGCAGGATGACGTGCCAGAGAAGCCGCACACCTTTCGCGCCTTCCATGCGCGCGGCTTCGACGACTTCCGGATTGATGGCAGTGAGCCCGGTCAGATACAGCACCATGCAGTAAGGCGCCTGTGGCCACAGTGCGGCGAAGACGATGCCGAAGGTGACCGTATGCGGATCGCCCAGCACGGGAATGCCATGCCCGACGATGAGCCGCAGCAGCCCGAACGTCGGATCGTAGAACCAGCTGAACACCAGCCCGACGACGACACCCGACAGCACGAACGGCGCGAAGAACAGCGACTTCACGAGGCGCATACCCTTGATCTGCTGGTTCAGATACAACGCGAACACAAGGCCGAGCGGCGGCGCGAGCAGGAAGAGGGCGAGCCAGATCAGGTTGTTCTTCAATGCGACATAGAAGACATCCGCATGAAACAGTTCGATGTAGTTCGCGAAGCCGACGAAGCTCTTCGGCGTCATGCCATCCCAGTTATAGAAACTGAGCGTGATGCTGCTGATGATCGGATAGATCACGCACAGGCTGAAGAGCGCGCACGCGGGCAACAGGAAGAAAAATGCCGCACGATGCTGCCTGCGCCGGGTTTTCGGCGTACGCCGGCCCCGAGCGGCCGGCAGACTGCGGGCTGCTGAAGTGGACATTCGAATGACCTCGTAAAGTCCGCGCTGAAGCACCTCCCCGGAGCAGGCAGTCCATGCTGCCTGCTCCGGGAGGACGGTGACGTTACTTCTTGTAGATGCGCTTGCGCGTCGCTTCGAGTCGATCGAGCAGGGCGTCGAGTTGCGACGGATCGCTATAGAACTGCTGCATCGCCTTCATGCCTTCGTCGGCCATTTCTTTCGTCATGTCGCGATCGTAGAACTGCGCGATACCGCCGGTGGTATTGGCAAGCGTCTGGAAGCCGACCTTCGAGATTGGATCGTCGGGTTCCTCCGCCTTGCTGTTCGACGGCAGCTGGCCCCAGCCGCGGGCGAGATCCGCGTTGATTTCAGGCGACTCCATGAAGGCGAGCAGGCGCCGCGCGTCGGCCTTGTTTTTCGCCTTTGCCGGGATCAGCAACACGTTCACCGGACCGTCTTCGGCAGTCGGCACGTTGGCGTCGACGACCGGGAAGCGGAAGAAGCCGATTTGCGGCTTGATCGATTCCGGAATGCTCGCCGAGAAGAACGTGCCCATGAGCATCATCGCGGCCTTGCCGTTCACGAGGAACGGTGCAATCGAGTCGAGATCGTAGGAGAGGGCGTTGTCGATGTAGTAGTGGTCGTCCATCAGCGTCTTCCACGCCGTGTAGACCTTCTTCACGCGCGGATCCGTGTACGGGATTTCGCCCGCCATCAGCTTCTGGTGAAAGGCGTTGCCGTTGATGCGCAGATCGAGGTAGTCGAACCATGCGGCGAGCGTCCAGCTGTCGCGCGCGGCGACCGCGATCGGTGCGACGCCGCTGGCCTTCAGCTTCTTCGCGGCGTCGAGGAACTCGTCCCACGTCTTCGGCTCGCCCTTGATGCCGGCCTTCTCGAACAGGTCCTTGCGATAGAAGAAGCCGTACGCGTCATAGCCAAGCGGCGCCGCATACTGCTTGCCCTTGTACGTCGACGCTTCCTTCACCGACGCGTATTGCTGGTTCCAGCCGTCCTTGTTCCAGTCGGACGACAGATCTTCCAGCAGGCCACGTTGTGCGTAGTACGCCATGCGCTCACCATCGTGCCAGGAGACGATGTCAGGCGGATCGGTCGCGAGCCAGCCGCCCATCTGCACCTTGTACGCTTCCTCGGTGATGTAGGTCACTTTCAGGTCGACGTCGGGGTTGGCCTTCTTGAACTTGTCGAAGGCGTCCTGCCACGTCGAGCGCTGGTTACCGCGCGCGGACACGTTGATGTTCAACTGCCCGGCTTCGGCGCTCACTCCCGACAGCAGGGCGGCGACTACCGCGACGGCGGCGGATACGCGGGCCACGGTACGGACAGGCCGGCAGTGTGTAAGGCGGCTAATGCGGCTTGAGTTCACTTGCTGTCTCCTTTGACTACGTTGTGTGCCGGCCGCGTGCTGCGGACGGGTGATCCTGCCAGCTCTGCGGCTGGCGTCCTTTCATGCAACCTTCTCGTACCCTGCGGCCCGCTCCGGCAGTGCCGGTTCGGTCACGGTGCGTTCCAGCGCGATGCCGTCGGCGTCGAACAGATGACAGGCATCGGCGGGAATGCGCAGCGTGATGCGTTCGCCAGACCGCGCCGCCGCGTCGCCGGGTGCCTTGGCAACCAGGGCGCCGCCTGCGTAGTCCACGTGAATGTAGCTGTGTTCACCAAGCTGTTCGGTCAGTGTGGCGACACCACGGATCGCCTGGCCTTCGCCGCCGGTGCGCACGTGTTCCGGACGAATTCCGAGTGTCACTGGCTGGCCGCGCACAAGACGTATGCCGTCGACGTTGACTGCAAGCGTTTCCTCGCTTTGCAGGAGCTTGACGATGACGCGGCCCGACTGGATCGCGTCGACCGTTGCGTCGATGAAATTCATCCGCGGCGAGCCAATGAAACCGGCGACAAAGCGTGAACGCGGACGATGATATAGCTCGAGCGGCGCGCCGACCTGCGCGATGCTGCCGAAGCGCTGCGTATCGGCGCCCGCGTGCAGCAGGACGATCCGGTCGGCGAGCGTCATGGCTTCGACCTGGTCGTGCGTCACATAGACGACGCTCGCCTGCGGGAAACGCTGATGCAGCCGCGCGATTTCGATGCGCGTCTGGCCACGCAGCGCAGCGTCGAGATTGGATAGCGGCTCGTCGAACAGAAACACGCCGGGCTCGCGCACGATTGCGCGGCCGATCGCCACGCGTTGGCGCTGTCCGCCCGAGAGCGCTTTCGGATGACGATCGAGCAGGGCGTCGAGCTGCAAGGTGCGCGCGGCGTCGCGCACCTTGCGATCGATCACGTCTTTGGGCGTTTTGGCGAGGCGCAACCCGAAGGCCACGTTCTCGAAAACGGTCATGTGCGGAAAGAGCGCGTAGCTCTGGAACACCATCGCCACCCCGCGCTCCGCCGAGGGGACGCCATTCATCAACTGGCCGCCGATATGCAGTTCGCCTTCGCTCAGATCTTCGAGGCCGGCGATGATCCGCAGCAGCGTGGATTTCCCGCAGCCCGACGGTCCGAGGAAAACGCAGAACTCGTGTTCGGCGATCTCCAGATTCAGTTGCCGGATCACCGGCGAGTGATTGCCGTAGGATTTCTGAACATGCGTGAGACTGATTGCAGACATCGTTCCGCTCCTCGATTTAAGCGCTTAAATCTGACTGAAAAAAAATGCCGGAAGGCTTGCGCGGCGGGGATTTAAGCGCTTAAATTCGAGAGCACGATTTGAAGTCACGATGCTTGTCTCCTGGATATTTGTCATGAAACTTAGCAAAGCCTCCCTCGGCTACGCAACATCTGGTTGTACTTCCCTGAATGTGGGATGTTGTGTCAAACCGAACTGCGCGTTTTCCCGGATGCGGTCGTCATGGTGACGCTGAGCGAGGTGGCGCGCCGTGCGAAAGTCACGGCGGCGACCGTATCGAACGTGCTGCGCAACCGTGAGAAGGTTCGTCCGGAAACTGCGGAGCGCGTGCTGAGCGCGATCCGCGAACTGGGCTACCGGCCGAACCTGAACGCCCGGGCGCTTGCCGAAGGGCGGTCGTCGACGCTTGCGTTGATGCTCTCGAATATCGCGAACCCGTTCTATCCGGAGTTCGTACTCGCGGCCGAAAGGGCAGCGCGCCGCGAGGGCTATTTCCTGATGGTCTGCAACACCGACGACGACGCCGAGATCGGCCGTGCGTATCTCACGCAGATCGCCGGTACGCTCGCCGAAGGCGTGCTCGTGCTGAACACCGACATCGCGATCAATGAGTTATGCGAATCGGCTGCGGTCGGCGCGCCGATCGTGCTCAGCCTGTGGGAACACCCCGAGGCACCGCCGGCCATGCCCTGTGTCGCCGTCGACTTCGCTCATGCGGGCGCGCTTGCGGCGGAGCATCTGCTGGAACTCGGGCATCGCGACATCGGCATGCTGGTCGGCGATGGCTGCGGCGGTTTGCAGGACGCCCGGGCGATGGGGTTTCGCGAAGTCATCCGGGCTGCGGGCATCGAGCCGGACAACGCGGCCGTACTGGAGATCCGCGATACGATCGACGCCGGTTATGCGGCATGCATGCAATTGCTGGCGAACGCCCCCGGCCTGACGGCCATCTTTGCAACCAACGACCTGCTTGCGATTGGCGCGATCCAGGCGCTGACGACGTTGGGCCGGCGCGTACCCGAGGATGTGTCGGTGATCGGCATCACGGACATCCAGCTCGCGCACCAGGTTCGTCCGGCGCTGACCACGGTCGCGATCAACACGACTGCGATCGCCGACCTGTCTATCGAGTTGTTGATCAGGCTGATGCAGAAGGGCAGCGCTGAAGCGTCGCCCGTCATGGTGCTGGGGCCGCCACCGACGCTCGTCGTGAGGGAGTCCACGTGCCGGAATGCGAAGGCGGGGACGAAAGCAGGGACGAAGATCAGCAAAAAGGCGAAGACAAAAGTGAAGACGTTCTGAGGCAGCCAGGGTATTTTCACGTTGAGGCGTTCGTCGGACGCAGCCGGAGGCCGACGGCACCTTTCGACAGGAGCCGCACGCGGCTGCCTTACCTTACAAATGCGGGATTCCGATGACTTTGTCGCGCGCGTGACCGACAATCGTATCCGGCCGGCAGCGCGTTGCGGCATGCTTTCGTTTGCTCGAGAAAAATCTTTGAAAACGGTGCAAATATCCCTCAAGAACTTCCTGGTGCTGCCGTAAAAGCGCTTAGTGCATTTGCGCGCGGGAACTTCTGATCTCCTGCGCGCGCAGATGCGAGCCGGGCATCGGTGCAACATGTCCGCCTTGTAATGCCGTCTTCAAACTGACCACATGGCTGGACGTGTAGTCAACATGGTTGTCGATAGAAAAGACTGTCGTTGTTGAGTCACCTTTTATTGCACTGGAGACACTGTGATACGACACGCACTTGGCGGCTTGCTCCTGACGCTGTGCTGCCTGGGCACGGCCGTCGCGAGCGGTCCTGATTGCTCACGACCGTTTACGCTCGCGCTGCACGATCACGGCCTGCTTTATTCGCTCGACACCGACACCGGCATCGACAAGGACTTCGCCGACGAACTGATCCGCCGCAGCGGCTGCGAGGTCAGGGTGAGTCTCATGTCGCGCGCGCGCATCTGGAAACTGATCGAATCCGGCGCGCTCGATTTCAGCCTGTCCGGTATCGCGAACGCCGAGCGCAATCGGTACGCCTCCTTCGCCTGGTACTTCAGCAATAAATACTATCTGCTGGTGCGCAAGGATTCCGGCATACGCCAGCTGTCCGACTTCGAACACAACGACCAGTTTCAGCTTGGTGTCATCCGCAGTTTCCGTTATAGCGACTCGGCTAACCAGCTGGTGGACACACTCGCGGCCGCCAACCGAGTGAGCCAGGCTGGCGGCCTTGAACCCCTGTATGAAGCGCTCATCCTGCAGCGCATCCAGGGCATGATCATTGAACCCTTCGACTACCCGGCGATCGACGCAAAGAGGATTCGCGACGTCACCACGATCGTCGAGTTCAACGACCCCGCGGTGCCGCACGGTCTCATCATGTCGAAGAAGGCGCTGTCGCCCGCGGAGCAGCAGAAGTGGCGCGACCTGGTGAATGAGATGCGCGCGGATGGCACCGTGCGGCGGATCTTCGAGAAATATTTCAAACCCGACCTGGCCGATTCCATGGTCGATTTCCCGACGCCGCCGTGAGCTGGGTGCGTCTTGTCCTGCTGCCTGCACTGATCCTGTCCGCCGGGCTCGGCGTGACGTGGACAGTCTGGGATCACGAACGGCAGGCCTCACGGCGTGAAGTGCTCTCCCAGTTCGACTCCGCGCTGGGCGACGCCGTCAGCCGCATCGAACAGCGGATGGCGACCTACGAGCAGATGCTGCGGGGCGTGCAGGCCATGTTCGTCGCGACGGGCACGCTGGATCGCGACAAATTCCGCGAGTACGTTCGCGCGATCAACCTCGACGCGAACTTTTCCGGCATCCAGGGGCTCGCCGTCGTCCAGTGGGTGCCCGCGGCCGACAGGGACGCCCATGTCGCCGCGATGCGCCAGCTGGGTTTGACCCACTACACCATCCGGCCCAACGGGCTGCGCGAAGACTACGCCCCGATCGTCCAGCGCGAACCGTACGTGGGCGGGAGTCGTTCGGTGCTCGGCTTCGACGTCTGGGCGAGCCCGGTGCGGCGGCAAGCCATGGAGGAGTCCCGCGACGCCGGGATGGCGATCGTGTCCGGGAAGGTTCAACTGGCTGTGGACACCGGAGAGGATGCGCAACCCGGTTTCGTGATGTACCTGCCGGTGTATGCGCGAGGCGAGCCGCTGGACACCGTCGCCCAGCGCCGGGCGCACCTGCTCGGCTGGGTCTCCGCTTCATTCCGCATGCGGGACGTGATCGCAAGTCTCTATGGCGAGCAACCGGCCGGACTCTCCCTGACGATCTATGACGGGGTCCAGCCGTCGGCGGCGGCGCTCCTGTATCACTCGTCCGGCGCCAAAGGACAGCACCCGGATTCAACCGTTTCGGCGAGCGAGTATCTGGTCGTGAACGGGCATAACTGGATGCTCTCCATGACTGCCCACAACGATTTCAAGACCCGCTTCGGCCGCAACGCCGAAACGCTGATTGCCTGCACCGGCACGGGCCTCAGTCTGTTGCTGGCGCTGCTGGCCTGGGTCATGGTGACCGGTCGCAGCCGTGCCATGCGGCTCGCCTCGAAAATGACCAGCGAGCTGCGCGAGAGCGAGGAGAAATTCCGCGCGATCGCCGACTGCACGGTCAATCTGGAGGTCTGGTGGGGGCTGGACGGCAAGCCCCGCTGGATCAATCCGTCCGTGGAGGAGTACACCGGCTATACCGTGGACGAGTGCATGGCCATGCCCGACTTCGCCGGCACGCTGATCCACGCCGAAGACCGGCCGCGTGTCGTGCCTGAGCTTCTGAAGGGGCTTCAGGGTTTGCGTGGCGACGATCTTGAGTTTCGTTGTGTTCGCAAGGATGGCTCGCTCGTCTGGTTTTCCGTCTCATGGGTTCCCATCCACGATGCGAGGGGCGTATTCACGGGTATCCGGACCAGCGGGCGTGACATTACCGAGCGCAAACAGGTCGAGGCCGAGCTTCGCATCGCCGCAGTCGCGTTCGACTCGCTGGAAGGCATGATGGTCACCGATGCGAACGGCACGATCCTGCGCGTCAATTCGGCCTTCACCGAATGTACCGGCTACACCGCCGACGAGGTGGTGGGCCGCACGCCGCGAATACTGCAGTCGGGTTATCACGACGCGGCTTTCTTCCGTGAGATGTGGAATTCGATTCACCGTGTGGGCGGCTGGCAGGGCGAAATCTGGGACCGTCGCAAGAATGGCGAGGTTTATCCGAAATGGCTCACCATCGCCGCGGTGACCGGGAGCGACGGCGCGGTGACGCACTATGTCGGCACGCATCACGACATTACCGAACGCAAGATTGCCGAAGAGCGAATCAAGGAGCTGGCCTTTTTCGATGCCTTGACCCGTCTGCCTAACCGCACGCTGCTGGCGGATCGTCTGAAGCAGGCCATTGCGGTCAGTGCCCAGAGCGAAGCCTCCGGCGCCCTGCTGTTCATCGATCTCGACAACTTCAAGACGCTCAACGATACGCTCGGCCACGACAAGGGAGACCTCCTGCTGCAGCAGGTGGCGCACCGGCTCTCGGAGAGCGTGCGTGAGGGTGACACGGTAGCGCGAGTAGGGGGCGACGAGTTCGTCGTCGTGCTGGGGAGCTTGAGCGAAAACCGGCAGGAAGCGGCCGGCCAGACTGAAGCGATGAGCGAAAAAATCCTTGCCGTGCTCGGCAGGAGCTATCAACTCGATGGCGTCGAATATCGCAGCACCGCGAGTATTGGCGCGACCGTCTTTAGCGGGCATCAGGCTTCCATCGACGAACTCCTGAAGCAGGCCGACCTTGCCATGTACAAGTCCAAGGAGAGAGGGCGCAACGCGATGTGCTTCTTCGATCCGGCGATGCAGACCGTGGTGGTGGAGCGCGCCGCTCTGGAGGCGGGGTTGCGCAAGGCGATCGACGAAAATCAGTTTCTGCTGCATTACCAGGCACAGGTGACAGCCTGCAATACCGTAACGGGCGCCGAAGCACTCGTGCGTTGGCAGCATCCCGAGCGTGGGCTCGTAGCGCCTGCCGACTTCATTCCTCTCGCCGAAGAAACCGGATTGATCCTCGCGCTTGGAAACAAGGTGCTGGAGACCGCCTGTCTTCAACTCGCGCGATGGGCGGGCCAGCCGGAAATGGCGCACCTGACGATCGCGGTCAATGTCAGCGTTCACCAGTTTCGTGAGCCTGATTTTGTCGACAAGGTGCTGGCTGTCATCAGCCGGACGGGGGCCAACCCGAGCAGGCTCAAGCTGGAATTGACCGAGAGCGTGCTCGTCGACAATGTGCTCGATATCACCGGGAAGATGCGTGCGCTCAAGGCCACCGGGGTGGTCTTCTCACTGGACGATTTCGGTATCGGATATTCGTCGCTTTCCTATCTGAAGCGTTTGCCGCTGGATCAGTTGAAGATCGATCGCTCGTTTGTGCGTGACATTCTCGTGGATCCGAACGATGCCGTGATCGCCAGAACGATCGTGGCGCTTGGCCAGAGTCTCGGTCTGGAGGTGATCGCCGAGGGCGTCGAGACCGAGGCTCAGCGAAACCTGCTCGCTGAGTCGGGATGTTATGCGTATCAGGGTTATTACTTCTGCCGGCCGCTGCCTGTCGAGGGCTTTGAGGCGTTTGTGAGCAGGTTTGATTCCGGGCGACGGATTTGTTCTGAGCTGTCGGGGCAGGAGCAGGGTTGGACGGTTGAGTGAGATCGGGGTGGCCAGGTCTGCTGCTTTGCCGGGATCGTGACGCAGATCAGGCGGCGAGCCGATAACCCGTCATCGACGGTCGTGCGATCCGGGCCGGAAATACGCGCCAGCAGCCGTCATCGTGCCGAAAGAAAAAGATTGCATGCGAGCCGGTCGGAGCCGATGCCTCGACGTGTACGTAGCGCCGGCTGTCTCCTTGCATACGACCAAACTGGACTACCCGGATCCGCGCCAGTGGAGTGGGTGCAAGCCACTTTTCGACCAGATAGTGCAGGGACTTCTCGGCGGTGTTCATGACACTCCCCTTCGACCTCACCTCCCCTGACTACGCTGTCGGCGGTTCGACTACGGCGACCGAGGCGCGGTGTGAGGGGACGATTAGAGAGTAGGGCGGAAGAACGATCTGCGATAGTTAATGTTTTTTACAATAACAATAAACTAAAGGTTATGTATCTGGCGGGTGAGTTTGCGCCGTGCGGAGCGATCATGAACGGCTGGTTGCGCACGGTAGCCTGCCCTTGACCATGAGTCGCTCGCCTGAGATCCATCGCCCAACCAGCGGCGTTCGGGACACAGTCATTCGCGATCTAACGTCGGATAGCACGCCGATCGATTCTGACTGACCGGACTACAATCATTCAACTGGCCTGAACCTGCCTCATCCGGGCTCGCCTCGCGCAGGTCGTTGAGTACCTGTCGGTGGGCTATCAGGGTTGCGTCAACAACCGTTCGGCCGTGCTCCGGGCAGGTCAGCGGTGCGCAATGATCCGGCCGCAGCAGAGTATGTGACGGGCCAGCAAAGGAGGGGGCGATGCGATCGGAAGCGAGGTCCGGCGTGCGCCTGAGACGTTATGCAATCGCGGCTGCGGCCGCCATCGCCTGTCTCATTGTCGTCGGGCGTATCACAGGCATTCTGGTCGACTGGCTGTGGTTCTCTTCGATCGGCTATGTCGGGGTCTTCTGGACGGTCCTTTTCGCCAGGGCGCTGCTGTTTGTCGCCGTGTTCGCTGCCTCGGCGGGCGCGATTGGGGTGTCGGGGTTGCTGGCGCATCGTTACGCGAGGGCTGTCTATACCTCGCAAGCGGGAGTGCGTAGTTTGTCGGTCGTGACGGAAGTCAGCGGCGATCTGGCCGAACTGGTGGCGCCGCGCGTCCCCTGGCGCTCCAGTATCACCGGCGCCGCTGTCATCTTTGGGCTGATTATCGCCGCCAGCGAAATCTCAAACTGGGACATCGCGCTTCGCTTCCTTCAGCAGGTACCTTATGGCGAGCGCGATCCGATCTTCGGCAGGGACATCGGTTTCTATCTCTTCTCACTGCCCGTGTATGTCGCGCTCAAGAACTGGCTGCTGCGAGTGCTCTTCTGCAGTGCGATCGTGGCAACTGCGGTCTATGGGTTGCGCGGCGACATCGGGCTAGAGCGGCCGCCACGCAGGCTCTCGCCCGCCGCGGCCACTCATGGCTCGGCACTGCTCGGTTTGTTCTTTGTGCTGAAGGCCTGGTCTTATTGGCTCGACCGCTTTCTGCTGCTTTACGGCGATAACGGCGTCGTGGTGGGCGCCAGCTATACCGATGTCCACGTCGAATTGCCGGTCCTGTGGATACTCGTCGGCCTTGCGGCTGCCTCATCCGTCGCCATGTGGGCCAATATGCGCACGCGGAGCTATCGACTGCCTGCCGCCCTTGCGCTGCTCGTGTTCGGCAGTTCGTTTGTGTTCGCGCTGATCTATCCGGCGCTGTTTCAGCGCTTCTATGTCAAACCGAGCGAACTGCGCCTCGAGACGCCCTATATCGAACACAATATCGCGCTGACGCGACAGGCTTACGGCCTCGCGCAGATTGCGGTCAGCCCGTTTGCGGCCGAGCAGGGGCTGACTCTCGCCTCGCTTGAAGCCAATCGCGCGACCATCGACAACATCCGCCTGTGGGATGTGCAGCCGCTGCTGGATACCTATGCACAGTTGCAGGAGATCCGGACTTACTACAAATTTCTCTCCGTAGACATCGATCGCTACGGGCTTGACTCCGGTTACAGGCAGGTGATGCTGTCGGCGCGGGAACTGGAGCCGGCAATGCTTCCGCCCAACGCCCAGACCTGGGTGAACCTGCATCTCATCTTCACTCATGGTAATGGCGTCGTGATGTCGCCGGTCACCGAGAAATCCGCCGAAGGCTTGCCTTCCTTCTATCTGCAGGATATCCCGCCCGTCGCCAAAGGCGGCCCGACCATCCACGAACCGCGCCTCTATTTTGGTGGAGGCAATCCGGGCTACGTCATCGTGAAGGGCAGCGTGCCCGAATTCGACTATCCCAAAGGGGCGGACAACGTCTACAGCACTTACAGCGGGCGCGACGGCGTTACTATCGGCGGCATGGCGCGACGCAGCCTCTTCGCCTGGGAGTTCGACGATCCCAACATCCTGCTTAGCGGCTATATCACGGACGAAAGCCGGATCCTGCTTCACCGTAACATTCAGGAGCGCGTGCGCACGATCGCGCCGTTCCTTAGCCTCGACCGTGACCCGTATATCGTCGCGAGCGACGGGCGCCTGTTCTGGATGCAGGACGCGTACACCACGAGCCAGTGGTTTCCTTACGCCCAGCCTGGTTTCGCCGACGGCGCCAATTACATCCGCAACGCGGTCAAGATTGTGGTCGACGCGTACAACGGCACGGTCGACTTCTACGTCAGCGATCCCACCGATCCGATCCTGCGGACATACGAGCGCATCTTTCCGGGTTTGTTCAAGCCTTTGGATGCGATGCCACAGGCGCTCCGGCAGCATATCCGCTACCCCGAAGATCTGTTCCTGATCCAGGCGAAACTGTATCGCACCTACCATATGGATGCGCCGGAAGTCTTCTACAACCGCGAGGACCTGTGGCAGTTCCCCCGGGAACTGGCCGGTATAGATGGTGGGAACGCCGCCAGCACGATGCCGCCGTACTACATGATCATGCGACTGCCCGGGGACGCGCACGCCGGATTCGTCCTCATGCTGCCGATGGTGCCGAGCCAGCGCGAGAACATGATTGCCTGGCTGGCGGCGCGTTGCGATCCTGCGGGGTACGGCAAGCTCATCGTCTACACCTTCCCGAAGGACAGGCTGGTCTTTGGGCCGTTTCAGATCGAAGCACGCATTCAGCAGAATACCGAGATCTCGCAGCAGATCTCGCTGTGGAACCAGATGGGCTCACGCGTGATTCGCGGTCATCTTGTGGTTGTGCCGATCGAGAACTCGATCCTCTATGTGTCCCCGCTCTATTTGCGTGCGGCGTCCGGCCAGTTGCCCGAGTTGAAGCGGGTGATCGCCGCCTATGGTGACCGGGTGGTGATGGAGGAAACCTTGGGCGAAGCCCTCGCGGCGCTCTTCAGGGAGACCGCGCGAGCGGCATCGCCGGCCCAGGGCACGGCGGACGCGCGCGCCCGCGAGGCACTGGCCCACTATGACCGCGCCATCGAGCGGCTGAAGGCGGGAGACTGGACAGGCTTCGGCTCGGAACTTGATGCTCTCCGGCCGTTGCTCGATGCGCTCGGTGCTGGCCGTCCCGCGGACCAGAAGTGACCTGGGTGAAAATTAAAGCGTGTCCATTCAACGCGATGGTTCAATGCTCCGCACTCAGGCCGGTTCGTCCGACTCGATCCCACGCAGAATCCAGCGCACTTGCGACAGATCATGACTCACGTGCCGCGCCGTCTCGAACAGTTCCGCGAGCCAGTCGACGAACGCACGCACGCGCGGCGGAACGCCGCGATGACGCAGATACGCGACCGACACCGGCATCGCCGCGGGCCTGTAGCGCGGCAGGACTTCGCGCAGCCGACCCGAGTCGAGGTACGGTTGCGCGAGCGCCCGCGATGGCTGGATCAGCCCGTGCCCGCGCAGTCCGCATTCGAGATATGCATGCTCGTCGCTGACCTGCACGAAGCCTCCGAGCGGCACATTGATCGTGTCGCCGTCGACCTGAAAATCGAAGTCCGCCGCGCGCCCCGTCTGCGCGCACATGCAGTTCACCGCGACGTGACCGGTCAGCTCGTCGAGCCGCAGCGGCATGCCGTGCCGCGCGAGATAGAGCGGGCTCGCGCAGGTCACATGTTCGAGCGCGCCGAGCCGGCGGGCGGCGAGGCCCGAATCGGGCAATGCTCCAATCAGGATGCAGCAATCGATCGCTTCGCCAACCAGATCGACCTGCCGGTTGCTGACACCGAACTCGAGCACGATATGCTCGTAGCGCGCGTGAAAGTCGTCGAGCGCCGGAAACACGATCGCGTTCGCGACCGCCGCCGGCATCTCGACACGCAATCGCCCGTGCGGCTGGTCGTGCGGATGCCGCAGGCTCGCCTCGATGTCGTCGATATCCGCGAGAATCTGCACGCAACGCTCGTAATACGCGGCGCCCTCGGCAGTCAGATTGAGCCGGCGCGTGGTGCGCACGAGCAGCTGGATGCCGAGCATTGCCTCGAGACTCTGCACCAGCGTTGTCGCATTTGCGCGCGGTATTCCGAGCGACTGCGCGGCGCGGGTAAAGCTGTTGGTGTCGACGATGCGCACGAAGGTCCGCATCGCCATGATGCGGTCCATCACGGGCGTTTCTCCTGTGGATCTGGAGGCATTGCGGGCGCTGTCTGCGCGCAATGCCGATGCCTGTTTGCAGCGCTCTCATCCTGGGCGCCGCCACGCTACCCGGAAATATCCGAGGCCCCGGATTATTTGCCTGCTCCTCTTGTGCGGGCGCAAAGAACGTCGTTTGGGGCCGGTTTCTCGATGGCACAACACCTGCCGTGTCACGGTCGTCGCGGTGACCGGCCAAGGCAGCCTTGAGCCGGTCACGAACGTACTAGTGGCAAGATCGTCCCGCTTCGTGCTGCGCCGCCTGCGCGGCCGCAGCCGCGCTGGCACCTGCACCTGCATCGCTACGAACCTCGTCATAACGATCGTGATGACGCAGCCAGTCCATCATGTTGTGCTCTTCGTCGCGTCCCTTCGGCGTGAGGTCGAGCAGGGTATAGGCGCCGATGAGCGGCTCGCCGCCGCGTCCATATGCGGAGAACGTATGGAACACATCGCCCGCCTCGTCCTTGTAGAACACGCTGACACCCGGCAGTTCGTCGCTGTCGAAGCCCTGCGCCGCGACGTCGTTCATGTCGAAGTTGTAGTACACCTTGCCTTTGGCCCGCTGTTCGGGCGTGAACGACACGTGATAGTCGTAGTTGAAGTCGCTGCCGTGCGACGACACCCAGCGGAAATGCCAGCCCATGCGTTTCCTGAACGCTTCGATTTTCGCAAGTGGTGCGCGCGACACAGCGACATAGGCGACATCGCGCTGCTCGACATGCAGCAGCGCACCGTCGATATGATCGGACAGGAACGAGCAGCCCGGGCACCCCTCGTCCCAGTCCGGCCCTAGCATGAAGTGATAGACGATCAGCTGGCTGCGCCCGTTGAAAAGTTCAGCCAGCGTCTTGCGGCCATGCGGCGTATCGAAGGTGTAGGTCTTGTCGACCTTCTCCCACGGTAACGCGCGGCGCTTCGCCGCGAGCGCGTCGCGTGCGTGCGTCAAAGCCTTTTCCTCGGCCAGATGCGCCTTGTGCGCAGCGAGCCATTCTTCCCTTGAAACGATTCGATGCTGTTCCATTTGTACGTCCTCCTGCTGTGATCAGGCGAATTGCCGTGCGAGTCCGTCGAGCGCCTGGCCCCAACCGGTCTCGTGGTTATCGCGGGCGGCTTCATCGAAGAACTGTTCGTGCTTCAGCGTAAGCAGCGTGAGCTCGCCATCGCGCCGCAGCGTCAGCGTGACGAGCGACTCCCGCTCCGGCGTGCTGCGGTAGGCCCATGTGTAGACGAGCTTTTCGTCGCGCACGACTTCGCGAAACGTGCCGCTCACGTTGTGCTCCTCGCCGTCGGGCGCGCGCATGATGATCCGGAAGCGGCCGCCGACGCGCACGTCCATCTCCACATGAATCACGTCGGCGTTGCCGGGATGCATCCACTTCACGATTTGCGACGGGTCCGTCCAGGCACTGTAGATTTTCGCGGGCGTGGCATTGATTCGGCGCTGGAGCGTGAGACTGGGTTGGGCGGGCATGCTTCCTCCTCCACAAAGGCGGCAAGGTGATCGAGTGCATCGGTCCAGAAGCGCTGATAGCGGGCGAGCCATTCCATTGCTTGCTCCATCGGCCCGGGCGCAAGCCGGCACGCCACGGTGCGGCCTGTCTTGGTGCGCGTGATCAGACCGGCACCCGATAACACGTCGAGATGCTTCATCACTGCCGGCAACGACATCGCGAACGGCTGCGCGAGTTCGCTGACGGACAGATCCGCATGCGCGGACAGACGTGCAAGGAGCGCGCGTCGCGTCGGGTCGGCCAACGCGGCGAAGGTGCGATCCAGTGCGGGTTCCTGAAACTTAACCATATGGTTTAGTGTAGAACCTCGCGGCGTGATGTCAAGCAGGTCGCCGAAATTTTTTCGCTGTCGTGCCGGCGGCAGGTGCAGCCTTATTTCGGCGACGGGTTCGACGCCCTTGCGTTGTGCGCGCCAGGTGACGGCGGGTAGATAGATCCCCGGTGGCTGTGGATTGCGGCAGTGTGCGGTGCATCATTGGCTGCATGTTCAAATACCGGTGCGCGCTTCCATATCGGCCGGCACCCCGTGCGGCGGCAGGCTCGATGGCAACCTGTTTCGTGCAACGAGCCATCACAATGGATATGCGGGTTTCCGGGCATCCATAGCTCGGGCAGAGATCGCATACTATTCAACAGATCGCGCTTTGGGTCCGACGCCACGGCCGGTTCCCGTGCCGTCGCCTGGAACAGGAGGTACAGGAAAACAAGGGGACGATTTCTGCGATATAGCCCCTTTGTCCATACTTTGCATTTGCATCTGAATCAGAACAGGCAGTCATTCCTGGTGGAGGCTTTGATGCGAATCTTGATTCTCGGAGCGGGCGTGGTCGGTGTCACGAGCGCCTGGTATCTGGCGCGCGCCGGTCATGAGGTGACGGTGCTTGATCGCCAACCTGGCGCGGCGCTTGAGACCAGCTTCGGCAACGCCGGCCAGATTTCACCGGGCTATGCATCGCCGTGGGCCGGGCCGGGCGTACCGGCCAAGGCCATCAAATGGCTGTTGCAGAAGCATCCGCCGCTGTCACTCCTGCCGGACGGCACCTTGTTTCAGGTGCAATGGCTGACTCAGATGCTGGCCAACTGTACTAAAGCACGTTATGCCGTCAACAAGGCGCGCATGGTGCGCCTGGCCGAATATAGCCGCGATTGCTTCATGGCCCTGCGCGAGACCACCGGTATTACCTACGAGGGTCGCCAGCAGGGGACGCTGCAGGTCTTCCGCACGCAAAAACAGATGGACGGCACCGCCAAGGACATTGCCGTTCTGCAGGAAATGGGCGTGTCTTATGAGTTGCTGTCGCGCGATCAACTCGCGCGTGCCGAACCGGCGCTGGAAGGTTCGAAGAACAAACTGGTGGGGGGCCTGCGTTTGCCGGGCGATGAAACCGGGGACTGCCATGTCTTCACGACCACACTCGCTGAGATGGCACAGGCGCAGGGCGTGCGATTTCTGTTCAATCGCAGCATTGATGGCCTCGTGGTCGAAGGCGGCACGCTACAGGGCGTGCGTTCCGATAACGAAACCATCACAGCAGACGCTTGCGTCGTGGCACTAGGCAGCTATTCCACTGCACTGCTGCGTGGCCTCGTCAGCATCCCGGTCTACCCGGTGAAAGGCTATTCGATCACCGTGCCGATTACCGATGCTGCGCATGCGCCGGTCTCGACCATCCTCGACGAAACCTACAAAGTCGCGGTCACCCGTTTCGAGGATCGAATTCGCGTGGGTGGCATGGCCAATCTGGTGGGCTTCGACAAGGAACTGCATGGGACCCGGCGCGAGACGCTGGAATATGTTGTCACCGACCTGTTCCCGCTTGCAGGCGACGTCACGCGGGCGAGCTTCTGGACGGGCCTGCGGCCTATGACCCCGGACGGCACGCCGATTGTCGGACCGACCGCGATCAAGGGCTTGTGGCTCAATACCGGTCACGGGACGCTCGGCTGGACCATGTCCTGCGGTTCCGGACAACTGCTGGCGGATTTGATGTCGGGTAAAACGCCGGCAATTGTCGCTGACGATCTGGGGGTGAGTCGCTACCAAAACTAGCCGGACATTGAACGATGCGTGCAACCGTCGAAACCGGATCTGCAAGGTGTCGACGCGCTGTTTTGCCGACGCGTTGACTGTGCCGCCACATGCGCAAAGCCTGGCAACTCGGGACGGCGACGAAGGAGGGATCGGAGAGGAAAAATCGAGCAGGTATGTCAGTTATGGATAAGGCGGCTACCGAAGCTCAGCTTGAGTGCAACAAATTGCCCGTACCGGGAAATCGCATACTTGCCGGCCACATCGGCAACTCAATGCTAGAGGCAGTCGAGCACGACACTGGCGAAGGTGGCAAGCAACGTCTTCCGACGGGAGCTTTCTCCTTTAACAAAACCGACGACCGTTTGCTCAAGGCGGTAAACAAGCAGCTTCGCTCGTATTTGGGCACTGCCGACCACCGGGCTTGCATGTCCAGATTCGGCCTCACCCACAAGGAAATCGATCCCGCGCTCGTTGTTGAACTGCTCAGGGCGTTCAAGTGCTGAGACGGTTGCATGGATCCCGGAAGGCGATCAGCTTCGGCGTCCGGCCAACAGTCGCCAATCATGCGCCATGCGTCTCGTCACACCTTCTTGACGAATTCCGATTTCAGGCTCATGGCACCAAAGCCATCGATCTTGCAATCGATATCGTGGTCGCTGTCCACCAGCCGGATATTTTTTACCTTGGTGCCCATCTTGATCACCCCAGCCGAACCCTTCAGTTTCAAGTCCTTGATGACAGTGACGGTATCCCCATTCTGCAAGACATTTCCCGCTGAATCGCGATAAACCCTGTCAGCCGTTTCGGACGGCACGGCTGCTTGCGCCGACCATTCATGCGCACACTCCGGGCAGATGTAGACGCCCGCATCTTCGTACGTGAACCCGGAATTGCATTTGGGGCAGGGGGGCAATGCGCTCATGTGTAATCCTTGGGGCCTGACGAAGGCAATAAAAGCACGAAAGTATAGCGCTGTCCGATGGCTTGCTTATGTTGCCGCGCCCATGACGTCAATGTTGAGCGTCCACTTTCGGGATGTCTGAAGGTCGGCTTCACGCCCTGAGTCCGTCCATCAAGTTAGACCTTCGCGGCAAACACCAGACTTCGTTCTCTGCAGTGAGGGCTCAGGCCGTCCGCCGCATCTGATGGCGTGCCGGGCTCATGGTTAAACGACTTTGAATCCTGGCTGAGTTACTCAATAGAAAACACTCTGTCCTGAAGCGGCGCGAGATTTTCCGCAGACAACGCCGAGGTCATTGCCGGCGATCTCGAGTTCGTCGCGCCGGGGTGCGCAGACTTTGTTCTGTTGGACGACCGGAGACAACGACTCAAAAAACGTTGGCTACAGCCAGACATGGTGGCTCCTGAATCTGCTTATCAAAGCTGCATGGATCGAGGCAGATATTCTTTATTTTCACGTGGTTACGATCGTTCATAGGGTGCGCGGATCAGGATTGGCATAACCCGTGCAATGCGCAATTGTGCCCCGCAATCGACCTGATTCAGGTGCATTCGTATGTTCACCAGGCCCATTGGAGTCGTCATGAAAGCAAAATCTATCGCAGCCTTGTTAGTCGCAGGCTTCGCATCGCTGGCTGTTCCTGCCTACGCGGGCGGTTACGGCCCGGCATCCGTCGATTGCGGCAACGTCGGTGCGCCAGCATCGCAACACGGTCAAACCGCTCATACAAAGGCCGCGGAAGACGGCGACGGTAGTGTGGTTGACAAAAAGCGCAGTGGTGTCGGCGGTGACGAATCGGGCAGGTCGCAGTCTGGCCGGCGTGCTCCAGCTAATAGCATCGACCCTATGTATCGCGGTGGTTGACGAACCGGTCGCGGAGCGTCAGTTCGCTTCTGCTCCGCTACGGAACCGTTGCTTCTGGATCATCTCCTGGCTCTTTTCGGAATCAGTATTTGCGCCAGTTCCTGCAGGAACCGAACAGGCCCCTCTGCGTGCAGCGCGCGCCCGCTGCTTAGTGCGCCGTCGATGACCGTTCCCAGCCGTAAAGCAAAAGTCTCCGGTTCATCGATGCGCAAGGCTCGCGCCAGCTCCGCAAGTCGCCGTCGCAGTTCTCGCTTATGCGCCACCGCGACCTTGCGGGCGGGATGGTTGTCGTCCGCATATTCCGCGGCGATGTTGATCTGCGGGCAGCCGCGATAACCCGGACGCGCAATGCGTTCGCCAATCCATTGAAGTTGCGCGTCCAGTTCCTCGCGCGGTGCGCCCTTGTGCTGTGCGGCAACCGCATCCCAATGCCGCCAGAAGTCTTCGTCCTCAAGGAGAAGAAAGGCTTCGATCAGGTCATCTTTCGTCCCGAAATGACGATAAAGGCTCGTCTTGGCGACACCCGCCCGCGCCACGATAAGGTCGACGCCAACCGCCCGCGTGCCCTCCCGGTAGAAAAGTTCGCTAGCGGTCCGCAGAATGCGCTCGCGCGTATCGGGTGCGAGTCCGCGCGTTTGTTCTCCCTTCTTCATCCAGGCTCAACCTCAAAGATTGCTAATGCCGAAACATTGAGTTCAATCATAGCACTCCGGGATTGACGACGCTACAGATCTGTACTATAAAACAGACCGTTCTGTATCGGAGTCGACCATGAACGACCGAAGGATTGTTGCGGTGTACGGGGCCACGGGCCACACGGGACGCTTTGTTGTCGCGGAATTAAAGCGGCGAGGCCTCGGAGTTGTCCGGATAGGGCGAGATGCTGCACGCTTGCGGGAAAGCAGTGTCGGCGATACGACTGCCAGGCGCGTCGCCGCCATCGACGACCCCGAGCAACTCGACGCAGCGATCCGCGGCACGGACGCCGTCATTAACTGCGCCGGACCTTTTCTTGATACCGCGTTGCCGGTCGTCGATGCTGCGTTGCGGGCCAGGATTCCGTATCTCGACCTCACGGCGGAACAGGCCGCGCTCCAGGCGATGATCGATCAACGCGATGCAAGCGCGCGTGCTGCGGAGGTGTGCCTCATCCCTGCAGCGGCGTTCTATGGCGGTCTTGCCGATTTGCTCGTTACGGCAGCCGCAGACGGAGTTCAGCCGCTCGACAGGGTCGATATCGCCATCGGCCTCGACAGCTGGCATCCGACGCGTGGAACGCGTCTGACCGGCGAACGCAATCGCGCGACACGGCTTATCCAGGAGGCGGGCAGACTGGCGCCTGTCCCGCAGCCTGCGCCCGAAGGCGTATGGTCATTCCCGTCGCCGCTCGGCAACCTGGACGTGGTGATGCTCCCTTTTACGGAGGTGCTCACCGTCTCGCGTCATCTGCGCATCGACGCGGTCGAGTCCTGGCTCGCTCTTTCGGCCCTGCGCGACATTCGCGATCCCAATACGCCACCGCCCCGGCCTCACGATGAGCAGGGACGATCGGCCCAACAGTTCGTTGTGGACGTCGTGATCGCACAGAGTGGAACGGCGCGTCGTGTCACGGCAACGGGACGCGACATTTATGCGGTCAGTGCACCAATTGTCGTGGAGGCGACTGAGCGATTGCTGAGCGGCAAGGTCGCGCCACGGGGTGGTGTCACAAGTCTCGGAGAAATCTTCGACGCCAGGGATTTTCTCGACGCGCTCGATATGGTGACGGTTTCCTATGGTGCCGTATCCAGCCCAATACTCAGCAGGAGAGGCGGGCATGAGCAGCACTGACAAGGGGGTGCATATTTTCGATCACTTCATCGCGCAGGAAGTCCGTTGATCCTGTTTAATGGCTGGGATGCCGGGAGTCTTGCGCGCTGTCGAGGAATGCTTCAAGGTCTGTTACACCGTCATGCAATTGCCATGAACGCAAAGTGGGGTAATTTTCTAAGATTCGATTGATTTATTTATCTGATTTACTGATCATCTAATCCCTTTCCATTGAGAATTTTCTGCGTACATTTTTCAACCCTCGACTCGCGGGTTTTTGACTGTTTGGGTGCGGAAAAATAAAGAATATAAGCTCTTTGACGTCCAGGAGTCAGCGCATGGAAAGCAGCTTTCAAGGCAGGGATTTCATCCAGTTTATTTTGAAATTCTTCCGGAGTTGTGAATTCCGTGGTCTTTTTAAAAGCCACTTTCAAACCGGATTTTTCCACTTCGATGGCTTCATAAATATAGGACTTCAAGATGGCTTCCATCTCGACTATTTCTTGAGCATTGGTAAACCGTATCTGGCGCGTCGCCTGCGTGTTTTCCGTTTGCGTGATTAAAATACCCTTGGGATCCTTTAACAAAGCGCCTTTGAAAAACAAAAGTGCGCAGTATTCTTTAAATCCATGGATTAGAACTATGTTTCTTTTCTGAAATGTGTAACAGGGAACGCCCCATTTCAATTCTTCGCCCAGCTGGCAGTCAAGAACGATCGTTCTCAATTTCTCAAATTCTTTCTGCCATTTTTTGGCTTTACCTAGATATGCATCAACATCAGGATTCATTTTTTGATCTCCCTGACTAAAGTGATATTAAATATACGGCGCCAGTGCGGCATAACAGCGGACAGTGTCCGGCAAAGCCGGACACTGTAGTGAGACAGGGCATCCGTCGCTTGATCCCGAGTTGATGATCGGGATAGCGATCATTGGCAACAGCAACGGCATTCGCCCCGAGCGCCGACTTTGTGAGGAGGCTCTTTTAAACCTTGCTCGTGGAGTCGACGGGAATCTCCGAGTCGCTGTCGGCCGCGGAGGCTCGCCCGGGTCGGCGGACGGCTCTCACCTTCCCGCTGTTACCGCCTCCGCAGAAGAACTGCTCGCCGCCATCGGACTCGAGCCCCGATACGGCTGTTCCAGCCGGCATATCGAGCCTCTCCAGGACCTCTCCGGTTCGAGGGTCGACTCGCCTCAATTCGCTCGCGTCATCTTCCCAGGTGCCGTGCCAGAACTCTCCGTCCACCCATGTGACCCCGGTGACGAAGCGGTCGGACTCGATGGTGCGAAGAATCGCCCCTGTCTGGGGATCGACTTGATGGATCTTCCGGTCCCGATACTGTCCCACCCATAGCGTCCCTTCGGCCCAGGTGAGCCCGGAGTTACCGCCGTGGACGTCGGGCGCCGGGATCGAGGCGAGCACACGGCCGGTCGTCGGATCGATCTTCTTGATGCGATCCCCATCGATCTGAAACAGGTGCTGACCGTCGAAGGCCGTTCCTGCATGCGCGGCGACATCGATTGAACGCACCATCTTCCCGTTTGCGGGATCGAACGCGTTCAGCTTGTCTCCGGACGCAAACCAGACGTGCTGACCGTCATAGGTGACCCCACCCACGCTGTCGACACCCGGAAAGGGTCCGTACTCACAGACGATTTCTGCTGCGGATCGATTCATGCTTCCATCCTGGTCACGTGGTAGTGGAGGGGGAGTAACAAGGTCATCGTGAATCCCGGCACGGGCGGGGTCATCCAGCGACGGGCCCGGCCGCGACCGAACGACTGCACCTTGCCTGCTGCCGCAAGCGAGTCGAGTGCCCGCTGCACGGTGCGCTGGCTGGCGCCGAGCGCAAGCGCGAGGGCTGAGCTCGACCACGACTCACCGTCGGCGAGGAAGGCGAGCATCGTCGCATGCTCCTCTTCGACGGGCCGCGCCAGCACGACGACCTCGCGTGAGCGATGCGGCACCAGCGCAAAGCCGCGCTTCGTCGCGCTCACGTCGGCCAGTGCCCGGAGCGCCGTGCGAAGCCGCCCGACTTCGACGCGCAAGCGGGCGCGATGCGATTCATCGGCGAGCCTGGCCCGGAATGCCCGCGCGACGAGCGTGTCCCTCGGCACGTCTTCCGGCCACGCTTCGCCCAGCGCGCGTGCGAGTGTGAACAGCACCGGACGCGTTGCGAGCGAGACCACCGTGCCTGCGTCACGCACGACATGACGGCACGCGTCTACGACGAGCGCCTTCGACGCCAGTAATGCTCCAACCTCATCGAGCAGGAGGAACCGCTCCTCGCCACGCGCAATCAGGCGCGCCGCGGGCGTCTTCAGGATCAGGGATGCGCTTTCGACCTCCGCCGTCAGCGCGGGGATACCTGCGCGGCGCGCGGCGTCCCCGGCCCGGGCGAGCGCAGCGCGCGCCGTCTTCGTCTGGAGGCGACGTATCGCAATGCCCGCAACGACCAGTTCGTGGGCAGCCTTCGACGCGGGCGGAAAGGGCGCGGGGTCGATTCCGGCGAGGGTACGCTCGGCCTCGTCGAGGCGCCCGATCAGGAGGAGGCGCCGGACTTCGAGATACTGCGCGTGCGCGGCATTCACCCGGTCGCCGTGCGCTTCGAGCGTCGCGCGCGCTGCGTCGAGCGCCTTCGCAGGCCAGCCCAGGTCGCGCGAGGCGAGCGCGATCTCGGCCTCGGCGACGATACATCTCGCGCGCGCCACGGCCTCTTTTGGACCGAAGGCGCGCGCCGCACTTCGCACGAGCGCTTTCGCTCGAACGAAATCGCCGAGCTGGGCCATCGCGATGCCTCGAAGCGCGAGCGCTGGCGCATCGTCGCGCAAGGCGACCCGGTTCAGCGCGCCGAGGGGATCACCCGCCGCGAGCGCACGCGCCGCGGCCGTGATCAGCGAGTCCATGTTCATCCAAATCCCGCCACACTTGTCACTCCCACCGTTCGATGCCCGGTACTAATCTAGCACGACCACCAACCAGCACGTCGTATCGTGAACGAACGACGCAAGATACACAACGGAGGGAAAGCATGATGACGCGACATATGACCGGGACACGTGAAGAGTGGCTGGCGGCGCGGCTCGAGCTGCTCGATGCGGAGAAGGAGCTAACACGGCGCAGCGACGAACTGGCGCGGCGCCGTCAGGCGTTGCCATGGGTCCGGATCGACAGGAAGTACCAGTTCGAGACCGATGAAGGGAGCGCCTCGCTGGCAGACCTCTTCAGAGGACGCTCGCAGCTCCTCGTCTACCACTTCATGTTCGGGCCTGACTACACGGCAGGGTGCCCGTCCTGCTCGGCGATCGCGGACGGGTTCGATGGCTTCGTCGTCCACCTGGCGAACCACGACGTCACGCTTTCGGCGGTGTCGCGGGCGCCGCTCGCGAAGCTGCAGGCGTACAGGCGGCGGATGGGGTGGACGTTTCCCTGGGCGTCCTCGTCCGGCAGCGACTTCAACTTCGACTTCAACGTGTCGTTCACCGAGGAGCAGCAGCGCGAGAACGTCGTCGAATACAACTACCAGCGCGGCGGCCACGCGATGGACACGAAGCCGGCCCCGGAGCCGGTCGCCGAGTTCGCGGCCAACTGCGGAACCGATGCGCCCACCTACTCGCGCGAGAGGCCGGGCATGAGCGCGTTCGTGCTCGAGGACGGTGTCGTCTATCACACCTATTCCACCTATGCGCGCGGACTGGACGGCCTCTGGGGCATGTACCAGTGGCTCGACCGCGCCCCCAGGGGCCGCAACGAGACGGGTATCTGGTGGCGCCGCAACGACGAGTACGACAGGGGCTGAGCCAGCTCGAGGGTGTCGTTGGCGCAACTGGAAGACGGGAGATATTTCGACATATGGTTACCGAACAGGCTTCCCGGCGAACCTTTCTCGGCGTGTCGGCGCTGCTCTTCACCTCGAGCGCGGCGGTGACGATCGTCTGGTCCGCGTCCATGTCGGCGATGGGCGAGATGCCCATGCCCGGCGGCTGGACGATGTCAATGGCGTGGATGCGGATGCCCGGACAGACGTGGCCCGGCGCCGCGGCGTCGTTCCTTGGCATGTGGGTTGTGATGATGGTCGCGATGATGCTGCCATCCCTGATGCCAATGTTGTGGCACTACCGTCTCGCCGTGGGCAGGGCAGGCGAGACGCGCCTGGGTCGGTTGACCGCGGTGGTGGGCGTGGGGTACTTCTTCGTGTGGACCGCGTTCGGAGTGGCCGCCTTTGCGCTGGGCGTCGCACTGGCGGCGCTCGAGATGCAACTGCCTGTGCTGGCGCGCGCGGTTCCGGTCGCGGCTGGTGTGGTTGTCCTGAGCGCCGGCGCGCTCCAGTTCACCGCATGGAAGTCACATCACCTTGCCTGCTGCCGGCAGGCACCGGGACGCGGCCGTACCTTGCCGGCCGACGTCGGCACCGCCTGGCGACACGGACTGCGCCTTGGTCTGCATTGCAGCTACTGCTGTGGAGGCCTGACGGCGATCCTGCTCGTCATCGGGGTCATGGACCTGCGCGCGATGGCTACCGTGACGGCAGCCATCACCGTCGAACGGGTCGCGCCGACCGGTGAGCGCGTCGCGCGAGTCATCGGAGCCGTCGTCGTCGGGGCAGGGTTGTTCCTGATCGCGCGAGCAGCCGGGCTCGGATGACGGATTACGGAACAAGCCAGAGCGCGCTCGCGTAGATCACTAGCGACACGACGAAAGTAATGGCTGTGTAGCCCATCACGCGCTGGATGCGAATGCCGGCTATCGCAACCACGGGCACAGCCCAGAATGGTTGCAGCATGTTCGAGACATTTTCCGCCATCGCGACGCCCATGGCGGTGCGGGGCACCGAAGCATGCAGGCTGAGTGCGGCGGGAAGAACGAACGGCCCCTGCACCGCCCAGTGCCCGCCCGCGCTGGGAATAAGAAGCGTGATGATGAGCGAGCTCAGGAAGCTCCACACGGGGAGGGTCACCGGAGTAGCAATCGCCACGAACGTTTTGGCGATGGCGGACGCCAGCCCGGTCCCCGTCATGATGCCCATGATGCCGCCGTACACTGGATATTGCAGCAGCATCGAGCCGGTCTGGCGCGCGGCCCGGCGAATTGCATCGGCATAGGCGATCGGCGTACGTTGCAGCGCCAGTCCTACCAGCAGGAAGATCAGGATCGTCGTGTTGATGTCCAGTTCGAAACCTTTGCTGTGCCAGGTCATGGCGAGATAGCCGACACCCAATGCCAGCAGGAACAGCGTGCCGAGGATCGAGCGCTCGGCACGGGCCGCCAACGAAGACAGCGCCGCACCCCGTGCATGCGGATCGGCCTCGGCACCAGCATTTGCCTCAGGCAGGGTTTCGTTGAACGCGACAACGTGTTCGGGCTTCGGGTGCATCCAGATGAAGATGGCGGTCATCACGACGACCACCAGCACGGTGGGAATGAAAACGAACGGCGCGAAAACCGTCTCGCTCAACGGAATAACCTGCCCGGTGGCCTTTTCAACGAGATTCAAGGCGTTGCCGTGCGAAGCTTGAGATAGCGCAATCGAACTCGACAACCCGCTGTTACAGACCGACCACGCGGAATAGCTGCCCGCGACGAGCCACGCGAAATCCACCTTCACGCGCCGCGCGATTTCGCGCGAAAGCAGCGCGCCGACGATCAGACCGAGCCCCCAGTTGAGCCATGCTGCAACCGCGACGATCGGGAAGACCACCAGCGCAGCGCGAGCGGGTGTCTGAACGCGGGCAGCCATCGCTCGCAAGCCTCGCTGCACGATGGGGGCGTCGGCGATTGCGTATCCGGTCGCAAGAATCAGGATCATCTGCAACGCGAAGCCGAGGATGTTGAATGTGCCTCCATACCAGGACGCAAGAAGGACGGGCAATGAGGCGTGCGGCCCAAAGGCCAGGGCCAGCAGACAGACCACCATGGTCAAGCCAATTGAAAGGACGAACGGGTCAGGCATGACCTGCTCGAACACGTAGACAAGGCTCGCTACGACGCCTTGATGCAGTGTGCGGTCCTTCCTGGCTGAATCGTTGTCTCGCTTTTCCATGGTCTCTTTCCTCTGATCGCGCGCCGTCCTGGGTCCATCCCGGCACCCGCTGTTCGTGTGATGAGCGCCGGCATGACAGGTGCAGCTTACGTGCACGCGAATTGTCGTCATTGCCGCGAGGAACCATACTTGATTTCGGCATTTTCTGCATCGCCGTGGACACTGCGATGCAGCGGGCAAAGGTCGGGCATCTGTACCGGCTTTCAGAAAGCCTTCGTGTGAACAAACAAAAAAGTTTGACACATAGGGCCCTTGAAAATCAGGGGTCTAGCGATCAACGCGAACTCGATCCAGAGAAATAGAGTTCGACATAAACACAGCTCAGCTTGACTCGGGTAGAAATCGTGCAACAAAAAAAGTTTGACACAACCGGTGAGCGGCGGAGTCTTGCATAGACACTTTCGATTGGATACCTGGCCTGGTCGCGAACTGCCGCCTGTTCTGACGTGACCGGCCGTAGCCGACCCACACCCGCCCTTTGACCCGGCGCGCCTTCGGCGACAGGTTTCGGAGGCACAACGGCCATAGGAGCAGCCCGCTCAGACAGTTTTTCAAC
>NZ_JBNDKT010000035.1:0-87176 GCF_050435685.1 Paraburkholderia sp. GAS448
ACGTCAGCGAACAGTTGCACGTCGAGGTCAAGTGGACAGTCCGCAAGAACGTGCGTTCCAAGTGGGCGTGCCGGCACTGCGAGCGGCACGCCGAACATACCCCGGTCGTGCTTGCGCCGATGCCGGTTCAGCCGATCCCGGGCAGCCATGCAGACGCATCGGTGATCGCGACGGTCGCGACCGCGAAGTACGTCGACGGCATGCCGCTGTACCGGATGCAGGAGGCACTCGCGCGCTGGCAGATCCCGGTGAGTCGCGGCACGCTCGCCCACTGGATCATTCGCCCCAGCGAACTGCACTACAGCCGCCTGTACGATGCACTGCATAAAACGTTGCTGTTGCAGCCGCTGATCCACGGCGATGAAACGACGGTTCAGGTACTCAAGGAACCCGGCAGATCCGCGCAGAGCAAGAGTTACATGTGGTGCTACCGCAGCGCCCAGGACTGCGCCGAGCCCGTGGTGCTGTTCGAGTACCAGCCGGGGCGTGGCCAGGAGCATCCGAAGAAGTTCCTCGGCGACTACAGCGGCATGCTGATGAGCGACGGCTACAGCGCCTGGCGCACCTTGAAAAAGGCAAAGCACTTCGGCTGCATGGCTCACGCCCGCAGGCTGTTCGTCAAGGCGGACAAGGCCGCCGCGAAAAAGACGGACTCCGGCAAGCAGAAGATCCCGAACGCTCGCGTGGCGAAGGCGCTTGAGTACTTCCAGGCCCTGTACCGTGTCGAGGCGCTGGCCAAAGGCGATCTGCCTGCTGGCCTGACGCGAGCCGACTACACGTACGACCTGCGGCAAAAGCACAGTGTGCCGCTGCTTGAGTCCTTCAAGGCATGGCTCGATGAACTGGCGCCGAAGGTCGCGCCCCAGAGCCTGCTCGGCAAGGCGATTGCCTACACGCGCAACCAATGGGAATATCTCAGCCGCTACGTCACTGACGGTTGCGCCGCAATCGATAACAACGTGATCGAGCGCGATATCAGGCCGTTTGCCACTTCGAGAAAATCGTGGCTGTTCAGCGACACGGTTGATGGCGCAAAGGCCAGCGCCACGATCTACAGCCTGGTCCTCACATGCCGGGCCTGCGACGTCGAGCCGTACGACTATCTGCTGCATGTACTCACGGAGCTGCCGCAGCGTGCGCCG
This sequence comes from Paraburkholderia sp. GAS448, assembly GCF_050435685.1. Taxonomy (NCBI): domain Bacteria; kingdom Pseudomonadati; phylum Pseudomonadota; class Betaproteobacteria; order Burkholderiales; family Burkholderiaceae; genus Paraburkholderia; species Paraburkholderia sp. GAS448. Next base: position 1,143 of record NZ_JBNDKT010000035.1, read on the forward strand.
GATGCCGACGTGACCGACCTGCTGCCGTTCAACTATGCGCGGCAACAACAGGCCAAGGCACAGACCGGCTGACGCACCGAACGCGCGCCGGTCATCATGACTGCGCGCGCTCCCATCACCCCGATGCAGACATCGCCGGTTGATCTTAACCGCCGCGGTGCGGCTACGCTCGGCCGTCACTTGCAAATGATTCTCGATTCGGCGTGCTAAATTCACCGCTTACGGTCATTCAGCAGATCAGTCTGGGCTTTGGAATCAGCCTTGCGGGGTTCACGCTATATCTGTCTGCGGGTGAAACGGGTCGGTTGACGGTGAGCGATTTTACGTTGTCATTCGTCGCGCTGGGTATCGTGACCTTGTTGTCGATACCCGTTTACCTGGCGCTGGATCGGAACGCGGGCGCAAATATGAGAGATCGCGGTGGCTCGTTAGCGAGGTGAGCTACTTGCAACTACTCGCAGTGGATTCGCCCGGTGCGGCCGTACTTGCCGGTTGATGCGATATATGAATTTTGATAGGCACCAGCTGGATGCTACGGGAGGGCTGTGGAGATAAACCAGGCGGAGTAAAACAGGATTTGCAGACTCGCTTTCTCCGAAGGAGCACGCAAAATGAATGCGCCTGACACAGCCCTCTCATAGCATCTGGAAACATTTCTCGTAGTCGTCGAAACACGACATTTCGGCCGAGCGGCTCATGCCTTGAACGTCACTGACATGCTCAGCCGAGCCGTAAAAGACATCTCGATTATTTGACACCGTTCCGGACCTAGGTACGTTAAAGTCAGTCGAACATGGTTCCCAAAGCCGGCGGTAGCCAATCCTGCCATCGGCGCGCCGCTTCGCTATCATGAGCGGCATGGATGCGACGACTTCTCCCAATTGCCGCCGGCTGCCCAGACCTACATCCGCGCGCTCGAAGCGCGGGCCGCCGACGCCGCCCAGCGTATCGCCGTATCGCCGAGCTCAGCGAGCGAATCAAGCTGCTCGAGGGGTTGACCAACGTCGGTGCAGTTAAAGGTGAGCGATGGGATCCGGAAGGACGCACGTTTAGCTGAGGCCAGGCGGGCGCGGCGGCCGCACCGCGGCGTAACAGTGGCGTCGGTAATGTGTGTAAGCTTGCTACGGGAACGTGCTGGACCAGTAGGAAACACTCCGGCAGGCGTGGGGCGAGGGCGATTTTTTCAGTGCATCTGTGGTGACGGTATACCTGACGGTATCCGGTCTACCACCATCAAGAAAAGCCTTTAAATTCAATGATATTCCGATGCAAAAGATAATAGAGTGGGAGTAGGCGTGCTAAAAATCATATTTAAAATCAATGACATACGTTTCGTATCAGATTATTCGCGGAAGCTCTAAATTCGCGAGAATAGGGCGCTAACTGATTGAAAAATATGAGGGTTTTTGTCATTTCAATCTGTACCCTTCCGGTTGCAGCGGGCCCAGTTTGACGGTATTTCTGACGGTATACGCGGGCAGCCTGTGCAGAGGTCTGCTTGATACCGTCAGAGGCGTTGACGGTATACGTGACGGTATCTGGAATCGTGTGACAGGGGGCCTGATTGCTGTGACGCCGATATGTCAGTAGTTCGATTTCACGGGTGTTCCGGCTCCTGATCACACTCCTGATTGTCGTTGGATAACAAATTAGGATGACATAGTTTATTGAGAGTTGACTTGCTCGCGCCTCGATCTTCGCGAGCCGGACCCCATGTCAGATCGAGCGTCCGTCAATAGACATCGGGAGGGGAGCGGCCACGAGGCGCGTACCATCGGTTTGACGTTCAGACGTCGGGTCAGCATCTGCAAGCGGCCATTGGACCGCAAAAGACGAACGTTACTTGATCGGCCTGAGCCGACATTCAGGTAACGACGCCCGTAATGCGGCTACCAGTCGCTTTCCTGACGTTCACCCGCTGTCAGCCGTGAATGTCAGGTCTCACTGTCTGCGGATGAGTGCTCTCGACCCGTTATAGATAGTCCGTCCCGCTTTCATCGATACTGGTGGGACTGGCAGCGAGCTGCCAGTCGAGGCGGGACATGCACCCGTGGACTACGAATATCTCGACCCAAACGCCTGGACGATTGCCGCTTTAGCTTCGAGTCCACGGGTGCGCCTGCGTCCGATAACGAATACTCAGGGTTCGCCGTGGCACCGGCTCACTATATTGCCTTCGCTGGACGCAAGCATGCATGTCCCTACCGGGTAATCTATCACTTGCGGAGGTTCACATGGCACCTCTATCGAACCAGCAATTCAAGGCTTTCGTCGGCCTCGACTGGGCCGATACCAAACATGACATCTGCCTGCAGCAGGCTGGTGACGACAGGCGCGAGTTCGACTGCATCCTTCACCAGGTTACACGCATTGATGAATGGGCAAAGGCTTTACATCAGCGCTTTGGTGGCCCGATCGCGGTCGCGCTTGAGCTGGCCACAGGGCCGATCGTCTCTGTTTTGCAGAAACATGTGTTCGTCACTCTATTCCCGATCAACCCTGCAATGCTCGCGAAGTACCGTGAGGCATTCAAGCCGAGCCGGGCCAAGGACGATCCCACCGATGCCGAACTGGCACTCGACCTGCTGCTGCGCCATCCTGAGCGGTTCAGCCAGCTCAGGCCGCAGAGCGCCGGCATGCGTTCCTTGCTGAGCCTGATCGAACAGCGTCGTGAACTGGTCGGCGACAAGACCCGGTTCACCAATCGGCTAACCAACGCACTCAAGCAGTATTATCCTCAAGCCCTGGAATGGTTCGACGACATCGACACGGTGCTGTTTTGTGATTTCCTGACCCGCTGGCCAACTCTGCCAGCAGTCAGGCGCGCGGCCAGGAAGACCCTTGAAACGTTCTTCCATGCGCACAATTGTCGCCGGGCCCAACTGATTGAGGGACGTCTGGAGTCGATCCGCTGCGCTGTGTCGCTCACTGATGATCCCGGGATCGTTGCACCTCACCGGTTGCTCGCGCTAATGCTGGTGGCGCAACTGCGCACAGCGCTGGCTGCGATCGACGTGTTCGACAAGGAAATCGCGTCAGTCGCACGCACGCTGCCCGACTTCGACCTGTTTGACAGCCTGCCCGGAGCAGGTCCGCATCTGACGCCGCGCCTGCTGGCTGCATTCGGCGAGCAACGTGAGCGCTTCAAGGGCGCTGATGAACTGCAGAAGTACTCCGGCATCGCGCCGGTCACCGAGCGCAGCGGCAAGAAGTGCTGGGTGCACTGGCGCTGGCAATGCCCGAAATTCCTGCGCCAGACCTTCGTCGAATGGGCGGGCCAGACCATCAACAAATCGTTCTGGGCGGGCGCCTACTACCGGCAACAGCGGGCGAAGGGCAGCTCGTATCAGGCCGCCGTGCGGGCATTGGCGTTCAAGTGGATACGGATCCTCTACCGCTGCTGGCAGACAGGCACGCGGTACGACGAGAGCATCTACCTCAACGCCCTGAGGAAGCGTGGTTCCCCACTCCTCAGGAACCTCGAATTTCCGGGGTAGCCCGTTCCGGTCGGCGGTTACGCAGCTGCTTCCGGGTCCGTGGGTTGCCTCCGCTTGACGTCATGTCGCGAGTTGTCCACGGCCGGCCGGCGGGTCGCCCGTTATGACCATGACGCTGGCCGGCGGTGGGCAACTCGCCAGACGAGCGCACGACGTTTCTTCCACACCCGCCGTTTCATGAATGAGCGACGCCCGAAGCTACAAGGTCAGGGATGTGGGCTGTGCATGCCCTCGGAAAAACCTTGACTGACCGCCTCAGGGCGTGATGCGGACATCCAGTTTCGGCAATGGTGCGGCGGCTGTGGGTTACTTTGCGGACATTCACACCGCGACGGCCACGAGACGATGTAGGACACCATGTTGGCGACGCAGCCCCGGCTGCCTCGCGCGCATGCCGAGCCCCGAACGCCCGATCGGGAAAACTGCGAATGCTCAGCGCCCGGCGTCCTTGCGCTTCGCCCACGCCGCCGTGGTCCGCTTTCCCCCCGGCTTCGCACGCGGACCCGGCCCTGACGCTTTGAACTGACTCGGACTACATCCGAAACGCGATCTGAACCACCGCGTGAACGTGCTCGGCTCCGAGAATCCGAGCAAGCCCGAGATTTCCGAAAATGGCCGCTCGCGCCGCTCCAGGTAGCGCAGCGCCAGTTCGCCGCGCACCGCATCCAGTATCAACGAGAAAGTCGTGTCCTCTTCGGCGAGATGCCGGTGCATTGTGCGACGGCTCATACCCATCTGCCGCGAAACCGTGTCAATCGAACTTCGACCTGAAGGCAGAAGCAGAAAAACCAGCTTGCGCACTTCGTCGGCGAGCGGGACATCGGCCACTTCATCGACGCTGCCCAGATAGCGGTGCACATATCGGCCCATGACGGGATCCGCCGAAGGCAGCGGCAGCTTGAGGTCGTTGACGTCGCAAACGATGCCCGTGAACGTATGGCCGAACTCGACGTTGGGCCCGAATACCCGCGAATGGACCGTGCGATCTGCGGGCGGCCCGTGCGTGAAGCAGACCGCTTTCGGACGCCATTCGTCGCCGAGGAAAAAACGCAGCAAGCGGAACATGACCGCGAGCGCAAGCTCGGCGCCCTGGCGCACCGGCACGCCCTGGGCCGCCAGCAGCTCCTCGCGAATGATCGCCACATTCGCCTCTTCCTCGACGCTGATGAACAGCGCCTCATTCTGCAAGTGGCTGTAACGCGCTGCGGCGTTCAGCGCGTGGCGCAGCGTCGGCTCGTCACGCACCGCCAGCGCAAGCGGACCGAGATTCGACGCCCGGCGCGTCTCGGCCATGCGCAATCCGAATGTCTCGACTCCGCTCCTCTGCGCCGACAGTTCGAGCAGCAGCGCAACCCTTTCGGCCGGAATCCTGAGGTCGGCCTCGCTCAGGCTGTCGGCCGGCAGCCCGATTTCCGCAAGCATGCGATAGGGGTCGAGCCCCGACGCGCGCGCAATGTCGGCGTAATGGGTCAGGCTCGCGCTGCGAACGAGTTTCGGCATCAGGGTCTTCCCGCGTTGTCCCCATATGTTAAAAAATTGGCCCGTAAAGTCAAGCGTCAACGAAGGCCCATACCTAGAATCGATCCATCCCCTGCTCGAATGCCGCACAAAGCGCGTTGCAGGTCTCCCCATTGAACGCGAAGGAAGTCTTCTAATGAACACGAACGGCGCCACGGCCACCCCGATCTGCGATCAACTGCGCGCCACCGGAAACTGGAATCCCGCCTGGGACGCCCTTGCCGAACTCGATCCGGTCTGGGCGGAGAAATTCATGGCGATGGGCATGCACACCGTGATGTCGGGCGTGCTGGAGCCGAAGGTCATGGAATTTCTGGCGATCGCGGTCGATGCGTCCTGCACGCACATGTATGCGCCGGGCACACGCCGGCACATTCGCAAGGCGCTCGAGTTGGGCGCCACCAGGGAAGAAATTGCGGCGGTCCTGCAGGCGGTGAGCGTTCTAGGTATCCATTCCAGCAGCCTCGGCGCGCCGATCCTGCTGGAAGAACTGGCGGCCATCGAGCAGGCAAAAATCCCCGCCGCCCACGCTGTCGATTGACTGGTCCAACCCGGCACTACCTACCCACCACAACGGAAGACAAACATGCATTTCCTCGACGATTCCCTGCTGCCTGAAAATCAGGAAAAACTCGTAATTCAGGTCGCGCCCTATGGTCCGCAATGGATCCCCGGCGATTCGCCCGATATCCCGGTCACGATTGACGAACAGGTCCAGAAAGCGGTCGACTGCTACAACGCAGGCGCGACCGTCCTGCACGTGCATGTCCGCGAAGCAGACGGCAAGGGCAGCAAGCGTCTGTCGAAGTTCAACGAGATGCTGGGCCGTCTGCGTGAAGCCGCGCCGAAGATGATCCTACAGGTCGGCGGTTCGATCTCGTTCGCGCCAGAGGATGACGGTCAGGCCGCCAGGTGGCTCAACGACGACACGCGCCATATGCTCGCCGAACTGGATCCGCGTCCGGACCAGGTGACCGTCGCGATCAACACCAGCCAGATGAACGTGATGGAGGTGATGACCGAGGCTGACATCGCCGGGACCTCGCTGATGAATCCAGCGCTACAGGCCGCCTACCGCGACATGATCGTGCCGTCCAATCCGTCCTGGCACGTCGAGCACATCCGGCGCCTCGTCGCGAACGGCATCCAGCCGCAGTTCATGTTGGGACATGTGGGGCAACTGGAAACGGTCGAGCGCCTGATTCGCCGCGGCGACTACACGGGCCCGCTGAACCTGAACTACGTGGCGCTGGGTGGCGGCGGTGTCTGGGCGCACCCGGCCGACATGCTCGAGTTCGTCCGCCGCACCCCTGACGGCGCCGTGCTCACACTCGAAACGATGAACCGCAACGTGGTGCCGATGACCACGATGGCCATCGCGCTGGGCCTGCATGTGCGTGTCGGCATCGAGGACACGCTGTTCGGCCCGGACGGCGAACGCGCAACCTCGGTGCAGCAGATCGAGAAGATGGTTCGCATTGCGCGCGAGCTCAACCGCGACATCGCCAGCGGCGAGGATGCACACCGCATTTATCAGATCGGCACCCAATGGGGTTCCGTCGACGAGACGCTGAAGCACCTTGGCATGGTGCCTAACCGGACGCCGGTGCAGGGGGGCGGATCCGCACGCAAGGCTGCCTGACCGAGAGTCACGAGGCGCGATGCGGCAGCGTACTGCATTGCGCCCCGTTGGCAAACCAGGCCCCTCAGGCATGGAGACAGACGATGTTCTGGAAAAAAAGCCCCCCTGCCGTTTTGGCATCCCTGCTGGTGATCCACCTGCTGGCACATATTGACCGCAACATGCTGCTCGGTTTCTCGCCGCAGATCATCAAGGATCTGGCGCTCAGCAACGCGCAATATGGCTTTCTGGTCGGCGCAGTGTGGGTACTGAGCTTCGGCGTGATGGCCGTGTTCATGGGAACCCTGGCGGACCGCTTCAGCCGTACCCGCGTCATCGCCGCCGGCGTGCTGATCTGGAGTCTGTGCACCTGGGCCTCCGGTCACGCGCAGAGCTTCGAGCAGATGGTCGTCGCGCGCTTTTTCGTTGCCAGCGGCGAGGCGGCCATGGTACCTGCTGCGGTGGCCCTGCTGGCTGAACTCTTCTCCGAAAAGAGGCGAGGCGCAGCAATGGGGCTGTTCTTCATGGGAATCCCCCTGGGAATCGGCTGCAGCTTCCTGCTCGCCGGCAGCTTTGGCGCCACGCACGGATGGCGGACTACGTTCTATGTACTGGGCATTGTCGGTGTCGCCGTCGCCTTGCTGCTTGCGCTGCTCAAGGAAGACCGCAGCCAGCTCGCACCGCAGGAACGCGGCGCCTCCTTCCTGCCGCAGGTGCTGGCGGTCTTGCGCGTCGTCCGGGGCAACCGTGCGCTCAGCTTCACGATCGTGGGCTTCGTGCTGGTCCATCTGGTGTTTGCCAGCTTCTCGTTCACGCAGTTGTGGCTCGTCAACGAGCGCGGCATGAACGCGGCCGGCATTGCCACCAGGATAGGCGCGCTGCAACTGGTGTTCGGTACGCTTGGCGCGGTAGCGGGCGGTGCAATGAGCGATCGCGTCGCGAGAAAGTTGCGGGGTGGACACGCGAGCTTCATGGCACTCCTCGTCGTGATCTGCGCGCCCTTGATGCTGGCCTACCGTTTCGCACCGGCCGGGTCACCACTGTTCTACATCGGCATGTGTGCTGGATTCTTCCTGCCCCTGGCGGTGTACGGCCCGGGCATGACGGCCCTTGCGAACATGACGCCACAGAACATGCGCTCAACGGTCACAGGCTTCACGATGCTGTCGATCAATGTATTTGCTCTGGCCGTCGGCACCGTGGCCGTCGGTATGGCCGCCGACCACTTCATCAAGGCTGGCGTGACCGCTCCGTTGACGGGCGTTCTGATCGCCACCGACGTGCTGGCGATCAGCTCAGCGCTGTTTTTCGCACTCGCGGCGTGCGCCTCACGCAGGCAGCGCGCGGTCGCGATAGAAAACGTACTACCTGTGAGGTCATGAAAATGCAAAAGCAACGTCAGAATCTGGAAGGGCGTGTTGCTCTCGTCACCGGTGCCGGTCGCGGCATGGGCGGTGCGATCGCCCTCGACCTCGCCAGAGCCGGCGCACGTGTCGCGATTTGCGATATCGACATGCCGGCGCTGGAAGATACGCGTGAGGCCGTGGAAGCGGCCGGCGCACCGTGTCTCGCGCTGCGCTGCGACGTCTCGTCCAGCAGCGAAGTCGCCAATCTGTTTTCCACCATCGTGGAGCGCTTCGGCACGCTGCACATCCTTGTCAACAATGCCGCCCTCGTGCCAGGCAGGCCGGAGGATACGGAGCGCCGTAACAGGCACTACGCCTATCTCACCACGGCGTTGCCGCGGCAGTCGCTGGGTTTCACCAGCAACATGAGCGACGAGGAGTGGCATCGCTACTGGGATGTCAACGTGCACGGGTTGTTCTATTGCACACGTGAAGCACTCAGGCTGATGGAGCCGCAGCGCGACGGCAGGATCATCAACATCGCGTCGATCGCCGGCATCTCGGCGATGAGCGCGCATAGCCCGCACTACAGCGCGACCAAAGGTGCGGTGGTTGCCTTCACCAGGTCGGTCGCGGCCGAAGTGGCGGGCGCCAACATCTTTGTCAACGCGATGGCGCCAGGCGGCGTGCTGACACCCGACTTCGAGCAGTATCTCCATGCAGCAGGCGAAGAAAAGCGCAACCAGTTCTGGCAGGTCATCCCGGCCGGACGTCTGGGCACGATGGAGGAATACGCATCGACGGTGACCTATCTGGCCGGCGACCACTACCTGGTCGGCCAGATCATCAGCCCGAATGGTGGCGCGGTGATATGACGGGAGCAGTGCGATGAACCCAGGCGAACCCGTCGGCAATCCCTGTATCAATATTTGCAGAATGGATCAGAACGTTAAGTTCTGCCAGGGGTGCTGGAGAACGCTCGCGGAGATAGGTCGCTGGGGACCAGATGACTGACCTGGAAAAGGCAGACCTCGCCGCATTGCTCGAACGCCGCCGCCGCGAAAGGTGTGACTTCCGGCAGCGACCCGTGACCCCGTAACAGAGAATGGATGACCGTATGAACGGCTTGATGCTACAGAAACAGTTGCTGATTTCCTCGCTTATCGTGCATGCGGATCGCCATCATGGCGATACGGAAATTGTGTCACGCCGGGTAGAGAATGATGTCCATCGTTACACCTTCCGCGATTGTCACCGTCGTGCACGTCAGATGGCCAATGCGCTCGTCAGCCTGGGCGTCAGGGCGTCCGATCGTATCGGCACGCTGGCGTGGAACGGCTATCGCCACATGGAGCTGTACTACGGCATTTCCGGCATTGGCGCGGTGATGCATACGATCAATCCGCGCCTGCACGTTGATCAGATCGCCTACATTACCGACCATGCGCAGGACCAGTACCTGTTCTTCGACCTGACCTTCCTGCCGTTGGTGAAGGCCATTGCCAGGCGCTGCAGGTCGATCAAGGCGTTTATCGTAATGAGCGACCGCGCGCACGTGCCACCCGATTCAGGCATTGCCAACCTGCTGTGCTACGAAGACCTGATCGAAGGGCATTCCGCCGACTTCGCGTGGCCGGATTTCGACGAGGATACCGCCTCCACGCTGTGCTACACGTCGGGTACGACCGGCAACCCGAAGGGCGTGCTGTACTCCCATCGCTCGTCGCTGCTGCATACCTTTGCGGCCGCGCTTCCAGACGCGCTGAACTGCTCGGCACGCGATGTGATCCTGCCGGTGGTGCCGATGTTCCATGTCAATGCGTGGGGTCTCCCGTACGTCGCGTGCATGGTCGGGGCCAAGCTGGTTTTCCCCGGTCCCGCGCTGGACGGCAAATCGCTGTACGAGCTCTTCGAAGCTGAACAGGTCACATTCTCGGCAGGTGTGCCGGCCGTATGGCAGGCCCTGCTGACCTGGCTCGAACAAGGCAGTCTGAAATTCTCGAGCATGAAGCGCACCGTCATTGGCGGTGCGGCCTGTTCGCCCGCGATGCTGCGCAAGTTCCAGGACGAGTACGGCGTGGAAGTATTGCACGCATGGGGCATGACCGAACTGAGTCCGCTTGGGACTGTCGGCGCGTTGAAGGCCAGACACCTGGCCATGCGTCCGGAAGACCGCTACGCCGTGCAGGCCAGGCAGGGCCGCGCAGTGTTTGGCGTCGATATGAAGATCGTCGGCGCGGACGGTCAGGACCTGGCCTGGGACGGGGTGACGTCAGGGGAACTGCTCGTACGCGGACCCTGGGTGGTGCGCAAGTACTTCCGCAACGAAGGGGGAAACCCCTTGCGGATCGATGCCGATGCACATGGCTGGTTTCCGACCGGCGATGTTGCGACCATCGACGCCGACGGCTTCATGCAGATCACCGATCGCAGCAAGGACGTGATCAAGTCCGGCGGCGAGTGGATCAGCTCGATCGAAATCGAGCACATCGCAAGCTCGCATCCCGCCATAGCGACTGCGGCCTGCATTGCGGCAAAGCATCCGAAGTGGGATGAGCGCCCGCTGCTCCTTGCCGTGAAGCAGCCCGATGCGCATGTGACCGCTGAGGAATTGCTGGCCTTCTTCGAAGGAAAAATCGCGAAGTGGTGGACCCCCGACGCCGTGGTGTTCGTCGATGCGGTGCCGCTCGGCGCTACCGGCAAGGTGCTGAAGAACCAGCTGCGCAAAAAGTTTCAGGACTACCTGTTGGCGTGATAAGCCAGCTCGCGATCTTTTGGGTTGTACAGCGACGTATGTCGTTACGGGTTGTTTAAAGCACAAAAACTGGAGACGCAATGAAATTGAAATACATCGCGGCGGCCGCATTGGTTGCTACGGGAAGCGCGGCACACGCGCAATCGTCGGTGACGCTGTACGGCGTCATCGATTCGGGGTTCCTCTATCAGAGCGCGAACGCCGCGAACTTCCAGTCCAAAGTCAATCTCGGGCATGTCTACGAGCTCAAGGACGGCGGCATCTATTCGAGCATCTGGGGCCTGAAGGGTACCGAAGACATCGGCGGCGGCTACAAGGTCAACTTCAAGCTGCAGGGGGCGTTCAACAGCAGCAACGGGAAGACTGGCCTGGCCGACACGCCGGGCGCTACCGCGATGTTCAACCAGCAGACGACCGTTGGCGTGTCGGGGCCGTTCGGCACCTTCGATGCGGGCCGGCAGATTGTGCCGATGATCTATGCGATGGCCGACACCGACGTCCGTAACGCCCAGTACTTCGGCTCGATCCTGACCGGGTGGCTCGGCCTGAACCAGGCCGCGGGCTGGCAGGGCACCAGCACGAACGGCCCGATCGGCGCGCTGTATGACGACAACGCGATCGTCTACCGGTCTCCGAAATTCTATGGCGCATCGCTTGCGCTCGAGTATGCGCCGGGCGGCGTCGCGGGCCAGTTCCAGGGGGGCACGCGCGAGTCGGCCGTGCTGCAGTACTCGAACTACGGCCTGAACCTCGCGGCCGTGTACTACAACGGACATGACACCAACCCGTTCACGACGACGTCCACCGGCACCATCGTCACCGCACCGTCGACCGGCCTGAACAACAACCAGTTCTACTATGTGGGCGCGCAGTACACGTTCCACGGCTTCTCCGTATCGTCGTCATACAGCCGCGCCAGGAATCCCGCGAATCCCAGCGGGCCTAAAGGGTTCACCCTCGAGATGTTTTCCGGCGGGCTCGGCTACAAGTTCAGCCCGGTCTTCAAGGTCACGTCGGGCTTCTATTACCTGCACGACCGGAACGTCGGGGCCAATCACTCGGCTGAATACGCGCTGGGCGCCGAATACAACCTGTCCAGGGCCACCCAGGCCTACGCGCAGGTCGGGTACGTCGACAACCACGGCAACATGAGCCAGACGATCACCTACGGCGCGCCCGTTCCCGAAGGCAGGTCGGCCACCGCGGCGATGATCGGCATCCGCCACAGCTTCTGATTCCACCCACACAACAACTCGAGCATTCCATGACGACAAAGAGGACCCTCAGGATCGCCGGCGCCGTACTGTTCGCGCTCGCATCCGTTCATGCCTGGGCGCAGCCGGGCGCAAGCGAAGTGAGCGCCGCTTCGAACGCAACCGCCGTCGCCGCCTCGGGCGGCAAGACAGCCAAAGACACCCGCGCGGCCAATCGTGCGCTGCGCAGGAAGGTCTACGCCGCAATCGTCAGGCACAAGGAGATCGCCGCAGGCGACATCAGTGTCGTTGCCAAGGGCGGCGCGGTGACGCTCAACGGCACGGTCGTGGACGCGTCGCAGATCGACAAGGTCGCCGAGATCGCCCAAGGCGTTCCCGGCGTGACCTCCGTGACCAACAGGCTGACCGTCAAGAAACCGTTCGGTGGCCAGTAAGCGAGGGCTCGGGCAACCGGTGCGGCAGCATCCTCCGGATTCCGGATGCGGCCGCCGCGCTGCATAGACTCAACTCCCAAGCTTCAACCGCTCAAGGTCTGCAGTGCAATCAACAGCGGCCGTTTACAGATGGTGTGCGACAGACCGCTGCTGGCCGACTGTACGCGTTGAGCCCCTTCGCCGTCAGCCGCCGGTCGAAAACATTCGCCTTGGGCAGCGGCAGCTTTTTGCGTCATATCTCAGCGCGTACAACCGGCCATCTCCAGCCGTTCGCCCACGCTCTTTCACGGACGTTCAAGGGTCGGCTCAGCACCAGACAGCGGACGGTCGCACGCCGACGGTCACGGGCAGGTCGTCGGCCGTTATAGAAGGTAGTCCGCGGCACCCCGCTGACGGTCAGTCGTGAAAGGTTTTTTTCTGCCACGACTTTCGCTTGCGTGTCCGCGGGCGCCCGCAATCTGCCTCCGTGCAAGTGGGCACGGCCCGATCCGGTTACCCGGTCCGCTAGCAGCCCCCCTGCGTCGGGCTTTACCGGCGACGCTCACCCCCTTCGATGCACCCGAAGGCTCGCGAGCCCGCGGTAGACCGGATTCCCGGTCCACCGTGGCTCCGCATCGACGAGTTCCAGCTCCGGCCAGCGTGCGAGCAGTGCGCGGAAGGCAATCTCAGCCTCCAGCAAGGTCAGCGCGGCACCGATGCACACATGCGGTCCGTGCCCGAACGACAGATGCGATCCCTCTCGCCGGGTGATATCCAGGCGGTCCGGGTCCCGATAGCGGGCCGGATCCCGATTGGCGGCCCCAATCAGGGGGACCACCAGTTCTCCACGCCTGAGCCTGCATCCATGCAGGACCAGATCCTTTGTGACGCGTCGCCCCGTGTACTGCACCGGGCTCTCGTATCGAAGCAACTCGCGCAAAGCGTTCGGCAGCAGATCCGGGGTCTGCCGCAACTGGCGCCACTGCTCCGGGTGGCTCAACAGGGCCTGCAGGCCATTGCCAAGCAGGTTGCGCGTGGTTTCGTGGCCCGCGAACAGCAACATGGCACACTGCGCCAGCATTTCTGCTCCCGATTCGACCTTGCCGCTGGCCTCGGCGTGAAGCAGGTGCGCGATCAGGTCGTCCCCCGCAGAATCTGGCAGATCCGCAGCTTGCGCGCGGCGCCGCGCCAGCAACTCCTCGAACGCGGCACACATCTTGAGCAAGCTGCTCTGGGCTCGCCGTTTCAGCCCTGAATCGGGGTCCGGTGCGCCGATGAAGGCAGCCAGATCCTCGGACCAGGCGAGAAAATCCTGCTGCTCAACGCCGTCCATGGCGAGCAGCCTTTCAATCACCCTCGCTGGCAGGGGCCTCGCCAACTCCTCCATGAAATCGAACTCTGCCACCCCGTCAAGCTTGTCCATCAAACCGGCCACCATCCGCTCGATGGCTGCGGTCGAGGCTCGCAGGGTTGCCGGGCGGAAGCCCGCGTTGAGCACCTGCCGCAGTCGCGTGTGGTCTGGCGCATCGAGAAACAGCATCGCCCGGCTGAACAGGCGCTGGAAGGGACAGAGCTCCTGACGCGCCACTTCGCTGCCCCGCATGACCCAACCTCCCGTGCGACGCGCGGAGTAGAGGGGATCGCGCAGCACGCTCTCTACATCCTCGTGCCTCGTGAGCAACCAGGCGCCGCCGAAAAATTCCTCGCTCCAGTGAATCGGGCCAGCTTCCCGCAGTTCACGATATGCGGGGTAGGGATCGCTCAGGAAAGCGGCGTCGACAATGGGGCGGCAGGCAGCCGGCAGATCGGTCCGGGTGGCAACTACCGCGGCGCTCATGCGGCCTGTCCCGAGATGCGCATCCCCAACCTGGCGAACAGGGCCTGGTCCCGTTGTGACTGCGGATTGGCCGTGGTCAGCAGCTTGTCCCCATAGAAGACGGAGTTTGCGCCCGCGAGGAAGCACAGCGCCTGCATGGATTCGTCCATTGCCTCCCTGCCTGCGGATAGCCGCACCATGGTCTGCGGCATCGTGATACGGGCGACGGCGATGGTCCGCACAAACTCGAACGGGTCGATGGGCGCGGTGCCGGCCAGCGGTGTGCCGTCCACCTGAACCAGGTTGTTGATCGGTACCGATTCGGGATAGGGATCGAGATTGGCGAGTTGCGCGATCAGCCCGGCGCGCTGCTCGCGCGATTCGCCCAGCCCAACGATGCCGCCACAACACACATGAATACCGGCGTCGCGCACGTGCGTCAAAGTGTCGAGGCGGTCCTGGTAAGTGCGCGTGCTGATGATGCGCTCATAGAACTCCGGCGCGGTATCGAGATTGTGGTTGTAGTAGTCCAGCCCTGCGTCTTTCAACCCATTCGCCTGGTCCGCGTTGAGCATGCCGAGCGTCACGCAGGTCTCCATGCCCAACGCCTTCACCTCGCGGATCATGGCGGAAACGCGCTCCATGTCACGCTCCCTGGGACTGCGCCAGGCCGCCCCCATGCAGAAGCGCGTTGCACCCTGGGCCTTGGCCGCGTGGGCGGTGGCAACGACCTCTTCAAGCGGCATCAGCTTGCTGGCCTCTACGCCCGTTTCGAAATGAGCCGATTGAGGGCAATAGCCGCAGTCTTCCGCACACCCCCCGGTCTTGATCGAAAGTAGCGTCGACAACTGCACCTCATTGGAGTCGAAATGCTGCCGATGCACCTCCTGGGCACGAAACATCAGGTCCATGAAGGGCAGGCCGTAGAGCGCCAGGATGGCCTCCACGCTCCACCGCGCAACGGTACCTGACTCGCGTGCTTGCGCGGCGGCAGTGGCGGCGGTTACTGCGGCGGCCTCGGCGCGTAGCGAGGCAAGGGGAACGATGGCAATGGGTTTCATAATTCTTCCGTTCTACGTAGCTTTTTCAGGCGCTCGGCGCCTGACCGGCGATGGTGACGCGCTGCCCATAGCGATTGAGCGGGTAGTAGTCCCAGACCGCGTGGTGTTGTGTGCATCGGTTGTCCCAGAGCACCATCGAGTTCTGCGTCCAGGGGATCCGGCAGACGAGTGACGGGGTTATCTCGATCATTCGGTAGAGCATCGCGAGCACGCACCTGCTCTCGTAGCCGGTGAGTTGAACGATATGCGAAGTAAAGCCCGGGTTGACGAACAGCAGCTTGCGGCCGGTTTCGGGATGCCGCACCACGATCGGGTGTTCGGCGGTCGGGAAACCGCCTTCGGGCACTTTGTGTCGATAGCGGCCAGCGTAAGGAATGGCGCCGTCGTGAATGGCGGTCATGTCCTCGAGCAAACTCTTGAGTCGATCCGACAGCATGTCGTAGGCGAGGTACATGTTGGCGAACATGGTGTCGCCGCCGATGCCTCCCTCTGGCATCTGCGTGACGTAAAGCATTGAGCCCATTGGCGGTTCGGCATCGCACGACACATCCGTGTGCCAGCCTTCGCCCGCCACTGACTTCGTGTGCTTGTCAGCCTTGACCTCGAAGATCTCCGGGTCCTTGCCGGGTTTTACGGCGTTGAGCGGATGCACGTGCAACGCGCCGAAGCGACGGCCGAGGCGCTTGTGCTGCTCGGGCGTCATCTGCTGGTCGCGGAAGATGACGACCAGATTCTCCAGCCACGCATGACGGATCTCGTCGAACTGTTGATCCGACAGATCGGTGGACAGATCCACGCCGCTGATTTCCGCGCCGATCGTGTGCGTCAGCGGCTTGACGCTGATGGTTTCGTAGTGCCGCCGAGGACGGCTGTTCCACGCCTCGATGGCGCTCAATCCATAGTCATTCATTGTTTGCTTCCTTTCGTGATCCCAGGTAGGTGTCTCGTAGGGTGTTCTTCGTGACCTTGCCCGCGCCGTTGCGCGGCAGCGCGTCGACAAACTCCACCAGGCGCGGCTTCTTATAGCTGGCGATGCGCGCTGCGCAGTGGCGCTGCAGCTCTTCGGCCGTGGTCGTCGTGCCGGTTCGCGTGACGACGAAGGCCGCGACTGTCTCACCCCACTCGGAGTCGGGCAGCCCCAGCACCGCGGCTTCCGACACGGCGCCATGGCTGACGAGCGCATCTTCGACTTCGCGCGCGTAGACGTTGAAACCGCCGGAGATGATCATGTCCTTGTTGCGGCCGACGATGTACAGGAAGCCGGCCTTGTCGAAGTAGCCAAGATCGCCCGTGTAGTACCAGCCGTCACGGACCGATTCGGCAAGCAGTTCGGGCCGGCGCCAGAATTGCACCTCACCGATGCCGCGATATTCGATCGTGATTTCACCGATCTCGTCCGGCGGCAGCGCGGCGCCGCCGGTGTCGCGGATCACGATGTGTACGTTGGCCGTCGGCCGTCCGCAAGACAGCAAGCGGTGCTCCTGCACCCCGTCACCGGCCACATGATCGTCTGGGTACAGCACGGTCAGCGGTTGCGCCGCCTCTGTCATGCCGTACTGCTGGCGCAGGATCGGCCCGAACGCGGCGATCGCACGCTTGATGAGCGCGGGCGGCGTCGGTGCCGTACCGTAGTGGATGCGCCGCAACGATGACAGGTCCGCCTTTGCGCCGCCTTCCACCGCGTCGACCAGGCGGGTCAGCATCGTGGGCACGAGCATGATCTGGCTGATCCGGTACTGCTCGATCAGTGCGAGCACCGCCTCCACGTCGAACCTGTCTTCGATCACGTTGCGCGCCCCGCACAGGTAGCAGGGCAGCAAATGGACTCCGGCTGCGTGCGTCAACGGGCCGACGTGCAACATCGCGTCGTCCGGACCGAGCCGATACTCCATCGCGTCGAAATGATTGGTGAGGCGGGCCTGCCAGCGCGCCAGCGAGTAGGCCACCCCCTTGGGCTTGCCGGTCGTGCCCGAGGTATAGGCGAGGCGTAGCAGATGGTCGGGGCCTACCTCGATTGCCGGCGCTGTCTCGCTCGCGGTGCGGACAAGTGTCTCGTAGTCGATCGTTCCCGGTGCCGACCATCCGAGCGCGACGACGTGCCTGAGCGACGGCACCCGGGCTGACGGCAAGCGGGCTAAGCGGGCTGCGAGCCGCGCGCCGACGTCGCGGAACTCCGGGCCGACGATCACGATGGCAGCTTCGCAGTCGTTGAGGATATCCACCTGCTCATGCAGTGTGTGGCGGGCATTCAGCGGCACGTAGGTCAGCGCGGCCTTCTCCGCCCCGAAGAAGCTGTCTACGGTCTCTTCCGAATTGGCAAGCAGTGCCGCGAGGCGCTCGCCGGGCTTCAGCCCGAGCGAAATCAGGGCGTTGGCCAGCCGGTTGCTGCGTCGTTCGACCTCATCGAACGTGATGTTGCGGCCCTGAAAGACGAGGGCGGTTCGGCTCGCGTGCTGGGCCGATGCCCAGGAGATCATGCGGCCCGCAATCTGAGTGCTCATATAATATTGTCCAATTGTCTACAATAGTGAGCGGCAAAGCACCGGAAAACCGGTGCGCTATGTCAGCCTTGTTGAAGATGCTTCACGGCTGCGACGCGCGACGCCTCGACGAGGCCCTCGAGAGCCGCTGCGGCGAGGTCGGCGTTGCCGGCCTCAAGGGCGATCACGAAGCTGCGCCAACTGGCGGCCGACTGTGTGCGGCGCTGCGGTTCGCGCAATCCGAGCCGTGTATACCGCGCCGTCTGGTTGACGAGCGACTCCAGCATCTCCACCAGCCGATGGTTGTCGCAAGCGGCGAGTAGCAGCCGACTGAGCAGCATGCTGATTTTCGCGTGTTCTTCTGTCGCGCTCTCCTGACCGCCGAGCGCTTCCAAAGTACGAACTTGCTGATCCACCGCCTTGATCAGCGCCGGCGGCGCAGGGCATATCTTGCGAGCAAGCAGGCCGATGAGGGAGCGCCGAACCTCGAAGAGGTCGTTGACTTCCTTCGCGCTGAGCTGCGTGATGTGCGCGCCGCGTTGTGGCAGGATGCGCACGACGCCGCTCTTTTCGAGGATCCGCAGCGCTTCCCGGATCGGGCCGCGGCTGACCTGGAACTGCGACGCCAGCTCCTGCTCGCGCACGCGATCGCCTGGCTGGTAGTCGCCTCGTAGCACCGCGTCGGTGATGCTCTCAGCGATCTGTTCCGGCATGGTCAGGGGCCGCAGGCTGCCGCGTCCGCCGCGCGGACCATTGCGGACCGCAACATCGGCAATGTTGTCGTCAGTGGTCGACATGATTCCGTTTGGCCTATGTAGGGTTGTAGTACTGCAGCAGCAGTCTATCATAACGTATTTGTGTTGACAATAATACAACATGCTGTGGAAGTCAAGCCGACCACTGCCCGAGGTGCTGGCGTCAATCAGGGCGCGAACCCGAGACTCGTGACCACGAAAATCATGGAAGCGCGGCCTCGCCGGCACCCTGGGGCGCCGGGGCCTTGCTGCACAGGCGCATTGCCGCCATCAGGAAGAACAGCGCCGACGCGATGGCCACGATATCCGCCCCCAGCAGCACCTTCGTGAGCGGCGCGCTCACCCCGGCGCGCGCCAGCGCGTCGCTCACCGAGCCAATGGCAAAGCTGCCGATGGCGAAGGCGACGACGTTGATCAGCAGCATGCTGCAACCGGTAATGGTCGAACGCATCTGCGGCGGGGTCAGGCTCTGGATCACCGTGATGGCCGGCCCATACAGCGCCAGCGGCAGGAAGAAACCGGCGCACATCCCGGCATAGAACATCGGGGAGCCGGCTGGCGCAAGGCGGTAAGCGATCATCAGCGGCGCTGCCAGCAGCACCAGTATCAGCATGAACGTAGCGAGCCCGCCGGGGAGGCGGCGCGCATAGCGGTCGCCCAGCGCACCGCCGGCGACGGAACCCAGCGTGCCGAACACGATCATCAGCACGCCGATCGTCCTGGCGATGCCGGCGCCATCGAAGCCGCGCTCGCGCACCAACCATAGTTGCGCGAATGAAAACCCGGCCGCGACCATGTGGACCAGCACGAAACCAATGATCGTCAGCACGATAGTCTGGTTTCCTCGCAGCAGGGCAACGACGGCGCCCACCTGCGCGACGAAAGGCTCGCCGCGGGCGTCTTGCGGCTGCCCGCCGCGGTGCTCGCGCAGCATCGATAGCGGCACCGCGATGGCCATCCCGATCGCGCCCAGCGCAAAAAAAGTCGTGCGCCAGCCATGTTCGGCACCGAACGTGCCGGCGAGCAGGAAGCTACAGCCGATGCCGAGCGGAATGCCCATGAAGAAGAGGCCGATCGCCGCGCTTCGCCGCTGGGGGGCGAAGACTTCATACAGCAGCGCCACCGCGGCCGGGATCAATGCGGCCTCGCCGCTGGCGACGAGAAAGCGTGCTGCGACCATCTGCCCGAACGTGTGTGCCGTGCCGGAGGCCACGGTGCATACGCTCCAGATGAGGAGGCCGACGGCGATCAGGCGGGGGCGGCTGAAGCGGTCGGCGAGCGTTCCCATGAGCACTGACATCACGCCGTAGCTCAACACCCACACCGCACCGCCCAGCAAGCCGTACTGCGCATTGCTGAGCGCCAGGTCCCGCGTGATCTGCGGCGAGAAGCCAAGCAGCATGTTGCGGTCGATCTGCCCCAGAAGTTGAATCGTCAACAGCGTGGCGAGCACGGCGCCCGGCCTGTTCTTCCAGTTCATGCGTGTCTCCTTTTCGGCTACATGGGCCGAATGTGTAGGAATGTCGACATATCGGGCCCCAAAATGCTTTAGCGGAGCCCGTGCGTCCTCAGTCGTGTTCGATCACCGCGAGGTCCTGGCCCTCACGCACCGCTTCGCCTTCCTTGACGAGTACGGAGATCAGGCGGCAGGTCTCGGGCGCTATCACTGGAATTTCCATCTTCATCGATTCCAGTGTCAGAACAACCTGATCTTCATCCATGTTGTCGCCGGGTTGCGCGTCGATCTTCCAGACCGTGCCGGTGATTTCCGATTTGAGTGCTCGTTGGGTCATATTCGTTCTCGGTAAAAGTCAGAAGTAGGTCGGCCACGCGCGCATTTCATGCAGTCCCACACCGGCGCTTCTCGAGCGGCGATGAGTGCGGAAGGCCTCAATCAGGAACGAGCGTGTCTGCTCGGGGTTGATGACGGTCTGCACGCCGAACGCGCCGGCCAGCGCATAGGCCGAAGTGTCTCGCACCAGTTCAGCCTTCAAGGCCTCGAACCGCTGCGCGTCTTCGTTGCGACTGACACCATGCAGCACACCGACTGCGACCTCGGGATCCATGAAGCTCACATCGGCGCCAGGCCACGCGGCCACCTCGTCGCTGTTGCGACCGCCGCCCATGTTGATGTAGGCCTGCCCGAAACTCTTTCGCAGGATGACCGAAACCTTGGGTACGGAACACAGTTGAACCGCGTGAATCATGTTCATGATGTGCGCCGGTGCGGCCTTACGCTCGCCCTCCAGGCCGACCAGGAACCCCGGCGTGTCGACGAGGAACAGCACCGGAATATTGAATGAATCGCAGAGCACCAGAAACGAGGTGACCTTGCGGCACGCGTCGGGGTCCATCGCGCCGGCCTTGAACATCGGGTTCGAGGCCACGATGCCGACGCTCTCACCGTTCAGGCGCGCGAGGCCGGTGACCGCGGCGCGCCCGAACCGGTCCTTCAGCGGGAAGAAGCTGTCGCGGTCGACGATGGCGGGGATAACCTTGCGCATGCCGTAGGTTTTTGCGCGCGCGGCAGGCACCAGTTCGGTGAGCGGCACGCTCAGGGGCTCGACGTCGGCGCCAGCGGTGTGGCTGGGTGCGGCCTCGCCCGCATGCGAAGGCAGGTACGACAGGAAGCGGCGGATTGCGTCCAGCGCCTCCTCATCGGTTGCCACCACCATGTCCACCAGACCGGTTTGTTCCGCATGCAGCCGCCAGCCGCCGAGTTCTTCCGGATCGATCGCTTCGCCGATGGCCGCGGACGTCACGCGCGCGCTCGACACGGCGAGAAACGCGCCCTTGCGCATCACGACGAAGTCTGACAAGCAGGTGTACCACGTCGACGACCCGAGGCACGGGCCGAGCACGGCGCTGACCCAGGGGATCTCGCGGCGGCGGCAATATTGCTGAGGGTCGAGGCCGGCCTGCGCCATCGCTTGCGCGCCGAGCGAATCCGGCACACGCGATCCCGACGACTCGCCGAGGAAGATCAGCGGTACGCCATTGCGCGTCGCAGTCTCCTTGATCCACGCGATCTTGCGCGTGTTGGTGCTCGACGAGGACGCCCCCTTCACGGTCATGTCATTCGAGACCACGGCGACGCGACGCTGCTCGATCCGGCCGAGGCCGGTGATCTTGCCGTCAGCCGGCGTCGACTCGCGATCCGCGGCGACTGCCGACGTGGCAAGCATGCCGATTTCCTTGAACGAACCTTCGTCGAGCAAACGTTCGACGCGTTCCCGGGCGTTCAGCGCGCCGGTCGCGCGCCGCTGCTCGAGCTTGGCGCTGCCCCCCATCGCCAGGGCATGGCGCAGACGAGCTTCGAATTGTTCAGACTGTTCTGAATAGGTAGCAGTGGTCACAGGGGAGGCTCCGAAAGAGGTGTCGCGATGATGGCTACAATAACAGCAAGTCTTATTGTTGACAATGACACAAGTTGTAAATATCATTGAGTCAAAGGGGCAGCCACGGACACGACACTGAAATGAATATTGAGACGAACACCGAAATGAAACGCGTTCTGGTCACGGGTGCGGCCGGCTTCATCGGTCATGCGCTGGTGCAACGCTTGCTCGGCGAGGGACTCGGCGGGCGTGCGGTCGATGAGGTGATCGCGGTGGATCTGAAGTTCGAGGGGCCGAGTGCGGACCCGCGCGTGGTGCAGATTGAGGGCAGCATTTCGGACGCCGCTGTGCGAAAGCGGGCTCTCGCCGCACCGCCAGATACGGTGTTTCACCTGGCCGCCCTGATGGGCAGTGCGGCCGAGCGCGACTACGAACTCGGGCGCCGCGTCAATCTCGATGCCACCCTCGGCCTGATCGAAGATCTGCGCGGCAGCGCCGTGCCGCCCCGCTTCGTATTCGCGAGCAGCGTCGGGGTGTACGGACGTTTGCCGAAACACGCTGACGAGAATGTCTTGCCGGCTCCGGCAGTCACCTACGGCGCGCACAAGCTTGTCGGCGAGATCCTTCTTGCGGATGCGTCGCGCCGGGGTTGGGTTCAGGGCTGTGCGCTGCGTCTGCCAGGCGTCGTGGCCCGTCCATCTGAAGGCCCAGGCATGTTTACCGCGTTCATGAGCCATCTTTTCTGGCGCCTGGCTGCCGGGCAGCCCATCACGTTGCCCGTGAGTCCGTCCGGCAAGGTCTGGTGGATTTCCGTCGGCGCCTGTGTGGACAACCTGCTGCACGCCGCATGCGTCGAACCCGGGCGCCTGAACGGAAGGCGCGCGTACCAGATGCCCGCGTTGTGGCTCTCCATGTCAGAAGTCATCGACGCACTGGCTGACCGATACGGGTCTTCGACGCGAAACATGGTGACCTACGCGCCGGACCCGGCGATCGCCCCTCTGTTTGGCGACAGTGATTCCAGCTTTACGACCACCGAGTCCGAGGCGCTTGGCTTCGTTCACGACGGGACCCCTGCGCGACTGGTTGTTCGCGCGATGGAGAATTGAGAGATGTCACTGACACATTCAGACGTTACCCGGATCCTCGAACTGCTCGATCGAGCCGCCGAACTGGATTCGCTGGAGGTAAGGCTGGGCGACTTCGTCGTTCAGGCAAGTAAGTCTGGCGCGGTCGCCCAGGACAGCGCGGCGGTGTTTCGGCCCGCTGCGCCGGCAGCCATGCAGGCTACGCCGAATGCTGCGCCCGCCGCAGCGTCGCCCGCAGAAGCCGCCGTGCAGATCCCGGAAGGCATGGTCGCGATCCGTGCCCCGATGGTGGGTACCTTCTATAGCAGCCCGCGCCCGGGCGAGCCACTGTTCGTCGAAGAGGGCGGGGTGGTCGAGGCTGACACGACCGTTTGCCTGGTCGAGGTCATGAAAATGTTCAATTCGGTGGAGAGCACCACGCGCGGCATCGTTCACAAGATCCTGGTCCGCAACGGCGAACTGGTGCAGCACAACCAGGTGCTCATGCTGATTGCGCCGCTTCCCGCCTGACCGAAACGAGGAGAGTCACTCATGGTTCCAGTCGTCAAGCACGACATCCGGCGCGTCTTCGTCGCCAATCGCGGCGAGATCGCCGTGCGTATCATTCGCGCCTGCCGCAGCCTCGGCATCGAGACGGTAGCTGGCCTCTCAGAGGCGGACGTCGAAAGCCAGGCCGCGCGCCTCGCCGACCAGCACGTCGTACTCGGCCCGCCCCCGGCTTCGGAGAGCTATCTCAAGATCGCCAATCTGGTACGCGCTGCGAAAGAATCGGGCTGCGATGCGGTGCACCCCGGTTACGGCTTCCTTTCCGAACGCCCGGCGTTTGCTCGCGCCTGCGCTGAAGCGGGGCTCATCTTCATCGGCCCGTCGCCCGAAGCGATCGACGCGATGGGCGACAAGATTACCGCCGTGGGCCTCGCCGCCAAGGCCGGCGTGCCGCGCGTGCCGGGCTCCGGCGCGTTGGCCGACCCTGAAGCCGCGCGCCGGATCGCCGCGGACATCGGTTATCCGGTGCTGATGAAGGCGACCGCGGGCGGCGGCGGACGCGGCATGCGCGTCGTGCGCTCCGACGACGAGGTCGAAGCCGCGTTCAAGTCGGCATCGTCGGAAGCACAATCGGCCTTTGGCGATGCGACGCTCTACGTTGAGAAGTTCATCGAGAAGGCGCGGCACATCGAGATCCAGGTGATGGGCGACCAGCACGGCAACGTCGTGCATCTCGGCGAGCGCGAATGCTCGACCCAGCGCAGGCACCAGAAGCTTATTGAAGAGGCACCGTCGCCGTTCCTGTCGAATGACATGCGCATGCAGATGGGCGAGGCAGCGGTGGGCCTCGCGCGTAACGTCGGGTACTTCGGGGCCGGCACCATCGAGTTCGTGGTCGACGACAGGGACGGCAAGTTCTATTTCCTTGAGATGAACACCCGCATCCAGGTCGAGCACCCGGTCACCGAAGAGGTGACGGGGCGCGACCTGGTGGCCGAGCAGATTCGCGTCGCCTGTGGGCTGCCGCTGTCGTTCAGTCAGCAGGACATCGTGCTCGACGGTCACGCGATCGAATGCCGCATCAATGCCGAGGACCCGGATAAAAATTTCCTGCCGCGGCCTGGACGTATTGATCGGTGGCAGCCACCGTCGGGCGAGGGCGTGCGGCTCGACACGCATTGCCACGAGGGCTACGCGGTGCCGCCGTACTACGACTCGCTGATCGCCAAGCTGATCGTCCATGCGCCGACGCGCGCCGAGGCGATCGCACGAATGAGCCGGGCGCTGGCCGACTTCCACATCGAAGGCCCGGCTACGACGATCGCGTTCCATGAAGCAGTCCTCGAGCACGACGATTTTGCGAAGGGCCAGGTCACGACCCGCTGGGTCGAAGACACTTTTATTCCGGCCCGCAAGGCGGCGCTGAAGGCGGCCAAGGCCGTGGAGGTGCAATCATGATCGCGCGCGTTCAGTTCTCCGATGTGAGTTTGACCGACGGACAGACCGTCACCTGGTCGGGCGCGCTGACCACGGCGATGGCGCAGCTTCCGCTTGCGCGAATGGCGGGAACCGGCCTCGCTGAGGTCGAGGTCATCAGCACCACTACATTTCGTGAGTGCCTTGCCCGCGACGAGGATCCCTGGCAACGCGTCACGGCACTGCGGGGAAGCGCCGGGCCGCTGGTACTGCGCGCACGCCTCGACCTCCTGACCGAACACGGAGGCCGCGGTGCCGACGTGCTGTCGCCCGATGTCGGCGCGGCCTGGATCGCCGAGCTCGCCGCGCGTGGCATCGCACAGGTGGTCATCGTCGATCCACTTTTGCAGCGCGACCGGTTGCGCCCGATGTTCCTCGCGGCGCGCCGGGCCGGTGTCAGCGCCATCGGTGTGCTGCCGTACGACGCCGCCGAGCGGCGCACGGACGCGTGGTACTGCACGCAGGCCGCGCATCTTGTGGCCGACGGCGCCGAGCGCGTGATGTTGCGCGACGAGGCTGGCGTGCTGACGGTGGACCGCATCGCGACCTTGATCCCCTTGCTGCTTGAGACGCTGCGGGCAACGCCGTTGCAATTGCATACGCGTTGCCAGACGGCGCTCGCACCGCAGGTCGTCATCGAAGCGGTGCGCCTAGGCGTGGCGGGCATCGACACGGCACTGCCGTACGTGGCCAACGGCGCATCGGTGCCGTCGATGACGAGACTGGTGCGCTCGCTCGCACTGCTCGGCGTCGACGCCGAGGTTCCGGACATGGCCGGTGTTGCCGAAGCCGACGCGGAGCTGGCGCGGATTGCCGACGCTGAGGGCTTGCCGGCGGGTGCACCCTGGGTGTTCGACGTGGGGCCCTATGTCCACCAGTTGCCGGGAGAAATCGCGGCGCAGGCGATGGACGCGTTGGCCCAGTCCGGTCAACTTGCCGGGCTGCACGCGTTCGCCGAGGAATGCGCTCGCGTGCGCGCCGAGGTCGGGAACCCGCCGATGGTCGCGCCGTTCGCCGGGCCCATCGCGGCCCAGGCGTGGCAGCACTTCAGCGGCATGGCGCGCTATGCCGAGCTTCAGCCCGGCCTGCGCCGCATCCTGCTCGGCGCCTACGGGCCGCTCGATGACGCAGTCGATCGCGGACTGCAGCAACGCGTCGGAGCGCTGGAGAAGATTGAATGCAAGAGCCTCGAGGACATCCGCCGCTCGATGCCTCTGCTTGATGATGCCTTGCGCCTGCTGGCGCATGCTTTCGCGGCAAACCCGTCGTCACTGCCCCGTGCGTCGAGCGCCGCCGAACTGACTTATCGGCCGGCCTCACCCTGGGACCGCCTGGCGCTTGGGCTGGTCCAGCGCTCGCAGCGTTACGCATTCCTGAGCGTGACGGGCCCGGGCGTCGATATCCGCCTTCACCAGTGCAAGGAGTAGCCTCAATGTTCGAACACCTGAAGAGTCTCGTCGCGGCTCAGACCGCGCGCACTGGCAAGCGCCGCACCATCCACCTGACAGACGACACGTTGCGCGATGCCCAGCAATGCCTGTGGGCCACCCGCATGCGCACTGAGCACATGCTGCCTATCGCCGAACGCATGGACCAGGCCGGCTTCGTCTCGATGCAGACGATCGCGCTGGTCCAGTTCGATGCGAGCGTGCTGTTCCTGAACCAGGACCCGTTCGAGCGCATCCGCCTGCTGCGTGAGCGGATCACTTGCACGCCGATGCGTGGCGCCGTTCGTAGCAACCTGATGCGCGGTTTCTTTCCGGTGGCCGACGACATCACCGACCTCTTTGTCGAACGGCAGATCGCCAACGGCATCCGCGAAATTGCAGTATTCGATGCCTTGCTGTGTTCGGACAATCTCGCCTCGAGTATCGGCACGGCGCATCGGCTCGGCGCCAATGTGACGCTCGGCCTCGGCTACAACATCGCGCCCGGCTATGATGACGCGCTGTATGCGAGGAAAGCGCGCGAAGGCGTCGAGCGTTTCGGCGTACAGGTTGTCGCGCTCGGCGATGCGGCCGGCATTCTCACGATCGACCGGGTCCGCACGCTCGTGCCGGCGTTGAAGCAGGCGATCGGCGACAAACGGCTGGAATTCAACACCCACTGCCTGACCGGGCTCGGGCCATGGCTCGCGATCGAGGCCGCCGTGCACGGCGCGGACAGCATCCTGACGGCAGTCGATCCGCTGGCTAACGGCAACTCGCTGCCGGCCAGCCAGATGATTGCGCGCAATCTGCGCGAGATTGGCTTTGATGTCGTGGTCAACGACGGCTTGCTCGACGAGGTCGGGGACTACCTCGGCGCAGTGGCGCAACGGGAGCAGCAACCGGTCGGGGTGCCTGCCGAGTACGAACCCAGTCACTACGTCACCCAGTACGCGGGCGGCGCGATGAGCAATCTGGAATCGCAACTCAGGCAAGCCGGGATCGCCGACAAGCTGCCTGCGGTGCTCGAAGAGATTGGCCGCGTGCGCGTCGAACTCGGCTCGCCGATCATGGTCACGCCCTATCCGGCGATCGTGGCCGCCCAGGCGGTGATGAACGTCCTCAACAACGAGCGCTATAAGGTGGTGCCTGACGAAGTGAAGAAGTATGTCTGCGGCTATTTCGGCGAGTTGCCCTTGCCCGTGGATCCCGACGTCAAGGACCGCATCCTCCAGAACGGCTCCCGCGATGTCGCGCTCACACCGCCGCCGCTCGAGCCGGTGGTGCCGGGCCTTCGCAAGCGCTACCCGAAGCTGGACGACGACGGCATGCTGCTGCGCTATATGTACGGCGACGAGAAGATCGACGGCCTGGCACCCACGGGTAACGGCGACGAGTTCAGCGTGCGCAATCCGCTCGCCGATCTGGTCGCAGGCCTCGCACGGATTCGACGACGCGTCCAGGTCACTGGCGCGACCTTTGGAGCCCGCACATGAGCCGGCCGCTGCCCCAACCGACCACGGAGACCGCGCCGTTCTGGGATGCAGCCAGGGCGGGCAGGCTCGCGATACAGCGCTGCACCGCCTGTGCACGGCATCAGTTCTACCCCCGACCGTTCTGCACCGCCTGCCTGTGCGACGACATGGAATGGATTGACGCCTGTGGCCGGGGACGAATCTACACCTACACGATCTGCCGCATTGCCGCGAACCCGGCGATGGCCGACAAGGTGCCTTACGCGATCGCGATGATCGACCTGGAAGAGGGGGTTCGCATGCTCACTCAGATCGTCGATTCCGACCTGGATCAGCTCGGCGTCGGCGCGCCGGTCGAAGTGGTGTTCGAGTCGGTCAGCGACGACATCACGCTTCCTCAATTCAAACTTTCGGTGGCTTCATGATTACAGACTCGTTCGATGCCGGCGCGGTGAAGTTTCCCGACCGCGTCTGCCTCCAGGATTCGAACACCCGGCTCACCTACCGGGAGGTGGAGAGCGATTCGCATGCGGTCGCCTTCGCTCTCGGCGAACTCGGCCTCGGCGACGCCCATGTCGGTATCCTGACGCCGAATAATCTGATCGGCTTCGTCGCGATGCTCGGTATCCTTCGCTCCGGCGCCACTTATGTGCCGCTGAACGGGCGCGACGCCATCGACGACCTGATCTGGTTCATGCATTTCACCGAGGTGAGGGCGCTCGTGTGCCACGCGCAGTTCGCACCGCACCTGGCGCGCATTCGCGAAGGCGTACCGACGCTGAAGGTCGTGATCGGCCTCGACGAGCCAGTTGAGGAAGGCGGGCCGTGCATCGCCGGCTGGAACCGCGCCCACGCGGGCCGCCGCGTCGCGGTGCGCAAGCCGCTCGACGCTGTCGCGCAGATCAAGTCGTCCGGCGGCACCACCGGACGGCCCAAGGCCATCATGCAGACCCATCGCTCGCTGCTGACGGCATACCGCATCCAGAACCAGTTTTCCGTGCCCGGGAAGGACCCCGTGCATCTTGTGGTGGCGCCGCTTACGCACGCCGCGGGCGCGACGACGATGGCGATGGCGATCTTCGGCGCACGCAACGTGCTCACGCCGACGCCTGACGCCGGCGGCATCCTCGAGGCGATTGAGCGCGAGAAGGTCACGCACCTGTTCCTCACGCCGACCATGATCTACCGGTTGCTCGCGCATCCGGACGCCAGCCGTCGCGATGCTTCGTCGCTCGAATGCGTGATGTACGGCGCCGCGCCGATGTCGGTCGAGAAGCTGCGCGAGGCGCTGGCCTTGTGGGGGCCGGTGTTCTTCCAGGCCTACGGACAGGCAGAAGTACCGGGCGTTATCACCTGCCTGTCGCGCTCTGACCATGCCGTCGGCGACGATCCGAGGCACCTTAAGCGCCTAAGCTCGGCGGGGCGGCCAACGGGCGCCTGCGAAGTGGCGCTGATGGATGACGACGGGCGCATCGTCGGCGTGGGCGAGCGCGGCGAGATCGTGGCCAAGGGCGAATTGGTGTCGCCGGGGTACTTCAACAACCCGCAGGCCAATGCCGATGCGCACCAGTTCGGTTGGCATCACACCGGCGATATCGGAGAGTTCGACGCTGACGGTTACCTGTACATCGTCGACCGCAAGAAGGACATGATCATCTCCGGCGGGTTCAACATCTATCCCGGCGAGATCGAACAGGTGATCTGGGGGCATCCAGCAGTGCAAGACTGTGCCGTGGTCGGCATCCCCGACGAAGACTGGGGTGAGCGCGTCACCGCGGTGGTCGAACTCAAGCCCGGCCAGTCGGTCAGCGCCGACGACCTGATTGCGATGTGCAGGCAGCGCCTGGGCAGCACCAAGGCCCCCAAGGATGTGGTGTTCTGGGAAACGCTGCCGCGCAGTACGGTCGGCAAGGTGCTCAAGAAGGACATCCGCTCGCAGTTCGGCGCGAAGAGGTAGGCGGCGATGAAGAAGCATGCACTCGCTCACCAATATGCGATCGTCGGCATCGACGAGGCTGGACTCGGCAAGGCCGGCCCCGGAGACACGGCGCTCAGCCTGCAATGCCGCTCCGCGCGCGGCGCGATGCTCGATGCCGGCCTCGCGCCGCACGACATCGATGGCGTGTTCGCCTACTGGGACGACCGCGCGGCCGGGCTGCTGGTTACCGAATACCTCGGCCTGAAGCCACGCTACGTTGACAGCACCCTGGTGGGCGGCCAGTCGAACATCACGAACCTCGTGCACGCGATCGGCGCCATCGAGGCCGGCCTGTGCAACGTGGCGCTGATCACCTACGGCAGCACGCAGCGGCTGGACCGCAGCCGGCGGGCGGGAGGCCAGGCTACCGACCCACGCTCGCCCAACGGACAGTTCATCCAGCCCTATGGAATGCTGAGTCCGATCGGTTTCTACGCGATGCAGGCCCAACTGCACATGCATCGTTACGGCACGAAGCCGGAGGACTTTGGCGAAGTCGCGCTGGCTGCCCGCAAATGGGCACAGATGAATCCGAACGCGGCAGCGCGTGAGGACCTGACGATGGAGGCGTACCTCGCTGCGCCGATGGTGTCCGACCCGCTGCGCAAGTACGACATCTGTCAGGTGACCGACGGCGCCGGAGCGATGATCGTGACGCGCGCAGACCGCGCCCGCGACCTGAAGCACCGTCCAGTCGTCGTGCGCGGCTTTGACGACGCCTACCTGCACCATACGACGCCGCTACGCAGCAACGACTGGCTCGACGACGGTGTGCTCGCGACGTGCGGTGCCAACGCACTTGCGATGGCGCAGACGAGCCGCAGCGACCTTGACGTCGTGCAGATCTACGATGCGTTCACGATCAACGTCTTGCACGGCCTGGAGGCGTTGGGCTTCTGCGCGCCGGGCGAGGCGGGCGCGTTTGTGCGCGACGGCCGGATCGCGCCGGGCGGCGCATTCCCACTCAATACGTCGGGGGGCGGGCTGTCGTTCAACCACTCCGGACAATTCGGCATGCAGCTGATGATCGAGGCGGTCCGGCAGATGCGCGGCGAGGCCGGGGAGCGCCAGGTGAAGGATGCGCGATCGTGTCTGGTTCAGGCCGGCGGTCTCGTCATGTCGGCGTACATGGTGATGGTGTTGGGCGTCGACTGAACATGCTGTTAGCGGTACCGATGGCGCACACCAAACGCCGTCGTGTCTGCCGATGCGGTGTTTCGTCGTGCTACTGGCAAGGTGTTGAAAAACTGCCTGCGTGGGCGGTTTGAGCACTATCCGTCGCCGTCATTTGATGGCAGCGACGGATTACGTTGTGAAGGTGGATCTGGCAGTTACGGGTTGAGCACATAAATTAATTAGGATACAGAATGAAGTTGAAAGGAATCGCTGTGGCCGCGTTGGCCGCAATCGGAACATCCGCGTACGCGCAGTCGTCCGTGACGCTGTATGGCGTCATTGATTCGGGGCTGCTGTATCAGAGCACCTCGGCGGCCTCCTTCAGCCCGACGGCGAAGAACCTCGGGAAGGTCTATCGCTACAAGGACGGCGGCATCTATTCGAGTCTCTGGGGCATGAAGGGCACCGAGGACATTGGCGGCGGCTACTTCGTCAACTTCAAGCTGCAGGGTGTGTTCGACAGCGGCACTGGCAAGTTCGGCCTCTCTGATACGCCGGGCGTTGCGGCGCAGTTCAATCAGGTGGCGACCGTCGGCCTTTCCGGCCCATTCGGTTCGGTCAACCTGGGCCGCCAGATCGTGCCGATGGCCTACGCGATGGCGGAGACCGACGTTCGCGCGGGCCAGTACTTCGGCAGTATTCTGACCGCGTGGCTGGGCATGAACACGGCGGCGGGCTGGCCCGGCACCAGTACCAACGGACCGATCGGCGCGCTGTATGACAGCAATGCGATCGTCTACCAGTCGCCGAGCTTCGGCGGCGTGAGTGGCGCGCTCGAATACGCGCCGGGTGGCGTCGCGGGAAGCTTCCAGGGTGGTACGCGCGAGTCGGCGGTGCTGAAGTATTCGAACTACGGGCTGAAGCTGTCGGCGGTGTACTACAACGGTCATGACACCAACCCCGGTCCGACGACGGTCCCAACCGGGTTGGATAACAATCGCTTGTGGTATCTGGGGGCGCTTTACACCATTAAGAGCTTCTCGGTCTCGGCGTCGTACACTAACGGCAAGAATCCCGCGCACTCGAACCTGGTCGACCTGGACCTGTATTCGGTCGGGCTCGGCTATCGCTTTACGCCAGCATTCCAAATCACGAGCGGGCTGTACTACATGAAGGACAAGAATAACTCGGCCAACAAGTCGACTGAGATCGCCGCGGGAGCCGAATACAGCCTTTCCAAAGCCACGCTGGTTTATGCGCAGGTCGGCTACGTGAACAACAAAGGCAATGCGACCACCACCATCACCTATGGCGCGCCCGTGGCGCCTGGCATGGGCACCACCGCGGTCAATATCGGTCTGCGTCACTCTTTCTGATCGATCCAGAGACCGGCTTGCGCATCGCTGCATCCGAACAAAGGACCGGGTCCAATGAGTTCCAAAAGAATTGCTAGGTATGCCCTGTCCTGGGCCGCAGCACAGTTTCGTGATCGGCCCGCAGTCGTGTTTCGCGACCGCAGTTTCAGCGTTGTGCAGATTGAACGGCGCAGCGACCTTGCGCCAAGCCGATCGCCGCCTACAAGAAGCCGCGCGTGATCGAATTTGTCGATGCGCTGCCGCGTAACCACGCAGGCAAGGTGACCACGAATGACTTGCGCGACGCCTAGCTGGCGCGCCATCCCGACGGAGCAATTTCCCAATGAATTCGACACAGACACCCCTGCCGGTTGCAGGCGAATGGGCCGACGACTTCCATGAGTTGGCGCAGCGCCGCGCGATTGCGCGAGAGCTGGGCGGGGAGGAGCAGGTCGCGCGCCATCACGCGCAAGGCAAGCTCATGGCGCGCGAACGCATCGATCACCTGCTCGACCCCGGCAGCTTCGCCGAGATCGGCATGCTGGCCGGTACCGTCAAGTACGGTGCGGATCGCAAGCAGGAGCACTTCACGCCCAGCAATGCTGTCGCCGGTATCGGCAAGATCGACGCGCGGCGAACGGTTGTGGCGGCCGACGACTTCACGATCCGCGGGGGCTCGTCAGAGGGCTCCGTGTCGGAGAAATGGACCTATGCTGATCGCTACGCGTGGGAATACAAGCTGCCGATCGTGCGCATGGTCGACAGCGCCGGCGGCGGCGTCAAGCTGCTCGACAAGCTCGGCCACACCAAGATCCCCGGCTATGCCATGCTGCCGATGACACAACTGCTCGGCGCCGTGCCGGTAGTCGGCATCGCGCTGGGCGCCTGCGCAGGCCTGGGTGCGGTGCGGGTTGGTTCTGCCCACCTTTCCATCATGATTCGCGGCAAGAGCCAGGTCTTCGCCGGCGGTCCACCGGTGGTGAAGCAGGCGCTGGGCATGGACATCGACAAGGATGCGCTCGGCGGCTACGACACGATGCACCGCTTCAGCGGCGCGGTGAGTCTCGCCGTCGATACCGAAGAAGAAGCACTGCAGGCCGCGCGACGCTTTCTGTCGTATCTGCCCGGCAATGTGTGGGAACAGCCGCCGCGCGTGGCGTGCGAGGATCCGGTCGATCGCTGCGACGAATGGCTGAACCGGGCCATCCCGGCCGACAGGCGCAAGATCTTCCAGCCGCGCAAGATCCTGAAGGCGATCTTCGATGAGAGATCGCTCTTCGAGATATCGCCCGACTTCGGCGGCTCGACCATCACCTGCCTCGCACGCCTGAACGGCCATGCGGTGGGCGTAATGACGAACAATCCCATGGTGATGGGCGGTGCCCTGACGCGAGCCGCAGCCTTGAAGATGGCGCGCTTCGTCGACCTGTGCGACACCTTCCACCTGCCGATCGTCAACCTGGCCGACCAGCCGGGCGTGATGACCGGCCCCGACGCCGAACGTGAAGGTACGCTGTCAGCCGCATTGCAGGCCATGCATGCGATCGAACAGTCTGGTGTGCCGTGGCTTGCCATCGTGCTGCGCCGTTGTGTGGGGCTCGCCGGTGCCATGCTGAGCCCGTGGGAGCCCTCGGGCACTGCGCTGCCGAACCGCTATGCGTGGCCTTCGGCGCGCTGGGGTTCGATTCCGGTGGAGGGCGGCGTCGCCGCGGCATACAAGCAGGACATCGCCGCCGCCGCTGATCCGGTCGCGCATCGCCTGGAGCTCGAGGCTCACTACCATGCAATCTCGTCGCCACTGCGCACGGCCGAACGCTTCGGTATGCTCGACATCATCGAACCTGCGACGACGCGGCCGTTGCTGTGCGCCTGGATCGAAGACGCGTACCAGGCGAACGAGCCGTCGTCTTGGCCCGGGAGGCCGAACGATGCGCTGAAGGAGCATTGCCACAATTCGTACCAACTCAAGAAGTATTGCCATGAAAGCCTATCAACTGTTCAACTGGCAAACCCAGCCACGCCTCGTGGATGTTCCTCAGCCGACAGCCGGTCCGAATCAGGTTCTGGTCAAGGTGGGCGGCAACGGCTTGTGTCATTCCGATTTGCATGCGGTCGATGATCTGACCTGCTCTCCGCCGCACGTGGATATTCAACTGCCGATGACGCTGGGCCACGAGGTGGCGGGCTGGATCGAAGCGCTGGGGCCGGGCGTGCGCGGTCTCGACGTCGGTCAGCCGTGCGCGCTCACGATCGCTGGTTGCGGGCAATGCATTCTGTGCGCCCAGGGCTGGAACAACTATTGCCGCAGCCGCGGCAAACAGGTTGGCATGGGGCTGGACGGTGGCATGGCCGAGTACGTTGTCGCGCCTGTCGGCGCCATCGTGCCGCTGCGTTCGCTCGCGCCGTGGCAGGCGGCGCCGCTGACGGACGCCGGCTTGAGTTCGTATCACGCGGTCAAGCGCGTCCTTCCGTTGCTCACACCGGGCAGCAGCGTGGTGGTGATCGGCGTCGGTGGCCTCGGTCATCTGGCAGTCGCAGCTTTGAAGGCAACTTGCGCTGCGCGGGTGGTCGCCGTCGACCAGAGGCCGCAGGCGCTGGAACTCGCCACCAGCATGGGTGCCGACATCGGCACGCTGGCGGACGACACGACGGCGTGGCAGATTCTCGACGCCACCTCTGGAGCCGGCGTCCAGGCCGTGCTCGATTTCGTCGGCGTGAATCCGAGCATCCAGCTAGCACGTCAGGTGATTCGCCCGCTGGGCCATATCGTCGTGGTCGGCCGCGGCGGTGGCTCAATTGACTTCAGCCCGCACGGGCTACCGTACGGTGCTTGCATCAGTTCGACGTTCGGCGGCAGCAAGCTCGAACTGATGGAACTACTTGCCTTGGCGGAGGGCGGCAGGATTGCTTGCCACGTTGAGCGTCACCCTTTGAGTCAGGTGGACGCGGTCTTCGACAAGCTGCGCCGTGACGAAATTATCGGCCGAGCCGTGATCGTGCCGGATGGTCATTGACCAGGCCAGGCAGCGATCGTTTGCATGAGACGCTGGAGCCAAAAAGGCCATCTGCGTGAACTCCACACGCATACCGGCAAGCCCGGCGACCAACGCCGCGGATTTCGGCCTGTCCACCTACGAAGAACAACGCGCCCAGCTCGACGAGCGTGTCCGCGTTGCGCTCTCGCGGGCACGCTCGAGGTACGCCGCGCGAGCGGCAACCTGAACGCGCGCGAACGCATCGAGCAACTGCTGGAGCTGGCTTGTTCAGCGAGACGGGCATCCCGGCGGTTTCGGCGCGGTGGCCGCAACAGCGACGCGGTGGCGGGCTGGACCAGCGCCGATGTCAGCATCCCGGACCCGCAGATCGGCGTCAGCGTCCGATACGGCGTCAAGCGGGAGGACGCCCCCGGACGCTTTGATCGGCAAAAAGCCGAACTGGCGCGCGACACCTCGGCTTACGCACTGGCCGGCGCCTTCGGTGTTCAGTCGGTCACTGCACCGAACCAGACGCCCGCAAGGTCCGCTTCATGCCTGAAAGCTGCCATCGACTTGGTGTCCGCTCGAGGGGCCGGTTCGGGTCGATAGCGCCTGTTCGATTTCTCTGAAAGCGGTCGTTCAAAAAGAGTGAAATAGATGGGTGCTCGAACGGCCGGACTGGCCGAGCACCCGTCGGCCGACGTGTCTAGGCGAATGGCCGGTGTGACCTGATAACTGCCATCGAAGTGTCGCTGGGACGGTTACGAGTCGCCATGAGTGAGAGGAAAGCAGGTTGACCCACGTCGGTGCAGTTAAAGGTGAGCGATGGGATCCGGACGGACGCACGTTCAGGTGAGGGGAGGCGGGCGCGGCGGCTGCACTGCGGCATAACAGTGGCGTCGATAATGTGTGCAAGCTTGCTGCGGGAACGTGCTGGACCAACAGGAAACACTC
Organism: Paraburkholderia sp. GAS448; assembly: GCF_050435685.1. Lineage (NCBI taxonomy): Bacteria > Pseudomonadati > Pseudomonadota > Betaproteobacteria > Burkholderiales > Burkholderiaceae > Paraburkholderia > Paraburkholderia sp. GAS448. The sequence continues at coordinate 37,287 of NZ_JBNDKT010000035.1, forward strand.
CGGCAGGCCGGGGGCGAGGGCGATTTTTTCAGTGCATTTCCGGTGACGGTATACTTGACGGTATCAGACCCAGTGCATTAAAGAAAAGCCTTTAAATTCAATGACATTCCGATGCAAAAGATAATAGAGTGGGAGTAGGCGTGCTAAAAATCATATTTAAAATCAATGACATACGTTTCGTATCAGATTATTCGCGGAAGCTCTAAATTCGCGAGAATAGGGCGCTAACTGATTGATAAATATGAGGGTTTTTGTCATTTCAATCTGTACCCTTCCGGTTGCAGCGGGCCCAGTTTGACGGTATTTCTGACGGTATACGCGGGCAGCCTGTGCAGAGGTCTGCTTGATACCGTCAGAGGCGTTGCCGGTATACGTGACGGTATCTGGAACCGAGTGACAGGGGGCCTGATTGCTGTGACGCCGATATGTCAGTAGTTCGATTTCACGGGTGTTCCGGCTCCTGATCACACTCCTGATTGTCGCTGGATAACAAATTAGGATGACATAGTCTATTGAGAGTTGACTTGCTCGCGCCTCGATCTTCGCAACCTGGACTCCATGTCAGATCGAGCCTATGTCAATAGACATCGGGAAGAGAGCGGCCACGAGGCGTTATTCGCGCATACCATCGGTTTGACGTTCAGACGTCGGGTCAGCATCTGCAAACGGTCACTGGACTGCAAAAGACGAACGTTCCTTGATCGGCCATTCCCGTCGTTCGCGACCGTTCAATATTGTCGGTCGCGAATGGCCGCTGTCGAGAAAATCGAATCCTCCTTGCCGACCCTCTCCGGCCGTCGGAGCTACCTCGACGTCAACGGCGGCTTCCGAGGTCCAACGGTCATCCGTTAGTCCGCAGCCGCCGGCACATTCTCAGCCATTGCGTACTCGTGATCCGCCCGCAGCCACCATCCCCCGGCGTCAGAATAGATATCGTCTCTGAATTTTTTCAATTTGAAGCGATCAGCGGTGCAGGTTGAAGACGACCTGTAACGGGTCACCTAGGGGTTTGAGACTTTCCCTGAGCCTTGCGAATACGATCGCTTTGCAGCGGACGCCGGATAGACGGTCGCGTTGCAGTGGGGGGCCGCATGCGATAGGGAGCTCGTGTTCCCTGACAGGCGGAGGGAACGGCCCCGCGTGTCAGCGGTGCCTGTTCACCACACTCAGGCCGTCTCGCCACGGTCAGGTATTCCGCGTCCGCCCTTGAAAGCGACTGCTTTACCCAACACCCTTCGCCGCTAATAACCACTTCCTGAATGCCGCGCGTCAGGGCATCCAGATTCCGCATCCTACCTGGCCCGAACCGGCGCACTTGGGCTGCCGCTTGCAACCCGAGGATCAGCGGGCAAATCCCACCCACCACCGAGCGCGCGAAATGCGCTCACGGCTGCGCGCGCCGCATCTGCCCGAGTACTGTCCAGATCGTCACGCGCCACGAGCAGTTGACGATCCGCGTCCAGTACGTCGGTGAGCGTGATGGCGCCTGCCTTGTAGGCGCGCTCCGACAGATCGCGTGCGCGCGTCAGTGAGCCAACTTCATCCTGCAGTTCCTGACGGCGCGCTTCCGTTTGCGCAAGCGCCATGAATGCGTTCTCGACGTCTTCGGCGGCTTTCAGGACCGTCTGGCGATACAGGGCAAGCGCCTCGGCGTTGGCGCCGCGCGCCTGAGCGACCTCGGCGTCGACCTTGCCGAAATCGAACAGGCGCCACCGCAGCGCTCCTGTCCCGACGGACTGGAACGCCCTCGCGGTAAAGAGGTGGTTAGCGCTATTGCTGTCGAAGCCAAGCGCACCAGAAAGTGAGATCTTCGGGTAGTAATCCGAGATCGCGGCACCGATTCGCTCGTTGGAGGCCGCAAGCCGCCGCTCGGCTGCCTCGATGTCTGGGCGGCGTCGCAGGACATCCAGCGGCTGATCGTTATCTCCGATCGCGGGAATGGCGGGAATTGCGCCTGGTCCGGCCAGCTCCTGCGCGTAGGTTCCCGGCTGGGCGCCCATCAGCACGTCGAGACGGTTCAATTGCGCTTCCAGCGCCGTGCGCAACGTGGGAACAGTCGACCTGGCCTGCTTGAGAAGCGCCTCTGCCTGAGCAATCTGCCTGTCGTCCGCGGCGCCCGCACGACGCCGGACTTGAACCAGCTCCAGTAGGCGAGCATCCGTATCGATCTGGTCCTGTGCGACCGCAAGCCGGGCCTGAAATCCCCGGATCTGCAGGTATGCATCCGCAGCGTCTGCAGCAACAGTGATGCGCGTACCGAGTTGCTCTGCCTGAGCCGCTAGCGCTTCGTCGGTTGCCGCAGCGGCACTGCGGCGCAGCCCACCGGCGAGGTCGATTTCCCAGCTTGCCGCGGCACCCACGTTGTACTCCCGTTGATCGCGGCTGTAGCCGGGGAAAGTGCTTGCGAGCGCCCCGAGCGGGCTGAGAAGGCTTTGATGCAGGGCCGAGCCCGTCGCATCGAGATCGATCGTCGGCAGAAGTTGCGCGCCTGCCGCGGACGCCGACGCCCTGGCCTGCTGGACACGGGCAAACGCGGCGGCAAGATCGAGGTTCTGGGCCAGAGCGCGCTCGACGACCGCGACGAGCATCGGGTCGTTAAAGCCCGTCCACCACGTGTCGAGGTGGGGGGCGGGTATCGTCGCATGCTGGGCGTTGGCCTCAACGCGATTGTGGAACGGTGCGAGATTTGTGGTGGGCGCCACATAGTCCGGCCCCACGGCACAGGCGGTTATGCCGACGCTGAGGACCAGACTGGCTGCCATGGCCCCCACCACATTTCGCGGCTTTCTGTGTTGCGACGGCCCGAGCGTCTCCAGCGCGAGATATTGTCGCGTTTCATTAACCGCTTTGGTGGTGCCAGTCGCATGGCACACACCGGCGTGTTCCTGGCGCTGAAGGACGCTTGTTGAACAAAGCGACGTAAATGCGCCAGGCAGCCGGCATGCGGAGCCAATGGTAGCGGTCATGCGCGCTCCTCGCGGCTGAACTTGCGAATGAGGATATAGAAGGCAGGCGTGAAGAGAAGCCCGAAGCAGGTCACGCCAAGCATGCCGAACAGCACGGCTGTTCCGAGCGACTGCCGCATTTCGGCGCCAGCCCCTGTTGCAACTGCGAGCGGGGCAACCCCCAGGATGAAGGAGAAGGACGTCATCAGGATGGGGCGCAGGCGCGTGCGCGCGGCATGTACGGCGGCATCAACCGGAGAAGCGCCGTCGTCCTCCTTCTGGCGGGCAAATTCGACAATCAGGATCGCGTTCTTGGCGGCCAGGCCTACGAGAACAACGAAGCCGATCTGCGCCAGGATATCGATTGGCATGCCACGCACAAGCAATCCGGTGACGGAGGCCAGGATGCACATCGGCACGATCAGGACGATCGCCATGGGCAGTCTCCAGCTCTCGTATTGCGCAACCAGAACGAGGAATACGAAGAGCGCAGCTGCACCGAAGACCAGAAGCGTCGGGGTACCACGTTGCTGCTGCTGGTAAGCCAGCTCGGTCCATTCGAAGCCGATACCCTGCGGAAGGACTTGATGGGCAAGCCCCTCCATGCGGTGTAGTGCCGTACCGGTGGCGACGCCCGGCGCAGCGACGCCCTGGACCTCGGCAGCGGGGTAAAGGTTGTAGCGCGGCACGCGATAGGGAATCGTATGATTCTGCATCTGCGCCACCGTGCCGATCGGTACCATCTCACCGGACTGGTTGCGGGCCTTCAGACGGGTAATGTCCTGCGGGATACGCCTGAACTGCCCGTCAGCCTGAACGATGACCTGGTATGTTCTGCCGAGATAGTTGAAGTCATTCACGTACTGCGAGCCGAGATAGACCTGCAGCGTGGAAAACACGTCGGTCGGCGTAAGGCCTACTTTTTCGGCCTTCACACGATCGATATCCGCGAACACCGAGGGCGAACCCGCGTTGAACAGGGTGAACACGCCGGCGAAGCTCGGATCCTTGTTGGCCGCGGCAACGAGGGCATTCGCGGCATGCACGAGCGCTGCCGAGCCAAGCCCGGCACGATCCTCCAGCATCATCTTGAACCCGCCCGAGTTGCCGAGACCTTGCACCGGAGGCGGCGGGATGGTCAGCACATAGGCGTCTTTGATCATGGACAGGCGCTTGTGCAGGTCGGCTAATACCGTGTTCGCCGTCACGCCGGGCATGGAGTGGTGATAGAGCGACGGCAGGCTGGAGAAGATCGTTCCGGAGTTCGAAGCCACGGTCAACGTCGTGGCGTCAAGCCCTACGAACGGGGCAACGTGCTCAACACCGTGCGTCGTCAGGATGATGTCGATTGCCTTGCGGACCACTTTCTCGGTTCTGTCCAGCGAGGCGCCGGGCGGAAGCTGAACGACGGTGATCAGGTAGCCCTGATCCTGCTCAGGAATGAAACCGGTCGGCGTGCGCGAAAACTCCAGGCCGGCGATACCGACGAGTGCGACGTAGCTGACGAGAACAACAGTCAGTCCGCGAACGAGACGACGGGTCAGATTCCCATACCCGACCGACAACCTGGCAAAGCCACGGTTAAAGCGATCGAAACCCGCATGAAGCAGACGCTGTGCGGGGCGGGCGCGCGAGGCATCATGCGGCTCCTGCGTCTTGAAGAGCGCTGCGCAAAGGGCAGGGCTGAGGGTCAACGACACGAAGCAGGAAATGACCGTCGACGCGGCGATCGTAACCGCGAACTGACGAAAGAACAGACCGGAGATACCACTCAGGAAAGCAGACGGGACGAAGACGGCGCACAACGCCAGCGCAATCGAGAGCAGGGCCCCGCCCACTTCGTCCATGGTCCTGTGGGCGGCTTCCGTCGGGGACATGCCGGAGCGCATGTTACGTTCGACGTTTTCGACCACAACGATCGCATCATCGACCACAATGCCGACCGCCAGCACGAGGCCAAATAGAGACAGGTTGTTGACCGATATCCCGAACGCCGCGAGAACGATGAATGACGCGAGCAGAGAGACCGGGATCGCAACGACCGGGATAATCGTTGCTCGCCAGTTCTGGAGGAACAGAAAGACGACGCCGACAACCAACAGGATCGCGACGAAGATGGTAACGACCACCTCGTCGACCGATTGGCCGATGAAGGTGGTGGGATCGTAGATGATCTTGTAATCCACCCCCTGGGGGAAGTCCTGCTTCAGAACCTGCATGGCGGACAGGACTTCATGCTCGACCGCAAGCGAGTTCGCGCCAGGCTCGGCGTAGATCAGCAGGGGCGTGGAGTCGCTGCGATCCATAAAGGACGTAGAACCATAGTCGGCTGCGCCAACCTCGACGCGGCCAATGTCGCGTATGCGCGTCACGCGTCCCTGGTTGTCGGATTTCACGACGACATCGGCAAATTGCTGGGGCGTGGAGAGCCGACCCAGTGCCTCGACGTTGATCTGAAACGCTTGGCTCCCGGGCGCCGGTGGCTGATTCAGGATACCGGCCGAGACCTGCAGGTTCTGGGCACGCAATGCCGCCAGTACCTCGCTGGCGGTGAGATAGTTTGCGGCCACCTTGTCAGGGTCGAGCCAGATGCGCATGGCGTACTCGCGTGCGCCAAGGAACTGTACGTCGCCAACGCCTTGCAGCCGCGCGAGCGTGTCCTTCACGTGCAAGGTTGCGTAGTTCGAGAGGTACAGCGTGTCGTGCGTCTTGTCTGGCGAGTACAGGTGAACGGCCAGAAGTATGCTGGGTGTCGCCTTTCTCACCTGCACGCCCAGACGCTGGACATCCTCAGGCAGTCGCGGCAATGCGTCCTGCACGCGGTTCTGCGTGAGCATCTGTGCGACGTTCAGGTCGGTACCGATCCGGAATGTCACAGTGACCGTAAGCTTTCCGTCGCCGGTCGACTGGCTGCTCATGTAGAGCATGTTCTCGACGCCATTGATCTGCTGCTCGAGCGGCGTCGCTACGGTGCGTGCAATGGTTTCCGCGGAGGCACCTGGATAGGACGTCGTGATCTGCACGGTCGGCGGGACAATTTCCGGATACTGCGCGACCGGAAGAACGAACATCGCACCGAGTCCCATCAGCGTCAGAAAACTGCTTACAACAGTGGCGAAGCGTGGGCGGTCAATGAAGAAATGAGCAATGCGCATGGTTTGGGCTCGATCCTAGTCCTGACTGGCGGCATAACGGATCGTGTCGTCCCGCGTCGTGACCTTTGCTCCGGGCGCTGCGTATGGCAGCCCATCCACGATCACGCGGTCATTCGTTGTGAGGCCGGACCGGATGACCCGCAGACCACCACGAATGTCGCCAATCTCGACCTGCCTGGGCGCGACGGTGCCGTCGGAGGAGACGGTCATGACAACGTGTTGGGATTGATCCGGCACCACCGCGGCGTCCGGTATGAGCAACGTCGGCACAGGATGAGCAACAACCAGCCTTACGCGGGCAAACTCCCCCGGGGTCAGGAGAAGGTCGGGATTCGGCACCGTAGCCCGGGCATGAATCGTCCCACTCGACCGGTCGAGTACGTTGTTTATGAAGTCGAGGTCGCCTTGCCGCGTGAATCCTTTTTCGCTGCCGAGCGCAAGCTCGACTTTCTCAACCGGCGTACCCTTGAGATGCGTCTGATATCGGGAAAAAGTCTGGAAATCGGACTCGCTCATATCGAAATCCAGATGGATGGGATCAAGCGAGACAAGCGTGGCAAGCAACGTCGTTGGGCTGGTCGCCGCGCGGCTGCCAGCAATCAGGTTACCCACCGAAACAAGATGCGCGCCGATGCGGCCGGTGAATGGCGCCGTGATATGGCAATGGTCGAGATCGAACCGGGCATCGCGGATCTGAGCCCTCGCATCGTCCAGTGCAGCCTGGGCGGCCTGCCGGTCGGACGTGCGCTGTTCGACGTCCTGCGCCGTTCCTGCGTCGTTACGTTCAAGTTCCTGCGCCCGGCGCAGTTCCTGGTCAGCGAGCACGAGCCGGGCTGTCGCCGTTTCAAGCTGGGCGTTCGCCTGAGCAAGCCTGATCTCATAGGGGACCGGGTCAATGGTGAAAAGCAAATCGCCCTTGTGGACGATGTCCCCATCCTTGAAGTATATGCCCGTAAGCGTACCGCCGACCTGAGCGCGCAGTTCGACCTGGTCGACTGCAGAGAACTGTCCAAGGAAGCCGAGCCGCGTATCGAGTTCGTGCATGAGAGGCTTGCTCACCGCGACTTGCGGAAGCTGCGCAGAGCGCGTATCCGCAGGGGAACCGCTTCCGCCACGCGAGTGCGCGAACCATGTAGATCCCATGACTACTATCGCTATCCCGGCAGTCATCCACAACCTGGCCGAGGACCGTTTGCGACCATGCAGGGCATCGCCTTCTTGCACCTGGCCGCGCTCTGGTTTCGTTTCCGTATCCATTCGCTTGCACCCTCGAAAATCTGATCCCCGTTCCACTCGTCGAGCTCATCGCCGATCCGGTCGGCCAGGATGCGGTTTCCCAGTGCCAACTTACCCATAAACCGCCTCGTGGATCAGGGTGCCGAACGTTCGGGCGCCTGGAGCTAAAAGTGCTTCACAATGGTGATCACCATCGATTTGATAATGATATGACGCGGTCCGCCAATGTCAATGGCATTCGCCATCGTTTTATGGAAAAATGGTAAAAAGTAACGCGCAGGCGAGGAGGACAGTTCATGGGTGTCTCAAGACAGCAAGCCAATGAAAATCGGCAGTCGATCATTGCCGCTGCGGAAAAGCTCTTCCGCGAGCGCGGCGTAGATGCGGTGGGACTGACCGAGCTGACCAAGGCCGCAGGCTTCACCCAGGGCGGCTTCTACAACCATTTCGAGTCGAAGGATGCGTTGGTGGCAGCGGTGATGAACAAAGCCATGGAGGACGGCACAAATCGACTAGTCGCAGCCATCGAACAGTCCAGCGCGATGGGGGTGGATCCCATCAAGCGTCAGATCGATTTGTACCTCTCCCCCGATCATCGGAGCGACATTGATTCCGGCTGCCCGGTATCGACCTTCGCCGGCGACGTCCGGCGACTGAGCGCGGGGGCACGCAAGTCCTACGCTGATGGGGTTGCGTCGAATCTTGATTGCCTCGCCGACGCGCTTAACGGCACAAATAAAAGAGAGCGCAGAAGGAAGGCTATTTCGATCTTAAGTCGATTGGTCGGGACTTTGATGCTGTCGCGTGCAGTGGTTGACGCTGATCCAGACTTGGCTGACGAAATATTGAAAGACGGTCGTCGACAGTTGTTGCTTGATTTGGCCGACTAGAAGACTCGCGGACGTCCGCTTCCCCCGCCGATACGGGCCAATCGTCGGTGACGCTTTGACTCGCCGCTCGCCGGCCATTGCGCGCGGAAAACCAGGCGGCGCGTTTCGGCACGATGGAAAGGAGCGGCAGCTCTGGCGTCTTTAAACGAGATGTGTTGATTGGCCAGCCAATCAGCACTCAATGGTTTATGCACTCTCTGCTTGCGAACTCCGACGCTTACGTGCTGGGACATTTGCTTGTGGCGAACACTGCAATAGAACGCGAACGACGTTTTTGCGTATTCAGCAGGATCGTCTCCTCCGTGCCTGGATCAGGGGCGAGTCGGGACAGCGTCACTGCACCCACCAACGTCGAAACAATCGCATTGGCGACGTCTGCATGCCCCGCAATACCTAGCTGCTGCGTTTGCTCGGCGACAAGTCGAACCAGGCGCTCGTAGCAGTCTACGGTCGTCGCCTTGACCTGTTCGTCGGCGTGCCGAAGTTCACTGCCCAGATTTGCCAAAGGACACAAGTACGCCGGGTCTTTGCCCTGAAGTTGGTGAAGATAGAGAGAAACGATGGTATCGAGCGCTTCCCTTGGCGGCTTGCCGACGATGGCACGCTCGAACATCTCCATCAGTTGCCCGAACGCTGCGACGTTGGCTTCGGCAACCAGTTGCCCCTTCGACCGGAAATGCCGAAAGAAGCCGCCTTGCGTCAGGCCGGCAGCAACCATGACGTCGGCGATGCCTGTTGCGCCGAGACCCTGGTTATAAATACCCTGGAAGCTGTTGCGACGATGCGCTTCCTTGTTTCGGCCGTTTCAATTCTCGACTTTCTCATGTTGCTGACCCTGGTTTCAGAAAAACGACTTGCGATTTTTAGAGCGAGTACACGACGCCCGATCCGAATGCCTGGTGTCGTCGTGGTGTCGATCCGCAGGCACCGATTCCGTTTTTCCTGACGCAGCCAGTTGCGCTGCGTCTAGCCAGCGTAGCCGATCCTGGCGGCAATCGACGTGATCACCACATTGCAGTCGTGTCCACTCTCCGGGGCAGTCGCCGATGCCTTTCTCATGCGACGTTCAAGTCGTCGCTATCGACGGGGGGAGGCATGTCGAGGACTATCCGACCACGCCGCGGGTATTCACCGATATGCGCTAATGGGACTATATTACCATAATAAGACGTGAGGTCCAGAATGCGTTTTTCCTCATCATGTCCGCTTTCAATTGTCTGTACTTTTGGGTCGTTTTGCGTTGCCAGTCTGGCGGTCATGGCCGTGAATCGCTGTCGAGCGGTGCGGCCGTACAACGGTTGGGTCGATCGTGCCCCCGCATCACGACACCGATCGATGTCACAGCTTTCCTGGTCCTGTCAATTGCATGAGTGGCGGGATGCCCGTTACGATTTTGAGATAAAACAAAATAATCAGTAGTACATGGTATGGAGATACTTGTGAGGCAATACTTATCTGGATTGTTGATTGCTCTGCTTCTAACTTCTACTCAGGTTCGGGCACAAAGTAACCTTACTCTCTATGGAATCCTCGATACCAGCTTGGAAGTCACAAATGCTGGAAGTGGCGCGACGGTAAGAATGGATTCTGGGGGATTGAACGGGTCTAGATTTGGCTTGATAGGTACGGAAGACATCGGGGCTGGTTACAAAATAAAATTTACCCTTGAGCAGGGGATTTCATCTACCACTGGCGCCGCATCTAATCCTGCGCTCGCGTTTAGCCGTCAGGCTTGGGTTGGAGTGGCTGCTCCCTGGGGTGAGGTACGAGTCGGACTACAGAACTCGCCCGTGTACATACCGGTGACTGGTGTGCTTGATGCATTCACCGTCAACACGTTGGCATCCGGCATGGACAGTTTTTTAAGTATCTCGGCAAGACAAAATAACGCAATTACGTATCTGAGCCCGAACTTCCATGGACTTACCGGCCAGGTCATGGTAAGTCTGCGTGACGCAAATACGAAACCGGATAACGGTATTGCCGCCTATAACCTCGCCGTTGAATACAGTCGCGGGTCGTTAAATTCTGCAATAGGCTATCAACGGGTTACCAACTTCAAAGGTAGTTCCACGCTCAACGCGCTGTTCGCCGGGGCCAACTACGCATTCGGGCCGCTTCGAGTTTTTGCTGCATATCACAACGCAAAAATCACAGGTCTAGTTGATAAGGACGTTTTTGCGCTATCAGCCAGCTATCAATTCAGCGTTTCATCAATGCTTTCCTTCGGTGGCGCTCACGCCCACGACAGGTCTGGCATGGGCAATGGAGGTGACCAGGTTGGGCTGATGTACTGGTATTTCGTCTCAAAGCGTACCACCCTGTACGCAAGCGCAGCATTTTTGGACAATCACAATCACGCAACTTTCACGCTTAACAGTGCTCCGACGGGGGGGATTCCGGTTGCGTACCCCGGTGCCGACCCTAGAGGCATACAACTAGGTATCCAGCATCGGTTCTAGAGATCGGCTGGCGCTCCATGCACTTAGACCTTTGACAACATGAACGAAGGTGCTGTTTGAACCGCCCTGGGTGTCGCGGTAAGCCCAACGCGTTTGGGCGGCTCAGTATTCACGGCACGGTCAAAGTGCTACCAGGCATCGATTCCATGCAGACTGGAGCGTCACAACTACGCGCGTATTGGGCGTGAACGCCATCGGTGATCCCTCTGTCAACCGCGAGACCGTAGGCAACGACACGCACAGCACCGGAATTGATGATGGCGTGCGCATCAGTGAACGTCCGCTCCACAACTTCTATCGCATTGCACACGAATGCGCATGCAGGATCAAGGAAGGGGCGCTGTTGCAACCCACGGCTGCCTTCGATCACGCGTCCGTGATGCAGCCTGAATACGAACGTATTGCCGGCAGCAGACGACTGGCGGGGGCGGTCCGTCGCAGTCACATAGCCTCAGTATTGTCCCGGTCGTGGGTGAGCTGTCTTCCGTTCAGACTTGAAGCACAGCGCTGCCGAGGCACTTATTAAGAGGCTAGTTCAAAAAGACCCCATGGGCGCCGTTTACTTTCCCGGAGAGCTGTTAACCTTTGGCATCCCAAGGATGCAAGCGCCAATCATTGACGATGAATTGTGGACACTGATCGAACCTTTGCTGCCGTCACCGAAGCCACGGCGCAACAAGTATCCAGGCCGCCTTCCCGTATCGGATCGGGCTGCGCTCAACGGCATCCTGTTTGTGTTCAGGACAGGGCTTCGCTGGAACCACCTGCCGACCAACCTTGGCTTTGGGTCGGGCGCGACCTGCTGGCGACGGCTTCGCGACTGGCACGAGGCTGGCGTATGGGACCGGCTGCACGAATTGTTACTCGCGAACTTGCGCGAGGCCGACCAGCTGATTTTTCCCGCGCTGCTGTGGACTCGTCGTCGGTGCGAGCTGTTGGGGCGGGCGAAAACTGGTCCGAACCCCGTGGATCGTGCGCGACCCGGTTCGAAATACCACATCCTCGTAGATGCCAACGGCGCTCCAGTTAGCGTGATCCTGAGGGGCGCCAACCGCAACGACGTCGCCCCGTTGCTGCCGCGTGTCGACGCGATTCCACCGATTCGCGGCGCACGCGGGTGGCCACTGCGGAAGCCCGAAATCATCTACGCCGATCGCGGCTTTGATTCCGAGCCTATCGACAGGCGCTTCGCGACTTCGGCATCAAGCCCGTGATCGCGAAGCGCCGGACCGGACACGGCAGTGGGCTTGGCAAATTTCGATGGTTGGTGGAACGGACTCACTCGTGGCGATGCCACCCGGGACATATTGGATGCGACTCTTATCTCGACATTCAGGCGTCCGTTATCTGCCATAGACCAATCCAACAATGATCTAGCAACGCGAGTATTCGACGAACGCCAGTGTCGTAACGTTATGATTTCGTCCCTAATGCCGCGACGCCAGGCACCGCGATGTCTACCGACTCCACTTCATCAATTGCATCGTCGGCAACCCTAATCAACTTCGCATACCGACGCCATGCAAGGCCGAGAATGATTGCGCCAGTCAACGCGGCGGTGGGAGTCACGATAGCCATCGCAATCCCGACTTTGGCGCGGTCATGAAACAGATGCTGTGTCATCATCGCGACGATCAGCGGACCGAGGCCGGCCCCGATCATATTAGTGCAGAAAAGATACAGACCGGACAAACGCCCCCTCAAAGCAGGCGGCGTAAGCAATTGAAGTGAGGTGGCGCCCATGTTGAGTCCGACCGCTGCCGCAAAATACACCACGAATATTCCCACAAGAAAAATCCATGGACTGGGTGAGAGAAAGGCGACGGCGCCGAATGGGGAAGAGACGGCTAGAGCTGACGCTGCGATCATGTAATGGCTGCCCTTTATGCCGCGTGCCCACATGCGATCCGCCAGGTATCCACAGCCAAGAGTGGCGATAGCGCCACTTAGGCCGAGAGCAAGCGCCAGCGCTGGACCGATCTCGCCCGGTCTCCAGCCGTAGCTCCGGCCCATGAATGCTGGTGCCCACGCCATCAGGGTGTAGCCCATCAATGCATTCATGGAGAATCCCGCGAACTGGGCGGCCATGATGCCTCGACGCCGACGAAGCACGGTGAGTAGCGAAGTGGCAGCGGGCGGATGCCCGAAGGCCCGTTTTTTCCGAGTGGGCTCAGGCAATGTCAGCGCGAGCAGGCCGAAGACAAGTGGAGGACACCCCGATATAACAAACGCCGCTTGCCACGGGTCAAGGTGGCCCAAGGGCGTTTCTATCCCACGAGAGTGAGTAAACAGCGCCAGTAGATAACCACCGAGACCGAGAGACATTGCGATACCAAACGTGGCGCCAAACGAAAAAATTCCCAGTGCAGTGGCTAGCCGCCGCCGTGGGAATGTGTCGCTCAGGAGAGCATATGCCGCCGGCATCAACGTTGCTTCTCCGATGCCAACACCCATGCGAGCGACGAAGAGCCATCCGAACGACGTGGTAAGGCCACAGCCGATGCAACTCAAGGCCCAGACAATTGTGCCGACGAAGATAATCAGCTTTCGTGGAAAGGTGTCGACCAGCCATCCAAACGCTATTCCGCCAATGGCGTAAACCAGCGTGAACGAGAAGCCAATCAGGAGTCCGATCTGGACCTCGGTTAAACCCAAGCCCTTCTCGAGGGGCTCCACCAAAAGCGAAATGATTTGTCGACCAAAAAAAGACAGGATGTATAGACATAGCAGCAGGCCGACGGCATACCACGCACGTGCGCCAGCACGTGGCTCAGCGGATTGCTGTGTGTCGTTCAAAGAAGGATGATGGGCCAAGATAATGGACCTCTGTCAGTTTGCAGTTTTGTGTTCTCATCTCGCGGCGCCGAGATCGGCTCGTCGAGACTGTCTCCTATCCCACGTTGCGTTCGGAGCACGACAAGGAAATAGAGTTCCGAAATGGGATTTAAGTACGATAAGCGTCGTTTTCGACGTCGTCAAGGTAAAAGCGAAAGTTCCGCACTTCGCTCCCTGGAGGCCGTCGATTGAGATCGGCGAGACGCGTGAACGACCATGCAGCGCTAAAAAGTGGCGGATTCCCACTGAATGAAATCAATACTTAGCGACTAAAACCGAGAGGCGCTGAGCAAATAATCGTCAGACGTAAGTGTGCCCCGTGCGAACAACATGGGCGAATCTCTGCCCGAACCGACGAGGCATTACGGGCAGTTCAGAGAAGGACGGCCTGCAGATGAATCGGACGTCTTCTTTTCATCCAACGTACATACCCGACACGGTCCTCGCCGCACGGCACCTGTACATAGTCCTGCTCGCAATCGCATTGAGTGATCTCATTTTGTATGGTACTGTAGTACCACAACGGGTTTCTATACCCGAAATGGGGATCGAATTGAGGGATGCAATCAGCACCGCCTGAGGTCGCCCTTGATGTTGTGACATGAGGAGATGAGCATGGAGATAGCTGGACTCGCCGTGATTGTCACGGGCGGGGCTTCTGGTCTGGGTGGGGCAACAGCACGTCACTTGGCCGCGCTGGGGGCCAAGGTAACGATCTTCGACTTGAACGAAGAAGCTGGCCGTGCACAGGCCCAAGCGATCGGAGGGCGGTTCGTAAAGGTAGATATTTCTCGAGAGGACAACGTTATAGCCGCTCTCGACGAGGCGGAGCGCTTTCACGGCGTTGCACGCGTATTCGTTGGCTGTGCCGGCGTGGCGCTTGGCGCAAAAACGGTAGGTCGCGATGCAGCGCCGCACAGTTTGCGTCAGTTCCGAGACACCATAGAGGTGAACCTGATCGGTAACTTCATTGTGAGTTCCCGATTCGCGGCACGGCTGAGCGAGATCGAGCCGCTTGCAGAAGAGCGCGGCGTGATCATCAATACAGCGAGTGTCGCTGCTTACGAAGGGCAGATCGGACAGGTCGCATACGCAGCGTCAAAAGGCGGCGTGGTCGCCATGACACTTCCGATGGCTCGAGACCTGGCGTCACTATCAATCCGGGTTGTGACGATTGCGCCGGGATGGTTCTGGACGCCGATGTTGGCTGCTTTGCCTCAAGAAGCTCAAGATTCACTCGGGAGTCAGGTTCCGTTTCCCGCGCGCTTGGGCAAACCACAGGAGTATGCGCACCTAGTAGAAAGTATCGTGCGCAATCCAATGCTTAACGGCGAAACGATTCGACTTGATGGCGCGATCAGGATGGCACCGCGATGAACGATTTTTCTACTACTCCAAATCTTGACCGAGGCCGTCGGCTAGCTGAGCGCGTCGAGATGTTCGTCCGCAAACATGTCGTGCCTTTTGAGCGTGATCCTCGCCAGGGCCTGCACGGTCCGGGTGACGAACTCGTGCAGCAAATTAGGGACATGGCGCGCGCCGAAGGGCTGCTGACGCCCAATGTACTTCCCGATGGCAGTCATCTGACCCATGGAGAAACCGCTTTGGTTTTGCGTGCGGCGGGTTTATCACCCCTTGGACCGCTCGCGCTCAATGTCGCCGCACCCGACGAAGGGAACATGTACCTCTTGGGAAGAGTGGCGTCGCCCGCGCAAAAAGATCGATTTTTAACGCCGCTCATCGAAGGTCGGGTTCGCTCCGCCTTTTTCATGACCGAACCGGCCGAAGACAACGGTGCTGGCTCCGATCCGTCAATGATGCTGACTACCGCTCGACGGGATGGCGATTTTTGGGTGATCGACGGTCGCAAAGCATTTATCACGGGAGCTGACGGCGCCGGCATGGGCATCGTTATGGCTCGCTCCGAGCAGGGCGCGACGATGTTCCTGGTTGCATTGCCGGATCCAGCGATTCGCATCGAGCGTGTTCTCGACACGCTTGACGATTCGATGCCTGGAGGTCACGCCATCGTGCGGATTGATGGTCTTCGTGTCCCCGAGAGCCAGATACTCGGAGTGAGTGGAGAAGGCTTCAAGTATGCCCAGATTTGTCTGGCACCTGCTCGACTCACACACTGCATGCGTTGGCTTGGTGCGTGCATCCGGGCTCAAGAGATTGCAACCGCGTACGCAGTAAAGCGTCGTGCGTTTGGTCAACTACTCATTGAGCACGAGGGCGTAGGCTTCATGCTCGCGGAGAATCAAATTGACCTGAAGCAGGCCGAGTTGATGATCGACTGGTGCGCAGGGGTGCTGGACAGCGGCGCGAAGGGTATTGGCGAATCTTCCATGACTAAGGTTGCTGTATCCGAAGCACTATTCCGTGTCGCAGACCGTTGCGTTCAGGTAATGGGCGGGACAGGCTTGACGGGCGACACGATAGTCGAAAAAGTTTTCCGGGAGATACGCGCATTTCGAGTGTACGACGGGCCCACAGAAGTGCACAAATGGTCGCTCGCCAACAGGATCAGAAAGGATGCCATGGGGAGGATGGCTCAATGAAAGAGGCTATTTCATTCAATGGGACATCGGAGGTCCGCAGTGAACACCGCTTTGACATCGCCAGCCTGACGCAATGGATGACTGAGAACGTGAGAGGATTTCGAGGTCCAGTAACGGTCGAACAATTCAAGGGCGGACAGTCGAATCCCACCTACAAGGTGAACACCCCCGACAAAGCGTACGTAATCCGGCGCAAGCCGCCGGGCGATATTTTGCGAGGCGCGCACGCTGTGGAGCGCGAGGCACGGGTGTTGCAAGCGCTTGAAAGCGTAGACTTCCCTGTCCCTCATCTGCACGGCATGTGCATGGACGATGCGGTGATTGGCACGTGGTTTTACGTGATGGACTTCGTACAGGGGCGAGTCCTCTGGGACGCGACGTTCCCGGATGTTATCCGTGACGAGCGACCGCGCTACTTCTACGCGATCAACGAAACGCTCGCGAAGTTGCACAGCATCGACTACCGGTCGGTGGGCTTGACCGATTTCGGGCGCCCCGGTAACTACTTCGAGCGGCAGATTGCGCGTTGGTCCAAACAATACACAGGTGACGTTGAGGCCGGTCGGGATCCGCATTTCGAGAAGTTGATGGAATGGCTACCCGCACACATTCCGGCTGACGATGAAACTACCATCGTGCATGGTGACTTCCGCGTCGACAACATGATATTCCATCCTACGGAGCCCCGCGTTCTGGCCGTCCTGGACTGGGAATTGTCGACGTTAGGCCATCCACTTGCCGACTTTGCGTACAACGTGATGATGTACCGTATGCCACCGCTGATCATCGCGGGCCTTGAAGGCGAAAATCTAAGTGAGCTGAACATCCCAAGCGAAGATGAATACGTGGCTGCCTACTGTGCTCATACGGGACGTGACGGTATCGCGAACCTGAACTTCTACGTCGCCTTCAATATGTTTCGAGTCGCAGCGATCTTTCATGGCATCAAAGCACGTTGGAAGCGTGGCTCGGCGGCTTCGCCCCATGCGAAGGAGTTGGTCGCCGCGCTGCCGTTTGTGGCACAGCGAGCCTGGGAACAGTCGCAAGGAGCACACTCATGAACTCGTCAGCTACTTTGCTCTTTGAGCGCGATGGGTCCGTTGCGAAGTTGACACTGAACCGGCCCGCCGTAGGCAATGCAATCGACCTCTCATTGGCGAAGGCGTTGATGAAGGCCGCTATCGATTGCGACGAAGATGATTCGATAGGCTGCGTCGTGCTCACGGGTGCAGGACGGTTCTTTTGTACAGGAGGCGATGTAGGGGAATTTGTGTCTGCCGGCGATGCGGTGCCTTCTTTGTTGAAAGAACTGACTGCGTACTTGCATATGGCCATAGCGCGGCTCGCAAGGATGCAGAAGCCGTTGATAACCGCTATAAACGGTCCGGCGGCTGGCGCTGGGCTCAGCTTGGCGGTTCTCGGAGACATCGCTCTGTCCGCTCGTTCGGCGCACTTTACTCCGGCCTATACGGGCATTGGCCTTTCCCCGGATGGTGGTTCAACGTGGCTCCTTCCTCGTCTTGTCGGCCTGCGCCGGGCTCAAGAAATTGTCTTGACGAACAAGCGGCTAGGTGCAGACGATGCGGCCGAGTTAGGTCTGGTTACACGCGCGGTGGATGACGAACTTCTGGCTGATGAGACTAGGGCGATAGTTGCACAACTCGGGAGATCGACCACCGCCGCAATCGGAAGAACACGGAATCTGCTGCTTTCAAGTCTGGAGTCGAGTTTCGAGACACAGATGGAAGACGAAGCGAGGGCGATCGCTGAACTCAGCCGAACGTCGCAAACTCGTGACCGTATCCAGGCATTCGTTTCTAAGCGCAACGCCAGTCTAAGTCATCGGGAAAGCGCGGTATGAACGCATACATTGTCGAGGCGGTCCGGACTGCCGGTGGTCGCCGCGCCGGCAAACTCGCCGATTGGCATCCGGCTGATATGGCAGGAGAAGTGCTGAATGCGCTGGTCGATCGTTGTGGAATTGATCCCGGCGCCATAGAAGACGTCATCTTTGGCTGCGTGAGCCAGGTTGGTGAGCAGAGCTTCCATATTGGGCGTAACGCCGTCTTGGCATCCAGGCTACCAGATTGCGTTCCGGCCGTTTCAATCGACCGGCAGTGCGGCTCATCCCAGCAGGCTCTCCATTTCGCAGCGCAGGCGGTCATGTCGGGCACGCAAGACGTCGTGATTGCGGCTGGCGTCGAGAGCATGAGTCGCGTTCCAATGGGTACGCCGACAAGCCTCGCATTGAAAGCAGGATTAGGTGGCCCCTGGAGTGAACAAATCCGCAGACGCTATGGAGTGGATGGTTTTAGCCAGTTCACCGGAGCCCAACTAATTGCTGAGAAATACGGGTTTAGTCGGGAACAGCTCGACCAGTACGCCTTGAAGAGCCATCAGCGGGCCGCAGCAGCCACCAATGCAGGGGCCTTTCGAGCCGAGATTGTGCCACTTGAGGTGAATGGGGAGTCACACGTTGTCGACGAAGGTATCCGGTTCGGTGCGACAGCAGAGTCGATTGGATCGGTAAAGCTATTGCGGGACGGCAGCGTATTAAGTGCAGCAAACGCAAGTCAGATCTGCGACGGTTCCGCCGGCGTTCTGGTGGCCAATGAGCATGGATTGAAGGCGCATGGACTGACGCCCCTTGCCAGGATTCTCAATCTTACGGTTACTGCAGGGGACCCGATTGTCATGCTCGAAGAGCCAATTCCGGCCACGCGAAGAGCACTGAAGCGAGCAGGCCTATCAATCGATCAAATCGACCTCTACGAAGTCAATGAAGCGTTTGCACCGATACCGCTCGCCTGGCTACAGGCCGTTGATGCGGATCCAGATCGCCTCAATGTGAATGGAGGAGGGATTGCCTTGGGGCATCCGCTCGGTGCCTCCGGGGCCAAGCTTGCTGCAACGCTAGTGCATGCTCTGCGCGCGCGTGGAAAGCGGTATGGCTTGCAGACAATGTGCGAAGGCGGTGGCATTGCGAACGTCACCATCATCGAAGCCCTCTGATGCACACTCAAAGCTTGCACCTCATCGCTAGTTGATCTATTATGGGATTTACATCCCATAACGAAACACGGTTACTATATCAAGGCCGTATGTTGAAGTAGGCAACCAGGCGATCCCGAGCACTCTACGGGCGCATTTCGTTAAGGCGTAGTTGAGCCGCAGGCTGAGGCGGCCGGTTCGCTGCAGCCTGGAAGGAGACGTCGATGAAAAGCGCAGAAATCTGTTTGCGGTCAGTTGTTGAGAAATGGTTTGCAACTGCACCTATCCGAGTAACCCGATTCAAATGGAGCGGCATGGGTTACAGTCGCTCCGTTCGAGTTGAGGCTCGCTCCTCAAGTAAGGCCCTTTCCATCGTATTTTTCAAACACGAGGATGGTGCATGGCGAGTCTTTCCACCAGACGGGCGGCGTCCTGCCATGCGTTTCTATATGAATGTTGAATTACCAAAATCATAACCTGCTGCCTCGAATCTTTGACGGGATCGAACCATGACAGACGATAGCAGTAGATTGCCCCTTGCGGTCATCACCGGCGGTGCCGGTCATATTGGACTCTCCTGCGCGCGGCGGTTTCGCGACCACCGAATTCTAATTTCGGATCTTCGGCCGGATGCGGTCAATTCGACAGTTAGTACGCTCCACGCCGAAGGACTGAATGCTGTTGCGATGCCCGCGGACATCACGCGTCAGGCGGATGCAAGTGCCCTGGCGGAGGCCGCAAACGGCATGGGCGGATTTGCGGTACTGATTCATGCCGCTGGCGTCGCGCCACCTACACCCCCCGAGATCATTTATGCAGTGAATCTATATGGAACTATCAATATACTGGACGCCTTCGAACCCCTGGTAAAACCCGGAGTGGTGGGGGTTTGTGTGGCCTCAATGGCAGGACATAGAACGCTTGGGCATCGGTTCGACTCCTTATTGTTGGAGCCCACACAGGGGCCGGCGGACTTGGCACGAGTCGTCGAAGCCGAGGCTCCCACAACGCCGAAACATCGCTTGGCCTATGCAACTTCCAAGCGTGGAACAATTCTGCAGGTGCAGCGTCGAGCTTATGCTTGGGGCCAGCGGCAGGGGCGATTGCTTTCAGTGTCTCCGGGTGTACTCGGTGACACAACGATGGGGGCGCAAAGACAGGCCGGTCTTGATCATCGCGGGAACGATTCACCACTTGGAAGGCTCGGATCGGCGTCAGAGATTGCCGAGGTTATTCGATTCGTAACTTCTCCGGCCGCTAGTTTGATGACGGGTGTCGATCTATTGGTGGACGGCGGTTACCTTGCAACTGCAGATCACCAGTTCTCGGCCGATCGTCGTGAGAAGTGGCACGCCCTCGAACTTTAGAGGGGGCGGTGCCATCTGAGGTAACAGTGCGGGTGTCCTTCGAGAGAAGGGAGGGACCCCTGGATAGTACGCTTCGGATTGTCCGTGGCTACACGGCCCTTGCCAGGAAGGGGTAACGCGGATTTTGCGAGGTGGCCGCACCTCCTTCGCGAGGCGGACCACTTTCGCGCTCCTTTACATCTCAGAGGGCGATCTATCCAGTTTGTGAGGGCCCCGACGTTCCGAAGAGGATGTTAGGTGTTGCAGCCGCCGCAAAGGCGGCGCCGTCGTCGGCCTCGCACGTCGTAGCGAATTACGGGATAGAGTACCAAGGCTTTGCAGCGCGAATGTTGCGATGGAGAGCCTTGGCGGGGAACATGCGACGCTACGACTCGTGTCACTGCGGCAGGCGGACTAGCTCAGTCGGCAAGCTGTCGAGGATCTGGTCGCTAACAAAGTAGTCTGCGGTCAATGGTGCGAGTGGATGCCGTGCGTAAGACGAGAAATCTGTAACTCCCTCTTCGCGCAGTACTTGTTCATCCAAAAAGAAGTTGCCCGTCACTTCTGTTGCCTGCTTTGTCAGAATTGCGTATGCCGCATCCGCCATGATCTCGGGATTCCGACTGGAGTTGGCCATATCTCCGAGTTTGTTGCGGACTGCAGCTGTGTCGATAGTGGTAACGGGCCAGAGCGAGTTGACGGCGATGCCTAGTGACTTGAATTCACGTGCCTGGCCTAATGTGCAAAGACTCATGCCGAATTTCGCAATACTGTAGGCAACATGCGGACCGAACCACTTCGGATCGAGGTCGAGTGGAGGAGAGAGGTTCAGTACATGTGGATTCGCTCCGCGGCTTAAATAAGGTAGTGCCGTTCGAGTGCAGAGATAAGTGCCTCGGACGTTGATCTGCTGCATCAGGTCGTACCGCTTCATATCTGTCGACGGCGTGTCGGTAAGCGAAAGGGCGCTTGCATTGTTTACCAATATATCGATACCACCAAAACGCTGTACAGCCTCGTCAAATGCGCGGACAACGCTCCCTTCATCACGGACGTCCACGACAAGAGGAAGAGCCGTACCGCCGGCGCTTTCGATTTCTTCCGCGGCGGTATAAATCGTCCCAGGTAGGTTTGGGTGAGACTCGACAGTTTTGGCGGCGATAACGATGTTGGCGCCGCCTCGCGCCGCTCGGAGGGCGATTGCGAGACCAATACCGCGACTTGCACCAGTGATAAACAGAGTTCTCGATTGTAGGGTCATTGCCATGGCCAGGAAAAGAATGTTGGTTATGAGGCTGTCAGATGTGGCCCGAACGTGACTCCGTTGTCCGGCGTTCAACATCAAGCATGTCGTTGAGTTGCAGCAACTCATTTGCAAGCAAGCATCTCGTTCAGGGAAAGCCGGTTTATCTCCACGCAACGGCGAGCAACGGGACCACAGGAACTCGTAGTCAGTCGCCCCTCACGTCTCGTCGTCTCGCCTTGCCAGCGCTGAGGCTGGCGAGTCAGCTCCCACCAAAGTAAGCGACTGTTGGATTGGACATCTCCTTCATGGTGCGAATTTCCTTCGTGGGACTAACGTACCATAAAAAGATGTGTAGGTGTCGATTTCATGGTGAGTAGCAGCAAATAGCTCGTCAGAGTGCAATGCCTCAAAAGCCTGGAGGTCGGCGGCTGTTGCTGTCCAGGCGCGAACACATCAACGATGACCACCACGAAGCCTCGTTCCGTGCTTGACACGCGCTTTTTTAAATGGTACAATAGTCCCATTATGAACATTTATCCCGAGAAAGGGGTTGGGTCCTGGGGCGCGATAAACAGGAGCGAAAATGGGTTGTCCAGTGCATGGAAGGTTGAATGATGTTCCGGCGGACCGGGTTGTGTCCTTTAACTATCGGACTGGCGAAGCAATGGTCGCCGATCCGTGGACCGTGTTACACGACTTGGGAACCGGTCCAGGCTTTTTCTACTCGCCGGAGCTCGGCGGCCATTGGTGTGCCGCGAAGCGTGAGACTGTCATCGACATCCTGCGAAATTGCGAACTTTTCTCCAGCCGAAATATTCGGGTACCTCGTGTGGAACGTACGGTTCCGTCGATCCCGCACCACATGGACCCTCCTGAGCACGGCAAGTACCGGATTAGTGTCGTGGAACTTTTCGGCCATCGGATCCTGGACGAACTCACTCCAGCAATTCGCGCCACTGCCCGCGGGTTGGCGAACGAGTTGGCCACACGCAACGAAGCTGAGTTTGTACGCGACTTCGCCATGCGTATGCCGGTTGAGATTTTCATGCGAATGTGCGGTCTGCCGCTTGAACGACGCGACGAAATGATCGGCTGGGTGCAGAGCTATTTTCATGGCGTGTCGCAACAAGAATCTAACGACGCGCATGAGAAGTCGATTGCCTATCTCAGTGGTTGGCTCGACGAACAATTGGTAGATCCGGAAAAAAGCGGTGGTCACATCATGCCTTCGTTGCTGAGGACGCGAGTCGACGGACGATCGCTTAGTCGCGAAGAGATGCTGTCGATCCTCATTACGCTTTTCAATGGAGGACTCGACACAGTGGCTGCTCAGATGACGCACATCATGCGTTATCTGGCCGAGCATGAGAATCAGCGTCAGAAGCTACTGAATAACCCCGAAAAGATCCCTGACGCCGTCGAGGAGTTGCTCCGCCGTTTCAGCATCATAAGCATCGGTCGTGAAGTCACGCGTGACGCAACGTACGCAGGAGTAGAGCTTCGTAAAGGCGACATGGTGCTTTGCCTTATCTCTGCCGCAGGCTTGGACGAAGAGATATTCCCCCAGGCGCTTGAGGTTGATTTTGATCGCTCAAACCGACGGCAGCATTGCGCGTTTGGTTCCGGACCGCACATGTGCGTTGGCGCTCCTCTTGCCCGGTTGGAGTTGCGCATCATGCTCGAAGAACTGCTCCCCAGATTACCAGAGCTGCGGGTAAGGCCTGGAGCATTGCTCTCCTACCACACGGGTGTAACGCTCGGTCTGGTTGAGTTGCCGTTGCAATGGGGTGAGTCAGTCAACGTCTCTTGAAGAGAGAACGCCATGTTGGAGACAAGTATCAACTCATTGCGGTCAGCTGGCACGGTGATTATTGGTGCAGGCCATGCTGGGGGATCGGTCGCAGCATTTCTACGCCAGAATGGTTTTGCCGGATCAATCACCTTGATTGGGGAGGAGCCGCTGGAGCCGTATCAGCGACCACCTCTCTCTAAGGCATGGCTCAAAGGCGAAGCAAACGAAGAAGGTCTTCGGTTGAGGCCCGCAGAGTTCTATCTCGAGAACTGCATACAGCTATACCTCAACACGCGTGTCGACGCCATCGAACGCGCGGCTCGGCTAGTATGTATGGCGGATGGCAAAACAGTGAATTACGACAATCTCATCCTGGCCACTGGAGCCCGAGCCCGTACTGCGCCTTTCGAAGGAGCATCGCTGCCTGTCGTGCTTGAGCTACGCACTGCGGCCGATGCGGAAAAAT
The DNA here is from genome assembly GCF_050435685.1 of Paraburkholderia sp. GAS448. Taxonomy (NCBI): domain Bacteria; kingdom Pseudomonadati; phylum Pseudomonadota; class Betaproteobacteria; order Burkholderiales; family Burkholderiaceae; genus Paraburkholderia; species Paraburkholderia sp. GAS448. The sequence goes on from NZ_JBNDKT010000035.1 coordinate 61,212, forward strand.
TGAAGCTCGCACTTAAACCCGGCGCGCGAGTGGTGATTGTTGGTGGCGGGTATGTGGGTTTGGAGGTAGCTGCGTCGGCGCGTGCTCTCGGCGCCGAAGTCGTGGTAGTTGAGAGGGAGGCGCGTCCTTTGGCTCGGGTTGCTTGCTCGCAACTCTCGAGCTTCTTTCTTCGCTATCACAGTCAACGCGGCGTTACTTTTCGCTTGGACCGGTCAGTTACATCCGTGCAGATGCTGGATGGAGCGGCAAGCGTGTGCCTGGACGACGGTGAGCAATTGCCGGCCGATTTGGTCCTCGTAGGAGTTGGTGCGGTTCCAAATGAGGAATTGGCGCGTCATGCTGGATTGCGATGCGATGACGGCGTGCTCGTCGATCTCTCAGCGCGCACAGACGATCCGAACATCTACGCAATTGGAGATTGCACGCGTAGACCGCTTCCACTGTACAACCGAAAGGTGCGTCTCGAGAGTGTGCCAAACGCGCTTGAACAGGCGAAGCAGGCGGCGGCATCTATCTGCAACTTGCCGGCGCCAAAACCCGAAACTCCCTGGTTCTGGTCAGATCAGTTCGATGTGAAGTTGCAGATTGCCGGTTTGCCCATGGATGTTGCCGAGATAGTAATTCGGGGCGACCCCGACGAAGACAAGTTTGCGGTCTTTCACGTCAGCGCCGATCAACGGATCCAGGCGGTTGAAGCCGTAAACGCGGTGCCTGAATTCATGATGGGTCGTCAACTCATCGGTGCCAGGACCGAAATCAACATCGAGCGTCTGCGCAATCCAAATATTTCAATGAAGGAGGTCGCGATCTGATCGCGAAGAGTCTATGCCCCAGATCACTTTTGTTACGGCTGATGGTACGCATCGAACCGTGGATGCTCGAAATGGTGACAGCGTGATGCAGACCGCCATCAAGAACGGGATACCTGGAATCGATGCGGATTGCGGTGGTGCATGCGCGTGCGCAACGTGCCATGTCTATGTTGACGAGTCCTGGAAAGACAGGGTAAACAAGGTGGGCGACATGGAAGCCAGCATGCTGGATTTCGCGCAAGTTGTTCTCCCGAATTCCCGGCTTTCTTGCCAATTGCAGGTTGTTGAGGCGCTAGACGGTCTGGTCGTGGCCATTCCTGAGAGCCAACATTGAGCAATGGACACAGATAACTCGGTTGAGTTAAATGATCCGGCTGGAACGGTCGTGCCACGGGAGGGTGTCGCAGGGGAGGATTGTCGGCACGAAGGTCTTCCCGCCCCGCGGCGCTATCTTGCGCTAGCCGGGGTTTGGTTAGCCTTGATTGTCAGCATACTTGACAGCTCAATTGCTAACGTTGCGCTCCCGACGATTGCGCGTGATTTAGGGGCTTCGCCTGCTGATTCGATTGCGATCGTAAGCGCGTTTCAACTGGGTGTCGTGATCTCGCTGTTGCCGATGTCAGCGCTCGGGGAAATCATTACCTATCGTCGAGTCTTTATCGGCGGTCTGTGTATTTTTACGCTAGCCTCCGTGGGTTGCGTAACGTCGCACGATCTCACTGAACTGGTCGTCGCGCGGGCGATTCAGGGTATCGGCGGCGCGGGCATTATGAGTGTGAATGGTGCACTCGCTCGTTTTATGTATCCACCGCGGCGCCTTGGTACGGCGCTCGGTGCGAACGCTTTAATCATCGCCGCGTTTGGCGCATTAGGGCCTACGATTGCCTCGGTCATGCTTGCGCTGGGTCCCTGGCAATGGCTATTCGCTATCAATCTTCCAGTTGGCGCACTGGCCTTAGCCTTGGCTTGGCGAACATTGCCAGAGAGCCCGAAGGCAGATCGGCAGTTCGATGTGTTGAGCATTGTTTTGAACATCATCGCTTTTGCGATGCTGTTGAGTGGGGTCGATCTGGTCACGCGAAATCCATCCGGGCTACGGGGTGGCGCGGCCTTGATCGGTGGCGTCATTGCGGCGGTAGTGTTGGTGAATCGTTGTTTGTCTCAGAGTCGACCGCTTGTACCGATCGACCTTCTCAGGATACGCCTGGTACGTTTGGCTGCGCTAACGTCAGTGTTCACATTTACCGCACAGACGCTGACCCAGGTTGCTCTTCCTTTCTACCTTCAGGACGGTTTGCATTTCAATCTCGTGCAAATCGGTTTGCTTATGACGCCATGGCCTGCCGGCGTGGCGCTTGCCGCGCCCCTTGCTGGCAGGCTCGCGGATCGCGTGTCGGTCGAGGTTCTGAGTGGGTGCGGCCTTTTCGTGATGGCAGCTGGGTTGAGCTCACTTCTGTGGCTTTCACCTGGAATGGAGTTGACCTCTATTGCCATTCGCATGGGCGTGTGCGGTATAGGCTTCGGCTTCTTCCAATCGCCGAACAATCGTGCGCTATTGTCTTCCGCTCCAATGCACAGGAGTGGTGCGGCGGCTGGACTAATTGCGATTTCGCGTACCACGGGCCAGATCCTTGGCGCGATGCTGGTAGCGATATTTTTCCGATTGTTTGGTCACGTAGGCCAAGCCGCCATAGGTGTCTCGGCCATCATGGCAGTGCTAGCTGCTCTACTGAGTTTTGCACGCAAGTCCTCGGGGTCACGTACAGTCAACTGAGGGGCTTTCGCATCCTTCGATTTGCAACTGCGCCTCACTTCTGGACCGAGGCGTAACGGAAGCCGAGGCGCCGGCGTAAGCAAGTTGATGGAACCGTCCCAAGGCAGGTGGGCAACCGACTCTACGCCGAGTTACTGCATCCTGGATGCTATGTGGGGAGGGCTGTGGAAGTAACCCCCTGGAGTAAAACGGGATTTGCAAACTCGTTTCTCCGAAGGAGCACGCAAATGGATGCGCCTGACACACCCCTCCGCGGGCAGAATACGACGGCAGCTGGCCGGCTGTACATGGCCTTTGAACTGGGCGAGAAGAACTGGAAGCTCTCACTGAGTGATGGCCAGCGCGCGCCCAGCCGCTGTACGGTCGCCGCAGGCGATACCACGGCGGTTCTCACCGCCATCGCGAACGCGCGGGCACGCTGCCACCTCAGCGCCGACGCACCGCGGAAATCGCCGCAGCGGCGGGAGAACGACGCGGCCTCGATTCTGTCGGGGAAAGTTTTGACGGATTTGTGCGATAGCGAGAAGAATTCCAACTGAATTCGCTGAGCGCAAACTACTGAGGAGGTTGCAAGAAATCATACAGTTCCGTCACATCGACGTTCGGCTCCTGAGAGGCTCAACTCTGTTATTCTGTCTCGCCATGGGAATGGTGTACCATTGAGCAGATATACGTTGAGGACGTCCTTGTCGGCGGGCCGCGCCCGATTGGAGAATCATGTCGAACCTTGTTGGTGGGCGAAGCAATCAGAAAATGCGCACGCATATGGCACTGGTCGAATGCGCTGCACAATTTGTACGTGAGGGGAAATCGTTCACCGTTGCCGAGGTGGCAGATAGCGCTAGAGTGGGTCGCACGACAGCGTATCGCTACTTTCCGTCCGTCGAGACGCTAGTGGTGCACGCCACGCTCTACGCGTCAACGGAGATCGAGAAACGAAGTATTGACGCGGCGCTCGAGAGCAAGCAAACGGTCGAAGATCGTCTCCGCTCGGTGGTTGAGGCCAGTGACGTCACGATTACCGACCACGATTACCTTTATCGCACGATGCTGAAGCTCTCCTTGAACAATGAGAACTCAGATGACGAGTTGCTCCCGCATCGTAGAGGGGCACGGAAGGAAGTGCTTGAGTCTGCAATCGGTATGCTGCGTACTCAGCTTGGTACGAAGCGTTACGAGAAGTTAATTGGGGCGCTCAGCCTGTTTATTGGTATCGAGTCGGCCGTTGTGTTGCGTGACGTCTGCTTCCTCTCCACAGAAAAGGCTCGGGAGATCAAGATCTGGGGGGCTCTCGCCATTCTTAAGGCTGCGTTGGCCGAAATGGACCAAGCCGGTGAGTCCAAATCTGCCAAAAGCGCAGATAAACCCCTCGCCGCCAAGCAGATCGTTCGGAAGACGGTGTCCCGGAAGGCGGCTCAACGTTGATGAAATGCCGCATAAACGTCGTCGGTAATACGACACTACACCGCCCCCAAGCGGGATTACGAAACGCGATGTCGGGAAATCCTTGAACAGGACCGAGGACAGGTGCCCACGAATGCGGTCGTATCCGCGTTCATTTAGTCGGCGCGCGCGTTATCGAAATACGAGTTGCGGCTCGTGCTGACGTGCTAATCGTCGCGTGGTGCGCCTGGAAAGCAGACAGGCAAGCGAAATCATCGACAGACCGCGGCGGCTGATCGTGTCATTCGAGACGGCGGTCTGATAGTAGCCGCCCGTAAAAACGATATCCGGCTTGATGAGCCACGTCAGGCCGCCGAATCCGTTGTTCGTTACCTGGTGCGGGCCTCCCGGATTTTGCTGGTCCTCGGACATGAAGCCGCCCCACACTCGCACCGGCCCGATTCTGAAACCCACGCCGCTCAGGTAATAGCTGTCACCGATAAGCCGTACCGACGAGGATATTCCGATGGCCGTACCCGCCCCCAATATCCGCCGGCCCCCAGGTGATAGCTCACGCCGACCGAGCGGGTCGCTCCGCTGCTGAAATTGCCCGCGACGCCGCCAAACGAATTGTCCATTTCGAACAGCAGTGTCCCAAATTCGTTCTTGTATTTGACCGCATTGTTGTTGCGAGTGCCGTCCGGCGCTACCGTCAACGGCAGGATCGGCGTGTAGTGAAAAGCGCACGGATCGTAGATGCTGATGATGTCGTGCGAAATCGTGTACGGGCGGCCAAAGTCGATCGACCCGTACTTCTTGCTGCCCATGCCGACGTATGCCTGACGATTGAATAGCGTGCCGGTGGTGTTGTCGAGCTGTCCGTTACCGAGGTTGAAGCCGTTTTCCAGCCGGAAGTGCGCGTTCCAGCCATCACTGAGATCTTCATTGCCGAGATAGCCGAGCTTGTTCGAACTGTAGTAGCCGTTCGAATTCATCGTGATTACGGTGCCGCCGCCTTTCGCCGCGTCGGTCTGATAACGGACACCACCGTCCGCCCCTTCACCTCCCCCGCTGTCAGTACCAAGTTGAGTTTGGTAGCACGCACGGGCGCCTCGGGCGCTCGGCTCTGGCAAGCATAGACGCTTTCCCGACGGTGAATCCAGCGATTGCCGACAAAAGTCGCTTGACGCCTCACGGACAAGGTTATATTGTGCCTATATGGAACGTAAATCCCATAACGGGTAACGGATTCCGAATGGTTTCCTGGTCCAATGAACCAACCGCAGCTTCGGAGCTATCGCATGATCATCGACAGTCACGCCCATGTTGTTATGACCGACGAACTCTATAGGTACATGAGCGAACTGGTAGCCAGCCGTGCCAACCCGGCCGCGCCGTTCTCTGGAATCAAGGAGGAGGCGCTGCATGCTGTTTCGAATCGGCTGATCGCAATTATGGATGGCGTGGGAACTGACGTGCAGTTTCTCTCTCCGCGCCCGTACATGATGCTGCACTCGATCAAGCCGGCCAAAGTAACCGCGTTATGGACTCGTGCAGTCAATGATGCCATCCATGCCCAATGCCAGTTGCACCCGGACCGTTTCAGGGGAGTCGCCGGCCTTCCGCAGTTTCGTGCCGAGAGCCCTGCAAACTGCCTGGCCGAGCTGGAGCGATGTGTGAAGGAGTTGGGTTTCGTCGGCTGCCTGTTGAATCCGGATCCCACGGAGGGTGAAGAAACAGCGCCGCCCGGGCTTGGCGATCGCTTCTGGTATCCCCTGTACGAAAAACTTGTCGAGCTCGATGTGCCGGCGCTCATTCACTCAGCGAGTTGCTGCAATCCGCGAGAATCCTACACGCTGAAATTCATCAACGAAGAGAGTATTTCGATCATCTCTTTGCTGGAGAGCCGCGTGTTCGAAGACTTCCCGACATTGAAGATTGTTGTCGCGCACGGCGGGGGGGCTATTCCGTATCAAATGGGGCGCTTTCGCGCATGGGCCGAGCGACGGGGCGGTGAAACGTTCGACGAGAAGGTTCGCAAACTCTATTACGACACCTGCAACTATTCGCCCGAGGCGCTGGAATTTCAATTCCGGGTGCTTGGCGTAGACAACTGCCTTTTTGGTACGGAACGACCAGGGACGGGCACGATCGCGTGTAGGCATACGGGGCGGGACTTCGACGACCTAAAGCCTGCGATTGAAGCCATCCCATGGCTGACGGCTGAGGATAAGTACAAGATTTTCGAAGGGAACTGCCGAAAGGTTTACCCGCACGCGTTCAAAGACCAGCGAGCGAACGATCTCGCAACCGGTCCCGCAGATCGGGCGGGGCGGCTCGACTAACAATGGAGATACCCCATGCTGTCAAAGGCTGACAATGAATTGATGTGCCGTGTAGAGGGAGACCAGCCCATGGGCATCTTCCTGCGGCGGTTCTGGATGCCGGCATGTTTGCTGGATGAGATTCCGTCACCCGGCGAAGGGCCGGTTCGCGTCAATCTGGTGGGCGAGCGACTCGTGGCTTGGCGAAATGCCGAAGGCCGGGTAGGTTTGATGTCCGAGGCGTGTCCCCATCGCGGTGCATCGCTCATGCTAGCGCGTGATGAAGGTGACGGACTGCGCTGCATTTATCACGGCTGGAAGATTGATGTGGCCGGACATGTATGTGAAATGCCTGGCGAGCCGAAAGATAGCCGGATGTGCGGACGGGTGAATAACACGACCTACCCGTGTGTCGAAGCGGGCGGACTGTTGTGGGCTTACCTGGGACCCGGAGAGCCACCTCCACCGCCACACTTTGCCTGGATGGACTTGCCGTCGACTCATTACGTTGTGAGAAAAACGCTCTATAACGTCAACTTTGTGCAGTCGCTCGAGGGTTCACTTGATTCGGCACACAGTGATTTTCTGCATAGCGCAGAGACAAGTGCGTCGGGCGATTACGATCAGGATCAAGTTCACAGCGATGGCCGACGTTCGCGGCCTTCAACCGATACTTCACCCGAGATCGACGTAAGAGAGACCGAGTTCGGCTTTGTCTATGGCGCAATCCGCAAGGCAATGGCCGATCCGGAGAAACTCGCATACGTGAGGGCTACGGCTTATGCCTTACCGTTCTACAGCATGATCCCTCCCGTGTACATGCAAGCGTCAGTGCCGCTAGATAGCGAAAACACGGCAATGTACCTTGTCTGGTACGACAACGAACATCCACTCTCGCCAGTCGAAGTGAAGGCGCACGAAACCTTCCTCGGCTTGCGGATGGGTGAGGATCTGCTGCCCGACTATCGCCGTCCAGGACGTGCCGACAATCGATGGTTCCAGGATCGCGAAGGCATCAAGGCGGGTAAGACCTACACCGGACTGTATGGCACGACCATGCAAGACATTGCTGTGCAGGAGTCGATGGGGCCCATCCAGGATCGCACCATTGAGCACCTGGGGATGACCGACAAGGCAATTGTTCACATGCGGCGCATGCTCCTCGCAACAGCTCGTCAGATTCGAGACGGCAAGGAACCTGAAATCCCTGCGCTTAATAGCGACTACAGCCAGGTACGAAGCGCTGCGGCGACGATCAATCGCGACGACGATTGGTGGGAAAAGCTTTACGGCGCCGCGTCAACGGCGTCACTGGGAAAGGCTGTTTGATGCGAGGCCTCGTTCACATCGGAGACGGCAAGCTGGAGTTGCGCGATCTCCCAGTGGTATCAGCGGGTGAGAGTGGAGCGGTTCTCCGGGTGGAAGGGAGTGCTGTTTGTATCGGAGATGCCGAAACACTCCATGGATATGGACCGGTGATGACTACGCCTTTGGTACTCGGGCACGAGATCGTGGGGCGCGTCGACGATGTTGGTCCCACCGCCCCGCGCGCGCTACAGGAGTTGCTCGGTGCAAGGGTCATGATCGATGACGCACGGCCTTGCGGGAAGTGCGATTGGTGTCTGCGCGATCAAAAGCGATTCTGCAAATCACCGCGATATGGACACATTGTTCAAGACTCATCTTCCAGTAACTGGGGAGGATATGCAGAGACTGTGACGCTCGACGAACAGTCAGTACTTGTCCCGATACCTGAAGATTTGCCCATCGAGCTCGCGACCTTTGCGTTTCCCGTAGCTTCGGGCGTTGAATGGCTCCACCTTGGCGCAGAGATCAAGGCAGGGGAATCAGTGGCGATCCTCGGCACGAGTCGGATGGGCGCGGCAACAGCTTTGGTGGCTCTACACGCGGGAGCGTCGAAAGTTGTCGTGTACGGCGATTCACGTGGTGTAGACGCGATCAAAACCTGTTGGGCAATGGGAGCCAACGTGCGCAGCTTTCCCGCTGCACCGAAAATCGAAGGACCCTACGACGTGGTCGTGGTCGTGACAGAGGCTCCGGTGGAGTACGTTGCGGCTTCGGTTGAAATGGCTGGTCCACTTGGGCGAGTGATATTGGCATGCACTTCAACTAAACCGTCTGGGATGGAACCGGAGACGATTCGTCGCAAGGGACTCATCCTTAAAGGGGGACGTGGTGCATCGGCTCAGTCTCTGAAAATGGCGGTAGAGATTGTCTCGGCCGAGCGAAAGAGGCTTCGAGGGTTTGCAGGGGAGGTCCACGGATTTGAGGCTGCGGAAGCTGTTCTCAAAGGATTGCTCGATGGTGGTGTAGTTCGTGGAGCTCATGTCGTCATTCAGGATGCAGCCTCGTCAAGGAGCAACGTCGATGCGTAAACGCCGTTTAGGACGTACCGGGTTTGAAGTTTCTGAGATTTCACTCGGCTGTGGCGGGACCGCGGGGCTCATGGTCCGCGGCAGCGAGCACGAACAGTGCGCTGTCATCGGCAGCGCGCTGGAGCGGGGGATTAATATCTTCGACACGTCTCCGACATACGGCGGCGGCCACTCGGAAGTTAATCTGGGAAAGACGCTCAAGACCCTCGGAGCATCGCCGATCATCAGTACCAAGATCGACTTTGCCCCTGGTGACCTTGATGACCTGGAAGGTGCAATCGTCCGTTCCGTCCAGCGCAGTCAGGAACGGCTGAACCGAGAACGCCTGGACATCCTGTACCTGCATAGTCGTGTGGGACGTCAACGGGATCTGGCTGGTCGTGTTCTCTCCGTAGACGACGTATTGCAGCCCGGCGGGGTAGCAGACATCATGGAAGGATTGAAACGCAGAGGCATCGTCGGTGCCATTGGTTTCACAGGTCTAGGTCATACCGACTCGATTCTTGACGTCATCGAAGCCGACCGCTTCGACCTTTTTCAAGCCTACTACAACCTCATCAACCCGAGCGCGGTCGTTGCGACCGTTGCAGCGTGGCGGGCTCAGGACTACGAAGAGATGATCTCGAAGGCGTCGAACCGCGATGTTGGCGTGGTCGGTATTCGCGTTCTCGCGGCGGGTGCGCTTAGCGAAAGCGGTGAGCTTCATCGTTTTGCGAAGTCCTATTCATCACTGTCTCGAGCCGAAGTGGATGCGGACCGCGTGAAGGCGGATGCATTTCGCGCCTTCGTGCCAGAAGGCGCGTCAATGGCCAGTCTCGCGCTGCGTTTCGCCTTGAGTGAACCCCAGATCGATACAGTTCTAGTGGGTATCTCCGAGCGTTCACATCTCGACGAAGCAATCGCTGCCGCACAGGCGGGCCCCCTGGAGCTAGACCGGCTCCAGCAGATCGCCGCCCGTTTTCGCGAACTATATGAAATGGCATGACTATGTCTGAGATCCCCCTCTCCGATGGAGTCTCGAGTGATGAAGGGTCAACCGACGATCGCCGGTGGGTCCGCCTCTACGCCCCCGGTATCGGCCCGGACGTCGCTATCGAGCCAGCATTGCCTCTTGACGCTTTTGAGGTCAACGTGGCGGCGCGCCCCGATGCGATTGCGCTCTGGTATTTCGATACCGCGCTTAGCTTCCGTCAGCTCGGCCAAAAGGTCGACGCCCTGGTTACAGCGTGGGCCGATCGGGTAAAGAAAGGCGACCGGGTCGTAATCTTGAATCAAAACACTCCGGCAACGGTAATCGGAGTGCTGGCGGTCTGGCGTCTGGGTGCAATCGTTGTGCCGCTCAATCCCATGCTCAGACGGCGAGAGCTGGTTCACTATCTGCACGACGCTGAACCGGGTGCGGCGATCGTCGGGGCAGAGCAGGCCATGGCACTTCATGGTGCGATTTTGGACTGGGGAGGCAGCCTTTCCGTCGCAGTCTCGTTTGCCAATGAGTTTCTTCGTGAGGGCGACACGCCCGCCCTTCTCGGGAAAGTCAGTGAGGACATTGAGATGCCCCACGGATGGAGCCGTCTGTCGACGCTTCTCGACGAGCCAGGCACGTCGTCTGGATGGTCGATTGATCGGAGTGATATCGCCTTCCTGACGTATACGTCAGGAACCACGGGCGAGCCCAAGGCTGCACTCATCACTCACGCAAATGTGGCGTCCAACGCGGAGGTCTATCGTCAATGGCTGGAACTTACCTCCGATGATGTCCTCTTTGCGGCCGCGCCTTTTTCGCACGTAACAGGGTTGGTCGCCCATATCGCGGCAGGGTTGGTCGCGGGAGCTGCCGTAGTCATGTGCTATCGGTTCGAAGCAGCCACCGTACTCGATTTGTTGGCGCGCCATCGCTGCACGACGACGGTGGCGGCCATTACTGCTTACATTGCGCTTCTTGACCAGCCCGCGTTCGACCCCTCGCGCCTATCCCATTTTCGCAAGTTGTTTAGCGGGGGCGCACCCGTGGCGCCGGCGATCGTCGAGCGATGGGAGGCAGCGACGGGCGTGTATATCCACAACGCCTATGGTCTGACGGAGACGACGTCGCCCTCGCACCTGGTGCCTTTGGGACGCCGAGCTCCGGTGGATGAATTGACTGGCTCGCTATCGATAGGTGTACCAGTCCCCGGAACACGTTGCCGGATCGTCGATTTGCAGTCGCGTGCGACGTTGCCCTTCGGCGGAGATGTTGGCGAGGTGATGACATCGGGTCCGCAGGTCGTCGCGGGGTATTGGCGGAAACCGGACGCATCGTCGGCTGCATTTGAAGACGGCTGGTTGCGCACGGGGGACATCGGGCGTGCCGACACAGAAGGCTGGTTTTATGTCGTAGACCGGTCAAAGGACATGATCGTCGCATCCGGTTTCAAGGTGTGGCCACGCGAGGTCGAGGACGTGTTGCTGGAGCATCCAGCGATTAGCGAGGCCGCGGTGATAGGAGTGCCTGATAGTTACCGTGGCGAAGCACCGAAAGCGTTCGTCGTCTTGCGTCCATCGGCGACGATTACGCAAGAGGAGTTGACGCTGTTTTGCCGGGAGCGACTGGCGTCGTACAAGGTGCCGCGCCTGATCGAGGTCCTCGACGAGTTGCCTAAGACCAATTCGGGCAAGGTGCTACGACGTGTTCTGCGGGAGAAAGCGGTATGAGCAATGGCGCAGGCGTGCCATTTGATCTATCCGGACGGGTCGCCGTTGTGACCGGGGGATCGAGAGGACTGGGCGCAGCGGCAGCTGCCGCCTTGGCCAATGCAGGAGCTCATGTGGTGTTGGTAGCACGTAACCAACAATCGCTTGATGAACGGGCCGAAATTCTGGCAGGCGCTGGTGCGAAGGTTTCCTGCGTCGTCGGAGATTTGTCGCAACCGGGAACTGCGGAGGAGGTGGTGGAAGCGACGATCAGATACGCCGGTAGCATCGACATTCTCGTGAATTCTGCTGGCGCGATTGCTCGTGGAACGTTGCAGGCCACGTCGGATGCCGACTTCGAGCAGGTGATGCGTGCTAACGCATACGGAGTATGGTCGGTTTGTCGCGCCGCTGTTGCGCACATGAAACCCGGCAGTGCAATCGTCAATGTTGCATCCACTGCAGGGCTGATCGGAATGAGCGAGCGCTCGGCATATGCTGCCTCCAAGGGCGCAGTGGTGCAGATGACAAAAGCGCTTGCTGTCGAACTTGCGCCACGTGGTATTCGCGTCAATGCGGTTGCACCCGGACCATTTGCTACAGACATGTCGCAACAGAGCCAGGCAAGCGAGCGCTGGCGCATGCTTATTCAGCACAGGGTGCCGCTAGGTCGTGCCGCCCATCCAGACGAGATAGGTCCACCGATTCTATTTCTGGCGTCTCCCGGCGCGAGCTTCATAACCGGCGTGATTCTCCCGGTGGACGGCGGATGGGCCGCGAGCTGACATTTACGAGTACGCGTACACATCGATGCGCACAGCGCGCATCTTCAAACGAGGAATGAGGAGTTTTATGGCCGAGATCGTGCTGGGACTGGCTATGTCGCACAGTCCTCAAGTTAGCCAGGAGCCAAAGTGGTGGAGCGAGCAGGCGCGGATTGACCAGAATCGCACACCCTATGAAGAGCTCCTGAAGCGCAAGTCTGACTGGATTGACCAGGAACTCAGTCCAGAGGTTTGGGAAAAAAAGCATAGCGCAGTCCAGAGCGCAATCGCCGATCTCGCTCAGACACTCAACGATGTCGCCCCCGACGTCGTCGTGTTGATCGGTGATGACCAGGAGGAACTATTTCTCGACGACTGCATGCCGACGTTCTCAGTCTTCTGGGGGGACAAGAGCTGGGACAGACCGGAATTTATCCATGGTGATATGAGCGTTCCTTCCAGAGCGTCAGTGCTGTGGGCATTTCATGGTGAGAGGCAGGAAGGCTATCCGGGTCATCCGGAGTTCGGTCGCCACATCATTGAAAATCTGATGGAGCAAAACTTTGATGTGGCTCAGTACTCACGCCAGCACGAACAACGCTCTCTGGGACATGCCTTTACGTTCGTGCGTCGCCGCATCATGCGCGAGGACAAGATCATCCCGATGATCCCCGTGCTTATCAACACCTACGTTCCTCCGAACCAACCCACTGCGGCGCGTTGCTACGCGTTTGGACAGGCAATCCGCAAGGCGATCGAATCGTGGCCCGGCGCGGAACGCGTAGCGGTGATTGCCTCTGGTGGGCTCAGTCACTTCGTTATCGACAGCGAGTTTGATCGCCAGATACTGGAGGGGCTCGCCAAGGGCGATGGCGAGGCGCTCTCCTCAGTACCGGGAAGTAAGTTGCAGTCCGGATCTTCGGAGGTTCTGAACTGGATTGCGGCGGGCGGGGCGCTCGAGGGATTGCGCATGAAGCTCGTTGACTACATCCCCGGATATCGCTCGGAAGCTGGGACGGGCGTAGGCATGGCGTTCGCAAAATGGCTATGAACCCAGACCGACCACACCGCGAGTCTTTTGATCTAGAAGGGATTTCGCATACCGTGCCGATTCCTTTTGGCACCCGAGTCGGAGACATGCTGTTCTCCTCCGGAATCATGGGAGTAGACCCGTCGGCTGGTAGTCTGGCCGAGGGTCTCTCTGCGCAGGTCCGATTCGCTTTCGCAAACATGGAAAGGCTGTTGAAAAAGGCCGGAGGCGATTTGGGTGATGTCGGCCATGTCCGAGTGCTCGTTAGCGAGGAGGGAAATCGCGCTGCTGTCAACGAAGAATGGCTGCGCGCTTTCCCTGATGCGCATGACCGTCCCGCTCGCCATACAGTCGTGTCCGCGCTCCGAGGCGGCATGCTTGTTCAACTCGAAATCATAGCCGTACTGAAATGACCAACGTGAACGATTCAACGATCCTGGAGCGGCTTGGCCGGCTCGACACCTGCGCCGTTTCCGACAGCCTGGACAAGCTCTCTCTTAAAGGTACGGTCACCGGACTCTCACCGCTATCGCGTCTGGCGAAAGTATACGGACGCGTTATTACCGTGAAACTGGTGAAGGCCGATGTGGTTTCGAGCAGGGGAGCACCTGCTCCACACCTCGGTGCGCGGGCCATCGAAATGTCGCGGAAGGGAGACGTCATCGTAGTCGAACAGCGTACAGGAATCGTCGCTGGATCCTGGGGCGGAATTCTGTCGACTGGCGCAAAAGTTCGCGGGATCGCAGGCGTTATCTCTGACGGGCTAGTGCGTGACGTTGACGAGGCGCGTGGATTGGGATTCCCGATCTATGCGCGTGGCTCGACAGCCCTAACAGCGCGTGGCCGAGTTGCGGAACTGGAGACGGGCGGAACAGTTCAGATCGCGGACGCGACTGTGCAAACGGGCGATTACGTGATTGCAGATGGAACCGCCGTCGTGTTCGTTTCAGCCTCACACATCGCCGCTGTCCTCGATACCGCGGAACAGATATCAGCTCGCGAAAGCATCATGAGCAAGGCTTTGATGGAGGGGATGTCGATTACGCATGTCATGGGTGCCGACTACGAGGAGATGCTGAAGCGATGAATCAGGACCGAAATGTTGAACGTGCAGCCTCGCTCGACTGCGCAACTTTGAGCGATGCATTGGATCGCCTTGGAATCCACGGGCAATGTGCCTGGATCAAGGCTCGTGCTGACGAGTTCCGGTTGACGGGACGAGCCTTCACGCTTCTTTACGGGCCGGCCTCCAAGCCCGCTGGTACGGTAGGCGACTATATCGATGACGTTCCTCCCGGATCGGTTGTCGTCCTCGACAACGGGGGCCGTGAAGATGTAACAGTGTGGGGAGACATCTTGACGGAGATCGCTCATCGTAGAGGGATTGCCGGAACAGTCATAGATGGAATCTGTCGCGATGTCGCGCTCTGTCGCAAGCTCGGATACCCGGTGTTTTCTCGCGGACATTGGATGCGAACTGGCAAGGATCGTGTGCAGGTGGAGGCCACTGGAGTCGTGGTTTCAATTGGATCGGTTCGCGTCGCGCCAGGTGACCTCGTGCGCGGCGATGCGGACGGTGTAGTGGTGCTACCCAGCGTCCATGAGGACGCCATCCTTGATGCGGCTGAGGAGATTTCGCGTGCCGAAGACGCAATTCGCGCTCTCGCACGACAGGGTACTCGGCTAGACGAGGCTCGCCGTCACTTTGGGTACCACCGCCTTCAGTCTTTGAAGGACTCAGCATGAGTGACGAACACGATCCGTTTGCCGATACGTCAATCTCGGTGCGCAAAACGGTTGCTCTACCTGCAGACCACATCAAACGAGCCGCCAGGCTCGGCTCGGCGACACTTCACGAAGCTGGCGGCCGGATCGGGGCATTACCGTCGTCGATCAAGCCGACAGCGGCCAGTTTCAGGCTGGCAGGGCCGGCTTTTACTGTGCACTGCCCGCCGAACGACAATCTGTGGATTCATCGAGCCATCAAGGCGGCCAGCCCGGGCGATATCCTGGTCGTCTATGCGAGCGGCCACTATGAAGCAGGATATTGGGGCGAGGTCATGTCGACTGCAGGAATAGTCGCCCGACTGGGCGGCCTGGTCATAGATGCGGGCGTGAGAGATGGCGCTCTGCTTGAGGAAGTTGGGTTTCCTGTTTTCTCAAGAGGCTTATGCATCCGCGGTACGGGGAAAGATTTTGGTGCGACGGGATGGCTTAACAAGCCTGTGCTGATGGGTGACATCTTCGTGAGTCCTGGCGACCTGATCGTAGGTGACATTGACGGAGTGGTCTCTGTCCCCAATGAGCGGATCAGTGAAGTGCTGCTGGCCGCGGAGAAACGTGAGGCGGCTGAGAGGGAAATTCTGGAAAGGTTACGAGCCGGGGAGTCAACCTTGCACGTATTTGGTCTAGACCGTTGAGGGTGAGCGCGATATGACGGTTAAGGGTGAGCGATGGGATCCGGACGCACACACGTTCGGATGAGGGCAGGCGGTCGCGGCGCTGCACTGCGGCGTAACAGTGGCGTCGATAATGTGTGTAAGCTTGCTACGGGAACGTGCTGGACCAACAGGAAACACTCCGGCAGCCGGGAGGCGAGGGCGATTTTTTCAGTGCATCTGCGGTGACGGTATACCTGACGGTATGAGATCAATGGGCATCAGGAAAAGCATTTAAATTCAATGACATTCCGATGCAAAAGATAATAGAGTGGGAATGATTTAGGCTGCTCCCAAGTCGTTCCGGGAGGTCCGGTTTTCCATGTTTTTCCGTTTAAACACATGAGGTTATTGTCCGGTGTGGTCTGCTGTGATCCGGGCAATGCCTAATGGAAATGTCGGTATCGGAGACGGTACCGACATTTCTTCCTCGGACGGCCTTGTCCGATACCGTCAAATCAGTCTGACGGTATCGGTTGACGATATACGTTCGAGGAGTCCCTATGCTCACAGACATGCAGATGCGAGCGCTGAAGCCGGCCAAGAAGATCTACAAGATTGCCGATCAGCGGGGACTATATGCGGCAGTGACGCCGTCAGGCGCGGTGAGCTTCCGGTACGACTACCGGGTGAACGGTCGCCGGGAAACCCTGGTTATCGGCCGATACGATCCATCACTTTCCGCACGGAAGCCACGCAAGCCAGACGAACTCGGATTCGGAATGGCTATCAGCCTCCCGGAAGCCCGGCTTCTACGCGACCAAGCCTACGGAACAATCCAACGCGGAGAGAGTCCTTCACGTGCGAAAGTCGAGAAACGGGTCGAGGCGACCGAAGCGCTAACGTTTGGTAAGTGGGCGGAGAAATACTTTGTGGAGACTGCTCTTGCCGACTCCACACGAGCGATGCGCAAATCGGTATACGAGCGGAATCTCGCGTCGAAATTTGGCCGGCTGAAGTTGGAAGAGATCACGCCCGCACGACTGATGGCGCGCTGCGAGAAGATAGAGGGGCGCTGCGGCCCCTGCCGTGCAGGCGCGCGACATCGTTCTGCAGGTCTACCGTTTCGCGCAGGCGCGGGGACTAAAGGTGGACAATCCTGCGGAGGCCATCCGCCCGTCTGCCATCGCCAGCTTCAAGCCGCGCAATCGGGCTGTCGCCTCCCGAAATCCACGTGTTTTTCAGTGCATTGGAACAGACGCCGACGATACCTACGCTGCGTCTTGCTATCAGATTCATGCTGCTCACGCTGGTGCGCAAGTCCGAGTTCATTCTGGCGATGTGGGGTGAGATAGATTTCGACGCCGCAGTCTGGACAATTCCGAAGGAACGGATGAAGGCCGGTCGCCCCCACATTGTCTATCTGAGCCAACAGGCTCTGGACATTCTGGCCGCATTCAAGACGTGCTTCGGAGCGAGTTCGTACGTGCATCCCGGCCGCTATGAGACGGCCTCCCCAATAAGTGCGGCGACTCTGCCGCATCATTGACAGCACGGTCAAGCTGATACGCGACGGCGGGGCAGATTTTGATCCTTTCACGGTGCACGATCTGCGTCGGACGGCCAGCACGCTGTTGCACGAAGCAGGGTTCAACACCGACTGGATCGAGAAATACCTCGCTCACGAACAGCGTGGCGTGCGCGCGGTCTACAACAAGGCGGAGTATGCGGAGCAGAGGAGGGCGATGCTCCAGGCGTGGGCAGATATGCTGGACGGCTGGATTGCTACGAATCCAAAGGCGAGCGTCCGAGCGCTGGCACAGCCAGCCAAGACTCGTGAGTACATCTCTTGAGCTCGAACTTCTGTGTGCTCAAGAATGTACCCGTTTGCACTCGGATCGCCATGTTTGACGCTGGACGGCAAGAAACAGAATTTGGTAGTGCGTCGAAAATTTTTCTTGATGAATCGGACTCCTATTTATCATGCAAAACCTTTATTTGGCTCCAGGAGAGGACTCGAATAGTTGGCGTAAGTGTATGAATTAAAATGAAAAATATTACTTGCCACGCGAAGTATGCGCATTCGTATACGCAAAAACTCCGGATGTTAATGGCGGTTAGGGATTGAACGGAAGTGACCCAAACTCGTCCCAAGTCGCTCCAGAGAGCTGGCTTTTCGCGCAGCAACTTGACAATGCCGGGAGGTCGGCTCAAAGCCTGGCCAGTTCCGCGTCAATGGCCTGCAACAGGCGCGGATCGTCGGCGACCGTATCTGGGGCGAAGCGCGCTACGACATTGCCTTGTCGACTGACCAGGAACTTCTCGAAATTCCATAGCACGTCGGGCGGGGCTGCAGTGTCAATGCCATAACCCTTGAGCTGTTCTCGGAGCGGGCCGTCGCCGATTGCCGTCGGCTGCGCTTGTGTCATCACAGCGTACAGCGGGTGTTGGTCCGAGCCTCTCACGGAAATTTTCGAGAACAGGGGAAAATGCACGTCGTAGTTGAGAGAGCAGAACTCGCTGATTTCGGCGTCGCTGCCCGGCTCTTGTCCATTAAAGTTGTTGGCAGGGAAGCCGAGGATTTCCAACCCTTGGGCGTGCTTGGCCTGGTAGAGCTTTTCCAGTCCTTCGTACTGGGGCGTCAGCCCACATTTGGAGGCGGTGTTGACGATCAGGAGTACCTTGTCACGATAGTCGTCCAGACTTGCTTTGGCGCCATCGATGCGCTTGAGGGGGATGTCGTAGATCGTGCTCATGCTGATTCTCCTTAAATGGGCTGGGATGCTTAAGCTGCGAAGGCGCGATGAGCGCTGAAGTGCCGTTGTGCATCGGTATAGGAAGTGCATGCCGTCAGTCTGCTCATCTTGAAATGCCTCCACATTTTTGCGGCCTGCTAGCTTGACGCACACGTTAGGAGTCGTTTGTGCATTTGTCAAACAGGATGTATTTTTGTATATATACAAAACGTAGCGAAGTATGAGACGAATCCTCGAATTGCACCTGGCGGGATCAATGTTGCCGCGCACAGTATTTGAGGCCGAGGAGGCAGCATGGGCTGCAACGGCGATCTTCCGATTTGTAGTCTGATCGACATCGAGGCTCACTATCTGACAGATCCCTCCATCTTCCGTGAAGGGGCCATACTCAAAGGGTTGGGTGGGACGGGGCATTGTCACTACCCCGAATGTGTCGGTAAACGGGGTGGCACAACGACTCGCAGTTGCTCGCTCCTAAGCAAACCAAATTAATCCATTCGAGCACAGCGATCCGTATAAGTTTCGTCAAGAACCGAACACCGCACTAGCGCACATGACCCTGACTGCACGAGGCTACGCCTATCCGCAAAGCTCGATCGCCCTTTGTTTCAACATCAACTGTAGGCACTAACGCAGGATAACTTGGCCGCTCAATCACCGTTGCCTTGCTTACGTCCGTACGTGACGATTTTTAGCACCGCCGTCCCGACTGCTGCCACACCGGTTCCAACTCGTAGTTCCCCTTGTGCGAAAACGAGTTCGCGCGTTTGCCGAATGACGGATCCGCGTGCCTCGACGAATGATCCGCTGGGCACAGCGGTAAGGTATTTCGTATCGAGTTGAATCGTCACACACGGGGTGCGATTCGCCGCCTCCCAGGCAAGCGTGCTAACTACGTGGTCGAGTAGGGTAGCGAGCAGGCCGCCATGAACGAAGCCTCCGGGATTCAGATGGTCGTCGCCAGTGATCACGCCCAGCGTCAACCCCCCATCCTGGTCTCGCCGGCTCCACAGTGGCCCGACAAGTCCAGTGAAACCCGTTCGCGCGTGGAGCCGCCAACCCGTGTTCATCAGTTCGACTGGAGTGGGGTAAGCGTTCATGATCAGCGAAGAGAGGGCAGGCGCGACGCCAGTTCCGCGGCAGCATCGACAAGCTCGGTGGCCAGCATGCCAACCCGTGACGCGTTCATGTGATCGGTGAGGCCTACGGCAGCGAGCCCGAAGGCCATATGCTGCTTCGAATCCAGAATTGGAACGGCGATGACTGTAACACCAGCGATGTAGTTACCACGATCCACGCCGAAGCCGCGTTTGCGGGTAGTGATGACCTCTTTCAGCCACGCGTCGAACGATAGCGGGTTTTGCCACCGTAACGAATCGAACCCACTCCTCAGCTCATCGGTGCTGAAGTTGCCGAATGCGGCAACGCAGCGGCCCGTTGCGCTGATTAGCGCAGGAAATTGGCTTCCGAGCTCGACGTGCAGGCTGATGGGCAATTCGGATGCGGCAAGGGATTTCACCACCATGTGCTTCAAGCCGCTCGGTTCGACGCCCATCACGGTGACGCCGAACTTTGCAGAAATGTCGTCCAGATACGGTTGCACGACGCCATTGAAGCCGCCGCTCTTCAGCGCGCTGCGCGCCAGCGCCAGCATCCCGGGCCCGAGGCTATAGCGCTTGGTCGCGGGATCGATCTTGAGCAGCTCTTCGTCGACGAGGACGCGCAGGATGTGGAGACAGGTGCTCGGAACCAGGTCAAGTTCGTCGGCAATGGCCTTGACTCCAAGCGGCGACGGGTTGGAGCCGAGCAACCGCAGGATGGCGATCGACCGCGTGACGGCCGGTACCGGCCGTACACGGGGGCCGGTCGCCTTCTTTTCCGGCACTGGCGCTGCCTTCGAAACTTTTCTCATTTTTCGCTCCTGTTTGTATATATACAAATCTACATCCTATTTGACAAACATACAAGCGACTCCTAAAGTGGGTTTCAAGCTAGCAGGCCGTAAAAACATGGAGACACTTCAAGATGAGCAGACTGACGGCATACACCTCCTATGCCGATGCACAACGGCACTTCAGTCCGGACGCATTGTGGGACCTCGTCGACGGGGCGCCGCCGCTTCTGAACATTGCGCACGAATGCATCGACCGGCATGCCCTCGACGACCGAACGGCCGTGATTGTGGCCCATGCCGATGGCCGGGATGAGATCCTGAGCTTCAGCCAGATCGCGCAAACATCATCGCAGGTCGCGCACTACCTGCACGCGCAGGGAGTGCGCGCAGGCGACCGGGTGGGGATCATGCTCGATCCTTCGCTTGCATTTTATGCGGCTCTTTTCGGAGTACTGAAGCTTGGTGCGATTGCCGTTCCACTTTTCACGCTGTTTGGAGAAGACGGGCTGCGCCTGAGGGTGGAGGACTGCAAGCCATCTGCGCTGATCACCCACGATGAAAAGGCGCAGGTTGTTGGTTCCACCCAATGCGTCAACCTGATTTTCGCAAATCAGGCGTGGTTCGAGTGTCTTTCCCGCTATCCCACCCGGTTCGCGGCGGCGACGCAGAGCGACGATCTGGCGATTTTTCAATACACCTCGGGCACGACCCGTGAATTGCCCGATGCCGTGCGCCATACACACCGTTCGCTGGTCATGGTGCTACGTGCCGCGTTGTATGGCACAGGCGTGAGGCCACGTGAGCGATTCTTCTGTCCTTCCTCACCGGCGTGGGGGCACGGCTTGTGGCATGGCACGCTTGCACCGCTCGCGCTCGGCGCGACGATCGGCGCTTACGCCGGAAAATTCGCGCCGGAACGCCTGCTGCGTGCACTCGCTGAACACCAATTCACGAACATGTCCGCTGCAGCGACGCATTACCGGATGATCCGAAATTCCGGCGCCACCGATCAGTATCTCTATGCAATCCAGAAACTGACGTTCACCGGAGAGCCGATCGACAGCGAGAGCGCAGAGTTCATCAGGAAGACCTTCGGCTGCGCTGTGTGCAGCATGTACGGCACGACCGAGGTCGGCGTGATTCTGGCGAGTTATCCCGGTGCGCCGGATTTTCCGGTCAAGGATGGTTCGCTGGGCAAAGCCGTGCCGGGAGTGCGGGTTGCGGTGCACGATGCCGACGGACAACCGTGCGCGCCAAACGTTACGGGCGAACTCGTGGTCTGGCGCGGCGGCAGATGGCTACCAACGAAAGATCTCGGACGGATCGACGAGGAAGGTTACTTCTTTCACCGCGGTCGGGCGGACGACGTGATCATTTCGGCGGGCTGGACCATCAGTGCCGTGGAGGTGGAGGACGCCGTTTTGAAGCATCCCGATGTCCGTGAGGCAGCGGTAATCGGCGTGCCCGACCCGTTGAGAGGCCTTGTTGTGAAGGCGTTCGTGGTTTCCGCGCGCGAGGGCAGCGAAAGTTTCACTCGTGAAATCCAGGAGTTGGTGCGGGCGCGTCTGAGCCAGCACGAGTACCCGCGCCTCGTCGAGTTTGTCGGTGAGCTTCCGAAGAATCCCGCCGGCAAAGTCAATCGCAGGGTATTGCGCGAGCGCGAGCGATCCAGTTCGGCCGTTTCACATTGATTTTACCAAGGAGGAGTGTATGGCAGAAGATCAGGTCATGTTCCCGAAGATCACCGACGAGGGGCTGGAGGAACTGAGCAGGCGTATCGGGGTGAAGATCGGCGCCACTGTCGAACCCTGGTGTCACGAGGCGACGCGCGACAACATCCGCCACTACGCACACGGCATCGGCGACGACAACCCCCTGTGGTGCGATCCTGACTACGCCGCGACGACGAGACACGGCGGCCTCATTGCGCTTCCGAGTTTTCTGTTCACGACAAGCCGCATCGTTTCCGGGTATGTGGGCGGCTTGCCAGGCGTGCATGCGATGTGGTCCGGCGCGGACTGGAACTGGCACAAGCACGTGCGGCGCAACGACGTGATCACGACCGAAGCGCGCCTCAAGGATCTGATTGAGCACGATACGCGCTTCGCCGGCCGGGCGATCCAGCAGATCTATCACGTCGACTTCTACAACCAGGAGGGTGACCTCGTTGCCGACGCCGATAGCTGGTGCTTTCGTACTGAGCGCGATCATGCGCGCGAGCGTGGCACAAAGTATGCCGAAGTGAGATCGCGAGCACCTCGTTACTACTCCGAGGAGGAACTGGCGGCGGCCTATGACCTCTATCGCAACGAGAAGGTGCGTGGCGCGGAAACCCGCTACTGGGACGACGTGACGGAGGGTGAGGCGCTACCAGTTATGTTCAAGGGGCCAATGACGGTGACGGGTTTCATCGCATTTGCCCAGGGCTGGGGCGGCCTCTACATCCGGGCGAACAAGCTGGCGTGGCAACTGATCGACGCACACCCAGGGGTTGGGATCAAGAACCGTTTTGGAGTTCCCGATTGCCCGGAACGCGTGCACTGGGAAGAGGAGTTCGCGCTGCGGGTCGGCGCACCCGGCGCGTACGACTATGGTCCCGAGCGCTGCTCCTGGTTGACGCACCACCTGACCAACTGGATGGGCGATGATGGATTCTTGCGCCACGCAAAGTGCAAGATTCGCCGCCATAATCCTGAGGGCGACATGTTGTTCATCAAGGGCACAGTCAAGCGCAAGTTCGTGGAGTCGGGGCGTCACCTGGTCGAGATTGAACAGGAAGCGACCAATCAGGACAATGAGCTTTCTGTAATTGGGGGCGGTGTCGTGGAGCTTCCTGCGCGAAGCTGAATGCGAAACGGAAACGGCCGCGCGGCGGCCGCGAAGGATCGAGCATAACTGCGCCACGAAGAGAATCAGGAGACGAAAGTGACGGACTCAGCAGTTCATGATACATGCTGCGACGGTGCCAAGGGCAGAAGCGCGTTGCAAGGTCTAAGGGTGCTCGATTTGTCGCGAGTGCTTGCCGGCCCGTACGCGGGCCAGATACTTGCCGACCATGGGGCGGACGTCATCAAGGTTGAGCCGCCACAAGGCGACGAAACCCGCGAACTCGGTCCGCCGTTCGTCGACGAGAGCGCCGCCTATTTTCACGGCTTGAACCGCAACAAGCGCGCAATCTCTCTCGATCTTTCTCTACCGCGCGGCCGGGAAGTTCTGCTTGACTTGCTTGCCAGCACCGACGTGCTCATTGAGAATTTTCTGCCCGGCACGATGCGCAAATGGGGCATTGGCTATGAGGAGACACTCGCCGAGCGCTTCCCTCAGCTCATCTATTGCCGGATTTCCGGCTACGGCGAACACGGCCCCTTATCCGGTCAACCTGGCTACGACGCGGTGTTGCAGGCATTTTGCGGCCTAATGAGTGTCAATGGGCACGCGTACACCGGGCCGACGCGGGTCGGCGTCCCGATCGTCGATACCGCCACTGGTCTCTCGTCTGTCATCGGTATCCTGCTTGCGCTCGCCGAACGCACCCACTCGGGCCGCGGGCAACTGGTGGCGACTTCGCTGTTTGACACCGCGTTGGGCCTGCTGCATCCGCATCCTTCGAACTGGTTCGCCTCGGGTATTGCGCCGAAGCTCACAGGCAACGCGCACCCTAACATCTCTCCCTACGATACGTTTCGCGCGCGCAACGGCGAGGTCTTCATCGGCGTGGTTAATGATGGGCAGTTCCGGCGCTTTTGCAGCATGTTGGGCTGTCATGACCTGATCGACGATCCTCGATTTGCAACGAACCGCGTCCGTGTAGAGAACCGCGACGCCTTGCGCAAAGAAATTGAGCACATGCTGTGCGATTTCGACGCGGCGGTGCTGTGCGAGCGACTGACGGAGGTGGGCGTTTCGGCTTCGAAAGTCAATTCTGTCGAAGACGTGCTGCAACACCCGCATACGCGTGCCCGTGGAATGGTGGTCGACCTGCCTGGCTACCGAGGGATTGGACCGACGGTGAAGCTGTCGCGAACACCCGCACGCGTTCGAACCGCGCCGCCTGCCTTCGCCGCCGACCTTGATGCGGTCATGGCTGAGGCCGGCTATCGCCCCGAAGAGGTCGATGCATTCGCACAAAATGGCGCGACGCCAAGACAAAAGAAAGCGAAAGGCTAGACGAGTGCGCGCGAATCCGGCTGCCGCCTTCGTGGTCACGCCACCGGGCTTTGCCGCCGGCTTCGCTGTGCGTCCATACGGACCTTCGCGACTGGCCTGCTGCGCGACCACAGAAAGATCGGCCTCGCGACGCGCGTTGCCCTCCTCAGGCTTTCAGGACGGGCCTGGTGCGGTGCTCAGTGCTCTCCAGACCACCTTCGTCATAGCGCGAAGCCCGTCGAGATCAGGAGTGTTCTTGCCTGCCCGACGTACAAAGAGGAGCAAGCCCTGCAGGTTTGATGTGAGCAATGCGCCTCGCAGAGTGCAGTCCTCTGAAGACAATTCTGGATTGATCTTCGCGACCAGGTCTGCAAATATCTCCTGGTTTTGTCCGGTGATTTCCTCGAGGAGATCACGAGCGAAATCCTCGTGCTCAGCCAAACTCCAGAGTTCAATCGCTAGGGCGCTGAAGTTGCTATTCGGTCGCGCGAGCGCGTTAAATGTCTCATCGGCAATCTTATCCAGACGTGCCAACGGCGTAAGCGAACTATCGCCGGACAGTTTGCGATACAAATCCAGATAGCGGTCGCCCATTGCCCCGACGGTAGCCCGCAGCAGGTCTTCCCTTGTGCGGAAGTAGTGCTGGAGCGTGCTCAACCGAAGGCCGGCCATCCTCGCGACACGCCGCTGGTTGAACGCCGCATACCCGTCGGTGGCGAAGGCGTTTATTGAAATCTCGAGGATTTCAGGCACGCGCGTAGTTCGGTTTCCCCGTCGCCGGGTCTCGCCTGTCGAATTGGCGGCTGACATATCTTCCGCCGTAGTGATCAGTTGTTTCATTTCCCTTCCTCGGTCGCGGGATGGCCAAAGAACCTGAGGCTCCGATGGAGCCTCGCTGAGGCTGCATTGAGCTGAGTAAAGATGTCCAGGCGAGCAGCAACGTCGGCCCACGTGCTCGCCCTTTTATAGGTCCAGAAACCTAGATTGCTTGTTAATATTTCATATCTTACAAATAAGATTCCGAAAAAAAATACAGGTATGTTAGGAGTTTACCTATGTATGCTCTGCTTGCATATAGGTCCAACGACTCCTATTATAGGTCTATAGACCGATTTAGATGAGCACCGGCGGTGGAACACGAACCAGAAGGTGCGCCACCACCCGGGGCCGGATGCGGCGAACCCGGGAAGCGTTTGAGGAGCAGGAGATGGGTACGGAGGGGCAGTCTTTGCGTTGGCTGATCGACAAATGGCTGACGCCCGGGCGGACGATCAGACTGACGCGATACAGCTATCCGGGCACCAGTCATCATCGTTGCATCCGCATCGAGTCATCGCGGGCAACGGGACCCTTCGAGCTGTTCTTTTTCCGGCATGACGACGGTCGGTGGCGCGTATTTCCTCCCGAGCGGGAGCGGCCCGTGATGGGACGATACGGTCGCTTTGCATAGCTGGGCTGCCATGTATGGGTTGGGCTGTCTGGACCCTGGCAGGTCAGTCGATCGAACAGCATCGGGGTGTACCGCCCTGTCAGGCGATAGTGCCGGAGAGACTGCTATTGCGTCGTCGACAAAGGACAAGGTGCCGTCCGTTCGCTGGTGTTGCTGGACCACTGATGCATTACCAAGACCCCGTCAGG
>NZ_JBNDKT010000036.1:0-80633 GCF_050435685.1 Paraburkholderia sp. GAS448
ACGAACAGAGGTCAATACATGTCGATTCTGATTAACAAAGACACCAAGGTCATCACGCAGGGCATCACCGGCAAGACCGGTCAGTTCCACACGCGTGCTTGCCGTGAATACGCAAACGGCCGCGAAGCGTTCGTTGCAGGCGTGAACCCGAAGCGCGCTGGCGAAGATTTCGAAGGCATTCCTATCTACGCCAGCGTCGCTGAAGCCAAAGCTGAAACGGGCGTGACCGTGTCGGTGATTTACGTTCCGCCGGCAGGCGCCGCTGCTGCGATCTGGGAAGCGGTCGAAGCCGATCTGGATCTCGCGATCTGTATCACGGAAGGCATCCCCGTCCGCGACATGATCGAGATCAAGGACCGTATGCGTCGCGAAAACCGCAAGACGCTGCTGCTCGGACCGAACTGCCCGGGCACGATCACGCCGGACGAACTGAAGATCGGCATCATGCCGGGTCACATCCACCGCAAGGGCCGCATCGGCGTCGTGTCGCGTTCGGGCACGCTGACGTATGAAGCAGTCGGCCAGTTGACGGCGATCGGCCTCGGCCAGTCGTCGGCGGTCGGTATCGGCGGCGATCCGATCAACGGTCTGAAGCACATCGACGTGATGAAGATGTTCAACGACGATCCGGAAACGGACGCCGTCATCATGATCGGCGAGATCGGTGGTCCGGACGAAGCGAACGCAGCGTACTGGATCAAGGACAACATGAAGAAGCCGGTGGTCGGCTTCATCGCTGGCGTCACGGCGCCTCCGGGCAAGCGCATGGGCCACGCCGGCGCGCTGATCTCGGGCGGTGCGGATACGGCTGAAGCGAAGCTGGAAATCATGGAAGCCTGCGGCATCAAGGTCACGAAGAACCCGTCGGAAATGGCGCGTCTTCTGAAGGCGGTAACCTGATAGACACTGCCTTGTCGTTTATTATCGAGGGATCCGGACGGATGTCGATGGAGAGTGAACCATTCTGGGGGCTGGCGTCTTTATGCCGCCTCCTTTAGCGCCGCTGGTTCTTCCGCTCTCATTCCCGGAAACCAGCGAGCGAAGGTTTTCCGCAGATCGTCGTTGAGGACCTGCACGCGGATTTGCAGCAGCAGATGCGCGCCGCGCTGGGTCCAACGCATCTGCTGCTTTTTCACAAAGCGCTTGCTGACCACGTAGTTCACGGTCGACTCGACAAACGCCGTGGAAATCGTCTCATCGTGCCGGTAGCGGTTGCCGTAGTTCGGAATGAACGCCTGGTTGGCCCCGATATAGGTGCGGAATTCCCGTACTGCCTTCTCCAGTTTTTTCTTGTTTGCCGGGTTCTCTTCCAGCATCTCCAGATCGTCGCCCAGGTCATCAATCCGTTGCAGGGCGTGCGGGACATTGCCGTGCCAGAGATTCCATTTGAGGCTTTGGCGTGGTTCAAGCCTGCGTTACACACGAGGTGTCGAATGGCGAGGCGCGAGATAATAGTGCCCCATTTTTCCTCGCGACACCCCCATGAAGCTATCCGCCTGCGCTGCAACCGTAAAGCTGGTCGCCAACGAGCGCAAGATGATCGCCGTGCGGGCCCTGGCGGGCACCGAACCGGTCAGCACCCTGGCCGCCCGGCACGGCGTGAGCCCGCTCGTCTACCGGCAGATGCGCAAGGCCAGCGCGGCGCTGGATGAGCTCTTCTCGCCGACGCAGACCGACGACGCCGACCCGGTGCTGTTCTCGCTGCCGGTCACCCGGCGCTGGCTGGAGCAGGCCACGCTCGGGCTGACGATGATCGCTCACGCCTCGATGCGCGGTGTCGTGGAATTCATGCATGATGTGCTGGGCGTGTCCATCAGTCTGGGCACCGTGCACAATATCCACCAGCGGGCGGCGCAGCACGCCGTCGCCATCAATGACAGTGTTGATCTGTCGGCCATCCGGGTCGGACTGCATGACGAGCTTTTTCAGGGCTCGCAGCCCGTACTCGCCGGCATTGACGCTGCCTCGACCTACTGCTATTTGCTGGCCGCCGAAGATCATCGCGACGGAGACACCTGGGCCGTCCATCTGCTCGACCTGAAGGCGCGCGCACTGAATCCCGATTACACCATTGCCGACGCCGGCACGGGCCTGCGCGCCAGCCAGAAACGCGCATGGCCCGACACCTCGGGCGCCTTCTGGCACGGCTGGAACCGGCTGCATGCCGCCATGGGGCGCAAGTTCTACGGGGTCTGGAGCGCGGTCTCGCAAGCCATGCAGAGCACGCCACGCAGCAGCTCACTGGTTGAAAACCTCAACTCCCGGCTGCGCAACTGCCTGACGTTGCGGCGCCATCTGAACGGTAGTCGCGCCTGGCTGGGCCTGCTGCAGTTCTTCGTCAATCACCGCCGCTTCATGCGCAGCCGGTGCGGCAAGCGGCTCGGCAAAAGTCCGCGTGAAGCGATGACGGGGGAAGATCATCCGCACTGGCTGACGCTACTCGGACTCGGACCGCTTCAGCCTCGGCAAAGCTGATTGTCCGAAGTCGCAGACCAAAATGTGATTCGCATTACATATTAATCCAGCCTGAAAACGCAGGATGAGTCAGCTCGTCTGTGTAACGCAAAAAAACACGGGGTTTGAACCACGCCGTCTCGTCCATTCGCCAGCTTCTACCTCCCGAACGCTTGCGCGACCGTAACGCCTTCTCGAGAACTGGCAGCAGTTTGATCGCTCAGCGATGCGGGGTCGAATGGTCGACCGACACGGATCGCTCTGACATCATTTCTTCCCGGTGACGCAGGCTTAGCGGGTAGGCCACATACCAGCGCACATAAGTCAGCATCACATCCAGCGGGTAATGCAGTCGCTTGAGCACCTTGCTCACAGCGGCGTTCGGGGTCGTCATAGTCGAAACATCGTTCGTCCTGGGACGCCCACAATAGCAGCGTGGCCTAATGCGACGGAACGGAAAAAGGCCCGCCGTGCGGCGAGCCTCCCTGACGTTACGGAGTGCGCGCGTATGCAGATTGTGCGGCATCGTTGAGCGCCTGCCAGCTGAATCCTTCAAGCAACACCGCGAGCTGCAGCGAGGACAGCGGCGCATTGCCCGCGTCCATCGGTGATCCCGCGGCGTCATCCGTGAGAGTCGTCTGCGTTTGCTCGGGCGCACTTACAGGACTGCTGTGTGATGTGACGACGTGATCAATGGAAACGAGGCCAGTCAGGGTGATGATGGCAAGAATGGTTCGGGTAGTGGCAGTAATGTGATGCAACATGTCAGGCCTCCATTCAAAAAAAAGGAAGTGAGCGAATTGCTTTCGCGTCATCATCAGGATAAGAGGCCCAAGCTTATTGTCAGCTTAATGGCTGTAGATTTGTTTCGCTACCGTCGGTGAGACAGGCGAAATCCGGTTCTGTTGCAATAAGGCGATCGACTATGATGTTCGGAACAAGATGAACGACTGAAAGCTTGATGAAGACGCTGAATCCGACCGTGGCCTGCGTGCTCAAACGCCTGCGTTACCCGCTTGATGTGATCCTGACTTGCGTGCGTTGGTATGTGGCCTATCCGCTGAGCCTGCGAAACCTGGAAGAAATGATGGCGGAACGAGGCGTCTCAGTGGATCATTCAACCGTGCATCGTTGGGCTCTCAAGCTGCTGCCGGTGCTGGAAAAAGCATTTCGCAGCCGCAAACGCCCCGTCGGCAAGAGTTGGCGCGTCGACGAGACCTACATTAAGGTCAATGGCCAATGGAAATATCTGTATCGCGCCGTCGACAAGACCGGCAACACCATCGACTTCATGCTGCGGGCCCATCGGGATAAGACTGCGGCGCGGCGGTATTTCGAAAAATCAATCGCCCAGAATGGCGAACCCGAGACGGTGACCATCGACAAAAGCGGCGCCAATCTGGCTGCGCTGGAAGCCATCAATGCCGACCGCGAAACGCCCATCAAGATCCGGCAGACGAAGTACTTGAACAATATCATCGAACAAGACCATTGCGCGATCAAGCGGCGTACCCGCCCCATGCTCGGGTTCAAGAATTTCCGGTGCGCACGCATCCTACTCGGTGGCATCGAGGTGGCTCACATGATCGCCAAGGGGCAGATGAAAGACAACGACACCCCACAAACTTTCGCCGAGCAGTTCTATTCGTTGGCGGCATAAGTAGTCCTAGTCATATCAGGCGTTGCTCAACTTGCAATCGTTATCGCGACAAAACCATTGACACCACGTCCACCGCGATTCAGTGCGTGCAGGTAGCTCCGTAGTCGATACCTCGCTATGACCAAGCTGCTCCTGCAACGTCCGGATGTCGCATCCCGATTCCGGTAGATGCATTGCAAACGAATGGCGAAAGGTGAGCGACGTCACCCGCTTGGTCAGCCTGGCGTCTTCCGCAGCGCGTTTGATCGCGCGTTGGAACGTCTGTTCGTCGAAACCGACGTCTACTAAATCATCCCGCGAGCTATCGTTGCTCAAGCCATCCGTGCTTGTCCTGCCTCCAACAACCGGGAGCACGCTTCACATTGTGGAATTCAGCTCGAATTTCCGCAGCATCATTTTCCCGCGCTTTGAAAACATGTTTCACATCGCAATAATTATTGCGTATGTTATTGAAAAATAATAAAAATTTATGTTATATGTCTTATATAAGACATTGATGCGGCGCGTCAAAACGGCCCTACAATTCAGTCATGCAGTTCGCTTCGACACACGTAGCGGCACACCCAACTATTTTTGAAATGCGCTTTGCTCTTAGGAGATACACATGACCCAATATCAAGACGACATCAAGGCAGTTGCTGGTTTGAAGGAGAAACAGGGCAGCGCGTGGAATGCCATCAATCCCGAGTCTGCCGCACGCATGCGTGCTCAGAACAAGTTCAAAACGGGCCTGGACGTCGCCAAGTACACCGCAAAGATCATGCGCGCCGACATGGCCGCCTACGATGCCGACTCGTCCAAGTACACCCAGTCGCTTGGCTGCTGGCACGGCTTCATCGGCCAGCAGAAGATGATCTCAATCAAGAAGCACTTCAACAGCACCGACCGCCGCTACCTTTACCTCTCCGGCTGGATGGTGGCCGCTCTGCGCTCCGAGTTCGGTCCGCTGCCGGACCAGTCGATGCACGAAAAAACCTCGGTTAGCGCGCTGATCCGTGAGCTGTACACCTTCCTGCGCCAGGCCGACGCCCGTGAACTGGGCGGCCTGTTCCGTCAGCTGGACGCTGCCGAAGGCCCTGCCAAGGCCGCCATCCAGGAAAAAATCGACAACCACGTCACCCACGTCGTGCCTATTATCGCGGACATCGACGCGGGTTTCGGCAACGCCGAAGCCACCTACCTGCTGGCCAAGCAGTTTATCGAAGCGGGCGCGTGCTGCATTCAGATCGAAAACCAGGTGTCCGACGAGAAGCAGTGCGGCCACCAGGATGGCAAAGTCACCGTGCCGCACGAGGACTTCCTGGCCAAGATCCGCGCCATCCGCTACGCCTTCCTGGAACTGGGCGTGGACGACGGCGTCATCGTGGCCCGTACCGACTCGCTGGGCGCCGGCCTGACCAAGCAGATCGCCGTGACCAACACACCTGGCGACTTGGGCGACCAATACAATTCCTTCCTCGATTGCGACGAAATATCGGCCGACGCACTGGACAATGGTGACGTCATCATCAAGCGCGACGGCAAGCTGCTGCGTCCTAAGCGCCTGCCAAGCAACCTGTTCCAGTTCCGCGCCGGTACGGGCGAAGCGCGCTGCGTACTGGATTGCATCACTTCGCTGCAAAACGGCGCTGACCTGCTGTGGATCGAAACCGAAAAACCGCATATCGCCCAGATCGGCGGCATGGTCAGCGAGATTCGCAAAGTCATCCCGAACGCCAAGCTGGTGTACAACAACAGCCCATCGTTCAACTGGACCCTGAACTTCCGGCAGCAGGCGTATGACGCGATGAAGGCCGCAGGCAAGGATGTGTCAGCATACGAGCGCGCCCAGCTGATGAGCGTGGAATACGATCAGACCGAACTGGCGATCGCCGCCGACGAAAAGATCCGCACCTTCCAGGCCGACGCGGCGCGCGAAGCAGGTATCTTCCACCACCTGATTACGCTGCCGACTTACCACACCGCCGCACTGTCGACCGACAATCTGGCCAAGGAATACTTCGGCGACCAGGGCATGCTGGGTTATGTGGCTGGCGTGCAGCGTAAGGAAATCCGTCAGGGCATCGCCTGCGTCAAGCACCAGAACATGTCCGGCTCGGATATTGGCGACGACCACAAGGAGTATTTCAGCGGCGAAGCGGCCCTGAAAGCGGCGGGTAAAGACAACACCATGAACCAGTTCTGATACCAGTAATGCCCGAAGCAAAACGCCAACCCTTCGGGTTGGCGTTTTTTTATCCGGCGAGATAGCTCGCGGGGTTCTCGTCAAACATTTTCGTGTGCACTTCCATTCAGAAGCTGTACGTGTGGCTCGGTAGACTGAGGATGGCGCACTGATCATTGTTCAGGGGCCACGCGACGGACACAGCCCGACCCGTCACAGACGGTCATCATCCCGCGACCTGTACGGCGCGTCTCGGAGTGCCACGGACATTCACGCGATGAAATGGCGGATGCGCCTGTCGGCGAGTGGCCCTGTGTACTCCGGCGGCTCCACAGCAGTTGCAGTGCGACGGGCTCAGCGCAGACCGCGAGCCGTGACGCACGCACGGCCCGCCGCAACGCGATTACGCTACCCCGAAACCGCCGCCACCTGGCGTCTCCACCACGAAGACGTCGCCCGCTGCCATCTCGACACTCGCGATATGGCCCAATGCGACGACCTCGCCGTCCGCGCGCTCGACGCGATTGCTGCCACGCCTTCCCGCGCATCCACCTGCTGCACCGAACGGCGCATGAATGCGGTTGTTCGAAAGAATCGAGGCGGTCATCGGCACGAGAAAGCGGATGCGCCGGATCGCACCGTTACCGCCGCGCCAACGTCCGGCGCCGCCGGACTCCGCGCGGATCAGGTGCGACTCGAGCCGCACGGGATAGCGCCATTCGAGTACTTCGGGGTCGGTCAGGCGCGAGTTCGTCATGTGCGTCTGTACTGCATCGACGCCGCTGAAGCCTTCGCCCGCGCCGCTGCCGCCTGCGATCGTCTCGTAGTACTGGTAGCGCGCGTCGCCGAACGTGAAGTTGTTCATCGTGCCCTGACTCGACGCCACGATGCCCAGCGCACCATAGAGCGCATTCGTAATCGCGGACGAAGTCTCCACGTTGCCCGAGACCACCGCCGCCGGATAGACGGGATTGAGCATCGAGCGGTCCGGGACGATCACCGAGAGCGGCTTCAGACAACCCGCATTGAGCGGGATGTCATCGCCGACGAGCGTGCGGAACACGTAGAGCACGGCTGCCATGCAGACTGCCTTCGGCGCATTGAAGTTGTTCGGCAGTTGTCCGGAAGTGCCGCTGAAGTCGACGGTGGCGCTGCGCGTCGTGGTATCGACGCGAATGGCAACCTCGATCACCGCGCCGTTATCGAGTTCGTAACGGTACGCGCCGTCCTTGAGCGCGCCGATCACGCGGCGCACTGCTTCTTCGGCGTTGTCCTGCACGTGCTGCATGAAGGCGAGCACCACGTCGCGGCCGAATTGCGCGACCATGCGGCGCAACTCGTCCACGCCTTTCTGGTTCGCCGCGATCTGCGCGCGCAGATCGGCCATGTTCTGCGCGACGTTGCGTGCCGGATAGCGGCCCGACGCAAGCAGAGCCCGGGTTTCGGCATCGCGCAGCGCGCCCGCCGAGACGAGCTGCCAGTTATCGATCAACACGCCTTCTTCTTCGATATGCGACGAGGCCGCCGGCATCGATCCGGGCGTGATTCCGCCGATATCCGCATGATGGCCGCGTGAGCCGACGTAGAAGAGCGGCTCGGCCGAACCGTCGGCGAACACGGGCGTGATGACCGTCACGTCGGGCAAATGCGTGCCGCCGTGATACGGATCGTTGAGCATGAACACATCGCCGTCGCGCATCGCGCCGCGATTTCGCTCGATGACCGTCTTGATGCTCTCGCCCATCGATCCCAGATGCACGGGCATGTGCGGAGCGTTCGCAATCAGATTGCCCGCGGCATCGAAGATTGCGCACGAGAAGTCGAGACGCTCCTTGATGTTCACCGAATAGGCGGTGTTTTGCAGACGCAATCCCATTTGCTCGGCAATCGACATGAACAGATTATTGAAGATCTCGAGGCGCACAGGATCGGCCTCGGTGCCGATCGAGCGGCGGGTCGGCAGCGGCTGTACGCGGGTCATCACCACATTGCCTTGCTCCGTCAGCGCCGCCTGCCAGCCCGGCTCGACCACGGTCGTGCCGTTCTTTTCAGCGATGATCGCCGGGCCGTCGAGCATGTCGCCAGCGCACAGCGTTTCGCGCTGGTAGAGCGACGCGTCGTGCCAGCGGCCGCCCGAATACATGTGCACGACCGTCTGCGCATGAGGGAAGTCGCCTGCCGCGCGCTCCCGCAGGTTGCCAGCATCGACCGGAGCGTCGGAATGGCCGATCGCTTCGACGGAAGCGAGTTCCACGATGAGCGGTGTATCCGCCATCAGGAACGCATAGCGTTGGCGATACGCGGCTTCGAAAGCGGCGCGCATCGCATCGACGCTGCCCGCCGGCACTGCGAGCGAAGAGTCGGTGCCCTGATAGCGCAGATGCACTCGACGTTCGGTCGTGATACGCGCGGCGTCCACGCCCTGTTCGAGCAGTGCGCTGGTCGCAGCGGCGGCGAGCGCATCGAGGGCGGCTTCCAGCGTTGCAAGCGAAGACTCGTCGAGCGCGATTTCGAGCGCCCGCTCGCGCATCGCTGTCTGATCCGCGAGGCCCATCCCGTAAGCGGAGAGGACCCCCGCGAGCGGATGCGCGAATATCCGCGTCATCCCGAGCGCGTCCGCCACACCGCACGCATGCTGGCCGCCCGCGCCGCCAAAAGTCGTCAGCACATACTGCGAGACGTCGTGGCCGCGTTGCACTGATATTTTCTTGATCGCGTTTGCCATGCTGCCAATGGCGATCTCCAGGTAACCTTCCGCGAGGTCTTCCGGCGTGCGCCGCTGACCCGTTGCCGCAAAGATTTCATCGGCGAGACTCCGAAAGCGTTGCGCGACGACCTCGCGATCGAGCGGTTCGTTCGCGTGCGGACCGAAGACGCGCGGGAAGTAGTCGGGCTGGATTTTGCCGAGCATCACGTTGCAGTCGGTGACCGCGAGCGGGCCGCCGCGCCGGTACGCCGCGGGACCCGGATTGGCGCCCGCCGAATCGGGGCCGACACGCAGCCGGGCGCCGTCGAAGCCGAGCACCGAGCCACCGCCCGCCGCCACGGTATGGATGCTCATCATCGGCGCGCGCATCCGCACGCCTGCCACCTGCGTTTCGAAGACGCGTTCGAACTCGCCGTTGAAGTGCGAGACGTCCGTCGACGTGCCGCCCATGTCGAAGCCGATCACGCGCTCGAAGCCCGCTGCCTGTGCCGCGCGCACCATGCCGACGATCCCGCCCGCCGGACCGGAGAGAATCGCGTCCTTGCCTTGAAAGACATCGGCGCGCGTCAGTCCGCCACTGCTCTGCATGAACTGCAGGTTCACGCCCGGCATTTCGCTGGCGACCTGATCGACATAACGGCGCAGGATCGGCGACAGGTACGCATCGACCACGGTGGTATCGCCGCGCGAAACCATTTTCATCAGCGGCGAGACCTCGTGCGACACCGAGATTTGCGTGAAGCCGATGCGGCACGCCATAGCCGCGAGCTCGCTTTCATGCGTCGTGTGGCGATAACCGTGGATCAGCACGATCGCGAGCGCACGGATGCCGGCATCGTAGACCTCGCGCAACCTGCGCTCCGCGGCCGCGTGATCGAGCGTCGCGACCACTTCGCCTTGCGCGCTCACGCGTTCGTCGATTTCCACCACGCGCTCATAGAGCGCCTCCGGCAACGCGATGTCGAGATCGAACAGGCGCGGGCGGTTTTGATACGCGATCCGCAACACATCGCGGAAGCCGCGCGTGGTGACGAGCGCCACGGGTTCGCCCTTGCGTTCGAGCAGCGCGTTGGTCGCGACCGTCGTACCCATCTTGACCATCTCGACGTCGCGCGGCGTGATGGGTTCGCCGGCTCGCAGACCCAGCAGATGGCGAATCCCGGCGACGGCCGCATCGCGATACTGCTCAGGGTTTTCGGAAAGCAGCTTGTGCGTGGTGAGCGAGCCGTCCGGGCGGCGCGCGACGATATCGGTGAACGTGCCGCCGCGGTCGATCCAGAACTGCCAGCGGGACGGCGTGCAAACATCGGAGGCGAGAGTGTGATTCATTGTGTCGTGTTCGTGAGGCGAGAGTGATGAGGGAAGGCGCAAGGCGAAAATCAGGCCGATTCGAGTTCGCGGCCGCGCGTCTCAGGCAGCGTGAGCGCGGCGATGATCAGCACGCCATACGCGGCCACGGCAAACATGCCGATGCTCGTGCCTAGGCCGAAACGGCTCGACAGCGCGCCGATCAGCACCGGAAACAGCGCCCCGATCGCGCGGCCGACGTTGTAGCAAAAGCCCTGACCCGAACCGCGCACACGGGTCGGAAACAGTTCGGTGAGGAATGCGCCCATGCCGGAAAAGATCCCCGACGCGAAAAAGCCGAGCGGAAAGCCGAGCCACAGCATCGATGCATTCGTGAGCGGCAACGAGGTGTACGCGAAGGCAATCGCCATCGAGCCCACTGCGAACAGAATGAAGTTCGGCTTGCGGCCGAGGCGGTCGGTGAGCCACGCGCTGCACAGATAGCCCGCATACGAGCCCGCGATGATCGTCGCCAGATAGCCGCCCGTGCCCATCACCGTCAGATGACGTTCGGTCTTGAGGAAGGTGGGCAGCCAGGTCGTGATCGCGTAGTAGCCGCCCTGCGCGCCCGTCGTGAGCAGGGCGGCACGCAGCGTCGTCGGGAGCAGCCCGGGAGCGAAGATCTCAGTGAAGCGCGGCGTGTCGTGTGCGTCGCGCTGCTGGACCCTGGCCTGCTCGAACAATTCCGGTTCCTTCACGTAGCGGCGGATCACGAGCACGAGCAGGGCTGGGACGAGCCCGATCAGAAACAACGCGCGCCACGCGATTTCAGGGGCCATCGCGGAGAACAGCACCGCGTAGAGCAGGGCCGCCATGCCCCAACCGAGCGCCCAGCCCGACTGCACGAGACCGACCGCCTTGCCGCGGTCGCGGGCGCGGATCACTTCGCCGATCAGCACCGCGCCTGCTGTCCACTCGCCGCCGAAGCCGAAGCCCATCAACGCGCGAGCCGCGAGTAACTGGCCATAGTTCTGAGCGAGGCCGCACAGGCCCGTAAATACCGCAAACCACAGGACGGTGAGCTGCAGCGTGCGCACGCGGCCGATGCGATCGGAAAGGATCCCCGCAATCCAGCCGCCAAGCGCGGAGGACAGCAGCGTCATGGTGCCGATAAAGCCCGCGTCCGCGAGCGAGATGCCCCAGGTGGCGACGAGCGTCGGGATGACGAAGGAAAGCATCTGGGTGTCCATGCCGTCGAGCATGTAGCCGACCTTGCAGCTCCAGAACGCGCGCCGGGCGCGCGGACCGGCTTCGGCGTACCAGGAAAG
The DNA here is from genome assembly GCF_050435685.1 of Paraburkholderia sp. GAS448. NCBI lineage: Bacteria > Pseudomonadati > Pseudomonadota > Betaproteobacteria > Burkholderiales > Burkholderiaceae > Paraburkholderia > Paraburkholderia sp. GAS448. The sequence continues at coordinate 11,601 of NZ_JBNDKT010000036.1, forward strand.
TTGCGGGCTTGCCGGGGTTGCCGGCATGTCGGCGGCATCGTCGACGCTTGCCGTGAGTGTCTTGCTGTCCATCTGTTGCTCCTATGAGATAGACGCATGGGTAACGATTGAAGCCATGCACGAGCGTAGGGATGCGTCATTCCCTCCGGGCAGCGCGGCCGGATGGCTTCAAGGTGCTGTGAATCGCTTGTTGCGCGACGGCGCGGCGCGCGCCGTCGAGACGGTCAGAAAATAGCCAGCGACGCGTTGGTGATATCCGTCATCAGCATGTGGCCCGGCGCGTGCGCGATCGCAAGCGGCAGCTTCGCGGCCATCAGCGCCGTTTGCGGCGTCACACCGCAAGCCCAATAGACAGGCAGTTCACCCGCGCGGATCGTCACCGCGTCACCGAACTCGGGGCGCGCGAGATCGGCAATGCCGAGTTCCGCCGGATCGCCGATATGCACGGGCGCGCCATGCACGCCAGGAAAGCGGCTCGTGATCTGCACGGCGCGGATCGCGTCGGCGCCGCGAAGCGGGCGCATCGACACGACGAGTTCGCCGCCGAACACACCCGCGCGCTGGTTCGGGATGTTGGTGCGGTACATCGGGACGTTGCGGCCTTCTTCGACGTGGCGCAGGCCGATGCCTTCCTTCGCGAGCATGTGCTCGAACGAGAACGAACAGCCAATCGCGAACACGACGAAATCGTCCTGCCAGAACGCTTCGATCGATTCGACGCGCTCGCTCAGCATGCCGTCGCGATAGACGTTGTACGCGGGGACGTCGGTGCGGATGTCGATGTCGCGCCCGAGCATCGGCACGCGGAAGTCACCAGGCTCGCCCACGCCGAGCAGCGGACACGGCTTCGGATTCGCATGGCAAAAGCGCAGGAAATCGTGCACATGCGCGGCGGGCAGGATCGCGAGATTGGCTTGCGCGTAGTCGCCGCAGTATCCGGCCGTCGGGGCACGGAAGTCGCGATGGCGTACGGCCTGGCGGAATTCGAATGGAGTCATGGTGTCAGCGGTGCTCTGGCGGGTTTGCGTCGGTTTGTCTACGGTGGCTGCGTTTTTCCTACCGTCAGGCGAAGCATAGAAAAGAAGATTTTTTTACGCCAACTAGTTTTCTTTGCCTCCGATGGATAGAATTTCTTAACGAAATCGCGGGTTTTCCCCGATCACGTTGAGTTTTTTGGAGCGGTTTGTCCCGCTAGCAACTGCCATCTTTCGGCTATGAATACGCGCTTTCTCGAAACCTTCGTCACGCTCGCCAAGCTGCGCAGCTTCCGGACCACGGCGACGGCGCTGCACGCCACGCCTGCCGCGATCTCGCAGCGCCTGAAGGCGCTGGAAGACGAATTGCACACCGTGCTCGTCGATCGCGAGAGTCGCGAATTCCGGCTCACGCCGAACGGCGAATATCTGCTCGGCTACGCCAAGGCCGTGGTCGAGGCGACGCGTCAGTTGCAGGCCGCCGCGTCGCATGAAGGCGCGATGCGCGGCAAGCTGCGGCTCGGCGTGATCGAGACGGTGGTGCATAGCTGGCTCGCCGATTACATGCGACGACTCTCGGACGACTTTCCGCAGCTCGAAGTGGAGCTCGCGGTGGATGTGAGTGTGGTGTTGCAGCGGCGTTTGATGGCTGGCGAACTCGATCTCATCATCCGCGTGGAAGGCAGCGACGAGGAATCCGTGGTATGCGATGCGCTGGCGAATTATCCGGTGCACTGGATTGCGCGCGCGGGGCTGCTGCCGCTGTCGCGCAGCGGACTCGCGAAACGCGTGCTGCGTCATCCGATCCTGACGTTCGGGCGCGGGACGGCACCGCATCGCGCGCTGGAGGACATCGTCGGCAAGCTCGCGCTAGCCAACGGCGTGCCGCTCGCGGATACGCGCATCACCGGCTCGCCGTCGATTTCGGTGATTGTGCGTTTGGTACGCGACGGCTTCGGCGTGGCGGCGATTCCGCGCCTGTTCGTCGATGATCTGATCGCGCGCGGTGAAGTGGTCGAACTGCCACTGCAGCCTTCGCCGCCGTCCATCGTGGTGTCGATGTCCCGACGCGCGGATGCGCCGCTTTTCGTGCACGGCGCGGCGAACGCGGCACGTGCAGCGTGTCATGAATACTGTGAGCAGGGGGATAGACGGCTGATCGAGCGGCTATGACGGTCGGCTTTTGCGGACTGCCGCAAATTGGTAGGCTCTGGGCAAGGGGACATTGAGCATCCGCAGAGGGCGGTATGCGGCCATGAAGAGACAGTGGCAGGGCCGAGCTGAATGGCCGCTGCTTCCGACTTACCGGTCATTCGCGGCCAGCGGATCGAACGTAAATCGTTGGCAGGGCACCAGCACCGCCACTGCAAGCTCTTCATCAGTTGTCCGAGCAATGCATCAGCTATGTATTGCAAGCACTTGTCCAGAGAAAGCGGCGGTCCATCGAACAAACCGCTCAGGCTCGTCCGATTCGTTCAAACAACAGAACTTCCAGCTCGCCTTCGAGCTCGCGAATTCGCGGAGACCCATTGGTTTGCGATGTGTGAAGGTGCTTGCCGGCCACCACAAACGTGCCCAGACTCCAATCCAATAGAACGTCTCCAGCTGTTGTAACGCTTTTTGTCAGCGCACCGTCAGCCGCCGAGTAGCCGCTGTAGCAATTCGGTGGCATTGCCGGCGGCATATTTGTAAGCGGTCAGTTTTTCACGTCCCACATGGAGGAGAATGCATTGCCGGACACTGTATCGTTCAGAGCGCTACTTATGCGGGCAACCTACCTGATCTCGTCAATCGTCTTCGGCGGATAAGCGTTTTTTGCTCCGCAGAGCATGTGTAATTATCCAGACCAGACCTCTAATTCCTGTTTGATGTCTATCAATTGCACTGCTGCGCCTGGAGAGGAGGCGTGCGCGATTTGGTGGTGACGCTAGTTGATGCAACGCTCAATCGCGCGCCACGCAGACGTGCGTGAATCAACACTTTCATGTTCTGCAGGCTCTTTGGCGAGCGACTTAAGACAGAGCGCCAGGTTCGCGCGAGCGCTACCTGGCGCGTACACGTAAGCTAGCACCAAAAATACCGCCGTCGCTGTCACGGCGAGAAATGAGCCTCTACGGCAGATCGTGCGGCTGTAGAGAGAGGCGATGAAATGCACGCGAACACGGCGAGCATGCTGAAAGATGCTACGGAACATAGTGACTCCTGCAGGCGGACGTCGCGGGTCACCATCAAAATAGTCAGCGAGTGGTCGCCGCGAAAGAGCCAGCAGCGGCGCAACAAATGGAGCCACGCGCGAACAGGATCGGGTGGAATGGGGGGCGAACAATAAGTGACGTCCATCAGATCGGAATTCGCAGGAATGGAACGAATCTGCTGTTGAGATTCAAGTAGATTCGAACTGATTGCGTCGGTAGCACAAGGCTTTCCCGGCGTGCTGCTCAGTCAACGTTGAACCTGTGGTTCACTTAAGTTTGAACTTTCCAGAGACGCAACTGGGATCGCCTGTTTTTGAGCGATGACGGGGACACTTGATAGGAACGTCCAGTTTCAGCCTCCGCGTCGATCATGGGAGTCGACAAGGGCGGACTAGCGACGAGACTGCCGACACTGCGACTGCTGCTAAACCGGCGCGAGAAAATCCTATACTTCTGACGGCGGCAAATTGACGGAGCTCGAGTGTCGATACTGAATTGGCGAGATGCCTCTAGTCGATTTGAAGGCGCGGCTGAACGAAAATTCTGATTGATATCCAACACGCGATGCGATATCGCGAACTCGCAAGTCGGTCTGCTCGAGCAGCCGAGCGGCAATGCCCATGCGCCAGCGCATTAGATAGCCGTGCGGCGATTCACCTACTGAGCTACTGAAGTTGCGGACGAAAGTTGCGCGCGACAAACCAGCTTCTTCGGCGAGATCCTCTAGTGTCCACGCACGTTCGGGCGCTTCGTGTATGCGCGCGAGAACCCGTGTCATGTGCGGCGAGCGCAGGGCCGCAAACCAGCCGTTTGCTGCGGGCGAAGTAGCTTCGGCCCAATCTCGCATGAAGTAGACGAACAAGGACGACAGCAGGTTACGCACCACAATCTGATTACCGAAGTTCGGCGTCTCTACTTCGTTACGAAGCATGCGCAGCGTGTCGCTCAGCGGTGAGCATCCGGGTTCCATTCCGGCGCGGAGCGACACGGCTTGTGGCAGCGCCCGCAAAGCGGGAAGAGCAAGGTGCAGGTCCATGTCGAACTGGCCGCAAATCAGCGTGGTGGCCTTTGGGTCGCGGTCGACGACGCCATTGCGCATAGCCAGGAACGTTTCCAGTGGCATGGCTTTGCCTCGCCGAGAATGCACCACTTCGTGTGCGCTGCCGCGCGGAAACAAGACCAGTTCACCAGCCTGCAATTCAATAGTTTCCGTCTCGGGTTGACGTACGAAAGCACGTCCTTCGGCCACGAAATGGAACACTACCGCTTCGCGCGGTAGTACTGCAAAACCCCATGGGTCCGCCACGCGTGTGCGCACTAGAACCAAGCCGTCCGCGCGGATCGCTTTCAACCAATTGTTCAACGCATGCATGACCGTAACCTATGGCAGATTGAGACGAACCGCTATTTTTTAGCGCCGTTTGGTTATGGACCAGCCTCCATAGGGCTGATTCAATGAGGAGAGCAAAAACCCCCAAAAGGAGCAACCCATGTCAAGAGAACGAATCCAACACGCGCTGGACATTATCTACGACAAAGTCTTCAACCAGGGCCAGGCGGACCTATATCGGGAGATCGTGAGCGGGCCATACATACAACATAACCCGCTTTTTCCGGATGGACTCGATGACATCCTGGGCTATATCAAACAGGCCGGGCGCATCCCCTGCGAGGTCAAGCGCATCGCGATCGATGGCGATCTCGCCTTTGTACATGTGCGCTACCTGGAGTGGGGTGGCCAGGAAACTGCTGGCGTCGACATCTTCCGCTTCGATGCCGACGGCAAGGTTTTGGAGCACTGGGATGTGCTGCAGCCGGTGCCGAAGACGACTAACAACGCGAATACGATGTTCTAAACGGATGACGGCGGGGGCAGACTAATTCATACGCGGCTGGTCTTGCGCGCCGCTGCCAGCTTCGTCGCGTTGTCGCCGCTCTCCTTCATCGAACGCACAGCATAGGAGTATCCGCAGTGACTTGCGATGCTCTAGGGCGAGCGGCGTCAGACTTGGATCGAGACATTTGCACGCTGGCCTGAAACGGCATCGGCCTCTGCAAGACTGCAACATACCCACAGAGTCAGGGGAGCGGAGATATGACGAAACCGATTAGCATCGACCACATGGAATTCATAGAGGTCGATGGCCTGAAGATCCGCTTTCAACGCAACAGAGTTGGAGCGGGCATTCCTATCGTGCTCAGGAGCCCCTGGCCGGAAAGCTTGTACGCCTATCAGCGCATTTGGCAGATTTTCGGCGCCGAGGCCTCCGCCCCTCTTATTGCGTTTGACATCCCGGGTTTTGGCCAATCGGAAGACCGGCTGCAATTGATGTCGCCCTGAGCAATGGGCGATTTCATTCCCAGGATTCTGACGGCGCTCGGCCTTGACCGTGTCCATGCTGTTGCGCCCGACGTCGGCACATCCGCGTTTCTCTTTGCGGCCAACGCTCACCCGGACCTATTCGAAAGCTTGGTGGTCGGTAGCGGCGCAACTGATGCCGCGCTCACGGCAGGAGTGTTGAAGGACATTATCGACGCTCCAACGACGGCCGCCTTCGAACAGAGCAGCGGCGAGGCGTTTGCCACTGGCGCAATTGACCTGATGATGAGAATCAAATCGGACCCGCAGGCGCTGAAGGACTATCAAGCATCTTCGGCTGGCCGGCGTTTCATCGACGCGATGACATACGTGCGCGCTTAAGGGCCGAGCTGAAGCGGCGAGAAGAGTTTGATCATCGTCAATCCCTGGTGAGTCTCGAATGCAATTGGTGCAGCGGTGGGCTAGCTCTGTTGCCGTTGGGCGGTAGCGCGATCCAGTTGGCAAAATTCACGGTCGGACAAGGTGATCGCGCCGGCCGCCACGTTCTCTTCCAGATGCGTGACCCGGGAGGTGCCCGGTATCGGCAGGATCACCGGACTGCGCTGCAATAGCCACGCGAGTGCGATCTGCCCGACGCTCGCCTGATGGTTGCGCGCGATGGTGTCGAGAAGCGAACCGGCACGGGTCAGCTCGCCGGCAGCCAGTGGGAACCAGGGGATGAAGCCAATTCCATGGGCGGTGCAGTAATCAAGTATGTCTTCGCTTCCGCGGTCACCCAGGTTGAAGCGGTTTTGCACGGTCGCCACCTTGAAATATTTCGATGCAGCCTTGATGTCGGCCACCGATACTTCGCTCAGGCCAGCGTGGCGGACCACGCCGCTGTCGATCAGGTGGCGTACGGCGCCAAACTGCTCATCCCGCGGCACCGATGGGTCGATGCGATGCAATTGCCACAGGCCGATCTGTTCGATACCAAGCCGCTTCAAGCTGCCGTGGGCTTGCTGAACCAGGTAATCCGGTCGGCCCTGCGGTGCCCACTGGTTGGGACCTGTGCGTGCCAGTCCCGCCTTGGTCGCTACGAGCATGTCGGCGCCATAGGGATGCAGCGCTTCGCGGATCAATTCTTCCGAAACGTTCGGCCCATACGAGTCCGCCGTGTCGATGAAATTCACGTCGAGTTCGGGAAGGCGACGCAGGACACGGATGGCTTCGGCCCGATCGGTTGGCGCGCCCCAGATACCAGGACCGGTGATTCGCATCGCGCCAAATCCGAGCCGCCGGATTTCCGTGTTGCCGCCAATTTTGAAAGTGCGGTGTGGGATAATCATATTCGCCTTTACTGCTTGTGTTAGACCGATCGGGGGTGCACTACCCGCCGGGACAGTGATAGTGCCGGTTGGAAGCAGGCTGTCTCGGTGGCAGCATTTTCGTCATGGACACCTAAGGCATGCGAAGCACTTTCTCCCGGCTTGACGATGTGGCCGATGAATGACCGATAAACGCCCTGTGAGCTGCGGCAAACGTCTGCCGCGCGGTAGCGGTACCTTATGCGGCAGCAACCGCTCCTTTTTGCGCCCCTACCAGATGCTTGCCGATGCTGACTGTCAGGATCATCGCCGCGACTTCGCACGCAGCGGCGGTCCAGCCAAGGTTGTCCACCGAGGTGAAACTCAAGGTCAGGGAACCGAGCGCGGCGCCGAGCGAAAAGCCGAGATACATGAACGAAGCGTTGAGTGACAGGGCAATGGGCGTGCCGCGCAGGCCAGCGAGGTTGATCAGCCCTGCTTGCTGCGCGGGGTAGAAGGACCAATGCGCCATGCCCCAGGCCACTACGCCGATCAGGACGGGAACCAGTGCCAACGTTTTCGGCAGCCAGTGCGCACTCGCCGACATGAGCGAGAAAGCCAGGATCGACACGCTCAGGCAGGGGATGATCACGCGGCTGGGGCTGAGGCGGTCCACCGCCTTGCCGCCGATGAACACGCCGATGGCTGCCGCAACACCCCAGGTGAGCAGCACGTAGCCGATTTCAGCGCCATGCAACGGCGTGGTCCTGGCAACGAACAGCGCCAGGTACGTGTAGATCGTATACGCGCCTGTTGCCCAAAGCGTGGTGACGAGCAAGGTCATCGGGATGACCGGCTGGCGTGCGACATGGATACGCTCGCGCAGCGTGGCAGTCGGCAATCCCGCGCCGATGTTACGCGGCAGGCCGAACAGCAAGCCTGCCGTGGCCGCAGCGGACAGGGCGGCGACGCCCGCAAAGGTGATGCGCCAGCCGAGCCGGTCCCCGACCAATGCGCCAAGCGGTACGCCGAAGGCGACCGCGATCGTAATGCCGCCGTTGACGATGGCGAGCGCCGTGCCGCGCCGTTCTGGACCGGCGATCGCGCCGGCAAGCGCGTTGGCGCCGGGAACATACAGACCGGCGGCTGCGGCGAGCAGGATGCGGGCCGCCATCAATTCCCAATAGTTCTGGGCGGCCCAGGCAATGATATTCGCCACCGTGAAGGCGGAAAGCACCAGGATCATGAGCGTGCGCCGATGGAACGCGCCGGTCAGTGCCGTCAGGATCGGCGAGCTGAGTGCGTAGGCCAAAGCAAACACGGTGACCAGCTGGCCCGTGGCGACAATGCTGGTATGCAGGTCCGTGGCAATGTCGGGCAGCAGGCCGGCAATCATGAAGCTCTCGGTGCCGACGGCGAACGTTCCTAGCGCCAGCCAGTACAGCGGCGCGAAGGACGTGGACTGGGTCGTGGAGGTCATCGTGTGCTCCGCTTATGCCGCTACCGTTTGGTCGTTATAGAACGGATAGTCGGTGTAGCCGACGTCGGTGCCGCCGAAGAAGCTGGGGCGGTCGTACGGATTCAGCGGCAATTGAAGGCGCAGGCGGTCGGGCAGGTCCGGATTGGCGATGAAGTCGCGGCCAAATGCGACCAGGTCTGCGTCGCCCGCCTGCACGATGGCTTCGGCCGTATGGCCCTTGAAGCCGCCGGCGGCGATGATGATGCCCTTGTAGTGCTTGCGGATTAGTTGCGCGGCGGCCGGGTTCGGGTCCTTGCTCTCGTCATCCACAAAGCCCAGCACGCGCGGCTCGATCAGATGCAGATAGGCCAGGTTCAGTTTGGCCAGTTCCTCCGCTACGTAAGTGAAGAGGGCCTTCGGGTTGCTGTCGGACATATCGCCAAAAGTGCCGCTCGGGCCAAGGCGCACTGCTACGCGGTCGCTGCCCCACACCGAGATGACGGCCTGCGTGGCTTCCATCAGGAAGCGGGCACGGTTTTCGAACGACCCGCCGTAGATGTCGGTGCGCTTATTGCTGCCGTCCTGCAGGAACTGATCGAACAGGTAGCCATTGGCGGCATGCAGTTCGACGCCGTCGAAGTCGGCCTCCTTGCCGCGAATCGCGGCAGTGCGGAAGCTTTCGACGAGCCCGGCGATTTCGGGAATGGTCAGCGCGCGGCTCGGCGTGTTCGGGGTCCAGCCTGCTTCTGTGTAGGCGACGCCGCCATGCAGCACGGCGGACGGCGCCACCGGCTGGACACCGCCCGGCTGCAACTGGCTGTTGGACTCGCGTCCGGCGTGATACAGCTGCAGGAAGATACGGCCGCCCTTGGCGTGCACGGCGTCCGTCACCTGCTTCCAGCCGGCGATCTGGCTATCGTCGTAGAGGCCAGGCGCACCGAGGTAGCCGTTGCCGTTGGCTGCTGCGATGGTGGCTTCGCCAATCAGGAAGCCGCCTTCCGAGGTGCGCTGGGCATAGTACTCGGCCATCAACGGGCCGGGCCGGGCGCCTTCTTCGGCGCGCATGCGGGTGAGCGGCGCCAGCACCACACGATGGGAAAATTCGTAAGGACCGACTTTGACTGCGGAATGAAGTTTGGACATGATTTCCTCGAGATTGAGTGGCTGGTGACGCTCGATCGACAGCGGGCTTTCGACCTTGGGGAGAAGTGTATGGACGGACCGGGATAAGAAAAATGGGCTAAGGTTCCGAATATCCAGGACAATAAAGTCCGCAATCGAGTCGTTCGCTACCCGGACGAGTCGTAGCCGGGTTTCGAACGCTTGCCCGCGTCGCCCGGCCGGCGTAAATCGGCCTCGGGCCTCGGGATGCAGCAGTGGACAGCCTCAGTGGCATTTCGGTGTTTGTGCAGGTGGCGGAAACGCGCAGTTTTACTGAGGCGGGACGGCTGCTCGGCGTATCGTCTTCGGCGGTCGGCAAAAGCGTTGCGCGGATCGAGGAGCGTCTCGGCGTGCGGCTCTTTCACCGCAGCACGCGCAGCATCACGCTGACGGCCGAAGGGGCGTTGTTCCTGGAGCGGTGCCGGCGCATCCTCGGCGAACTCGAAGCGGCGAAAGCCGAACTGTCCGATGCCGCAGGCAGTCCGCGTGGCAGACTGCGGATCAGCACGCCGCAACTGTCCGGGCTGATCATGCCGGCGCTGGACGGCTTCATGCGGCAATACCCGGACGTCGAACTCGACGTCGATCTCTCCGATCGTATGGTGGACATCATCGAAGAAGGCTTCGATGCAGTCATACGCACGGGTGAGCAGCACGATTCGAGGCTAGTGTCACGGCGCCTCGGTTCCTGCGGGCAGGTTCTGGTCGCGTCACCCGGCTATCTCGAGAAGTACGGCATACCCAGGCATCCGTTCGAACTCGTGCAGCATGCCTGTCTGCTACATAAATTCCCCGCTAGCGGCAAACTGGAACGCTGGCCGTTTCAGCTCGCTGCGTCGGAAGCAGAGCCGGAGCTGCCGCAAACTTTCGTCGCCAACACCATTGAAGTGCTGGGCTTTCTGGCGCTTCAGAACAAGGGCCTTGCCTTCCTGCCAACCTTCCTCGTGCGCGATGCGCTGGCGAGCGGTGCATTACAGATCGTGCTTGACGACTTCATCGACCAGACCGTCACCTTCTGGATCTTGTGGCCGGCAAGCCGTTACGCTTCGCCGAAGCTGCGTGTCTTTATCGACTATGTCAGCCAGAATCTGCAGATCTAGCGACGGGCAAGGAATCGGCTAAAAGTCGCGAAGCCGGACTGAAGTGTCCGAAATGATCGGAATCTCAGCCAGTTTATCTCCAGTCTCCTGAACTCTATTATTGCCCGGTCGCTGCGCAGATACGCTGCACAGCCTCAAACTGGAGAGTTCTTGTGAACAGTATCGTCAGGCGGGCTACCGGGTCCGGCAAAATCAGGGTGGGCATCGTCGGGCTGGGCCATTGGTCGGAATATGGGCACCTGCCTTCGCTAAAACTGCTGCCGGAATATGAACTGACCGCGGTGCACAGCCGCAGCCCGGAAAAGGCGGCATCGCTGGTCACGCGCCATGGATTCAAATACGCAGCTACCTCGCTCCAGGAACTGGTATCGCATCCGGAAGTCGATCTCGTGCTCGTGTTGACACCCGCGTTCCAGCACGAAGAAGGCATTCGCGCGGCCATCGAGGCGGGTAAAGACATCTACTGCGAATGGCCTCTGACGCCAAGCACCGCTTTGTCCAGGGAGTTGCTGGCGCTGGCCGACAAAGCGGGCGTGCGCACCATCGTCGGTCTGCAACGGCGCCTCAATCCGGGTTACCGTTATGTGCGCGATTTGCTGGAGCGGGGCGAGATTGGCGAAGTGCGTTCGGTGCGCCTGCACGCGAGCGTCGAGTACTTCCAACGTGAACGGCCTGCTTCGCTTTATTACACGATCCCCGAAGAGAACTTCTCCAGTCTGCTGTCCATCTACGGCGGCCACTTCCTGGACGCCTTGTTTACGACGATGGTTGGCTATCCGCGGAGCTTGTCGGCGCTGACTGTCAATCAGTTCAAGGAAGTTACGCTGGTGGAAACCGGAGAAACATTCCCGCATACCAACGCCGACCAGGTCGTGCTGACAGGGACTTTCGCCAATGACGCCGTGCTGACGGTCCATATCGAGGCGGGAAAGCGCAATAACTTCGGTATGCAGCTCGACGTGACAGGCAGCACGGGCGACTTGAAAATCTGGAACACCACCAGTTTCGGCGACGCCTTCAACCGCATCGAAATCGCGCGGGGTGACCGCCAGCCGCTTACCGAGCTGACGATTCCAGCGGAATATGAATGGCTGCCGCCAAGCGAACTTGGCGCGAGTGTGCTGGAATTGGCGAACCTGTACTCCGCCCATGCACGCGACGTCAAGACCGGTTCAACGCTTGCGCCCACTTTCGCGGACGCGATCCGGATGCATGAACTGATGGACCAGATTGCAGAATCGAATCGCACGGGCCAGCGTGTCCCGCTCTCGTTCAGCACGCCTGGTTAAGCCGGACAGCCGGCTCAGGCACTGACGCCGGCTCCAATCTTTGAGCGGTTCCGTCATCCGTTTTCGCAAACTTCGCCAAGGAAACGCAATGTCTACCCATCCCGTCGTTCTGATCACTGGTGCGTTGACTGGCATTGGCCGCGCCACCGCGCTGGCTTTTGCCCGTGAAGGCGCCCATGTCGCTGTCTCCGGGCGTCGCGTGGACGAAGGCCAGAAGCTGGTTGAGGCGCTTCGCACACTCGGCGCGGAAGCCGAGTTCATACAGTCCGATGTCCGATTCGAAGACGAGGTACGCAACCTCGTCGATGAGACGGTTGCGCGCTTTGGCCGGCTCGACGTCGCGATCAACTCCGCGGGCACCGAAGGTCAGTCCGGACCAGTAACGGACCGGACTCCTGAGGGCTATGCAGCCGTATTTGATACCAATGTGCTCGGCACCCTTCTCAGCATGAAGCACGAGATGCGCGTGATGCTGGCGCAAGGCAAGGGCAGCATCGTCAATATCTCATCGACGATGGGCTCGCGCGGCGCGGCGAACGCGTCTCTCTACGTGGCAAGCAAGCACGCGGTGGAAGGCCTGACCAAATCGGCAGCGATCGAGGGCGCCGCGTCAGGGGTGCGCGTCAACGCCATCGCTCCGGGGCCGGTCGAGACCGCGATGCTCGACCGGCTGACCGGCACCGCCGAGCGGAAAGCCGCTTTTCTCACGAACGTTCCGCTCAAGCGCGCGGGAACCCCTGAAGAGATAGCCGACGCCATCGTGTTCGTCGCGTCTGGCAAGGCAAGCTTCATCACCGGCGAGATCATCAGGGTCAACGGCGGGAAAACGGCCTCGTGAGGCTGGCTAGCCATCACTAGACTGTTCTAGCCAGGAACAAGGCGCTGATTCCTGGAACGTTCGAAAAACGCTTCAATAGAGCATGCGTTGATCTCAACGACGTGGGGAGACCCGCGTCATCATTCGCTAGGCGAAACATGACCACCCCACTCTTCGAGAGCCTTCCAGCGCCACTTAAAAGCGTGCAGACGCGCCCGCTGTTTGTCATGCGACTCGACGTCAGGCCGATCGTTGTCGTCGGCGATACCCCCGGACCCTTCCGTCGCGTGGGTATCGTCCCATCGGGGTCGTTCGAAGGCGACCGATTGTCCGGAAAAGTGCTCGATGGAGGCAGCGATTGGCAGGCCGTGCGCAGCGATGGCAGCACTACGCTCGACGTACGCCTTGTTCTGCAGACCGACGACGACTCGACGATCGCCATGTCGTACCGCCGCGTTCGTCATGGGCCAGCCGAAGTGATACAGCGACTCGAGAAAGGTGAGGTTGTCGATCCATCAAGCTACTACTTCCGGATCACCCCCATCTTCGAAGCACCGGCCGGTCGATACGAGTGGCTGAACCGCATCATCGCTATCGGCACCGGCCATCGGTTCGCAAACGGACCTACGTATAGCGTGTTTGAAGTTCTGTGAGCGACTTGCCTGCTTCGGTCCGCATCAGAATTATGCTTCCGTCGGCGAACTATATTTGAGGGGAAGCTCATTGTGCGTCACTGGCGAAGGTCTGTTTGTGGCTATAGCCGCCCATCGCGTCATCCGTGTGAGCGTCCGTAGTGGGTCGCCTGCGGTCAGTCACGGCGTCGCTGTTTGCCGCCGACTTCAAGCCACGCCACGCCTAGAGCTTCTGACTTGCATGAAACGTGACGATCCGCCGCGCCACAATGAGAGTCGTTTCACCGGCTTTCGGATTCCGGCCGGGACGCTGTGATTTGTCACGCAATTGAAAGTTGCCGAATCCGGACAACTTCACGCTTTCCCCGACCTCATATTCCCTTTCGCTCTCCTGGTGGGAGCTTCTCGTGCGTTGTCTTGGCCGTCACCGCTTTCGCAGAATTGTGCTCTGCCCGCAGTCGAGCCAGTTCCTCAGAGCTAACGGTTTCGACATTGCAGTAGTCGAGCTTCCATCGCCAATCATCACTCCAGCGTTGCGGAGACTGCACGGTAGTTCGCGCAGCGGGTGCGTTCTCAAGCACGCGCAACGCGAGTTCGAGCGTGTCGGCTTGCGAGCACCGATCGTGCGGTTTGCCGGCACCGTTGCCCAAAGGGAAATCACTGAATAGCGCGCGCGGAACGCCGACATGCTCGACGATGTCTTTCGCGCACGCCAATACGACGGTAGCGATGCCGTACGATTCCAAGTGTCGCGCGACCAAGCACAGGCTCTGGTGACAGATCGGACAGTTTGGAACCACCAGCGCAACATCAGCGCCATCCTCCTGGCAGCGTCTTAGGATCTCGGGGCAATCGACTTCGATCGTATGACGCTGACTACGATTTGTCGGCGCGCCGTGGAAGCGTTGCGCGAGCCGGCCGATGCGCCGTTCGTTGACTAACTCGCGCAGCCTCGGCAAAGGAAACCAGCAGGCGCTGTCCTCCATGCTCGTGTGCTTGCGATCGATTGCGACGTGCGAGATGCGGAGATCATGATCCTGCGCCGTATCGCCCGAGTAGACGTCGAAAAATTTGGCTGCAGCGTTGTATGCTGCGCCCGGTCCTTGGTTGCCCTTATCAGGCCGAAAAGGCGCAGCCGTCGTAATCAGCGCGACGGTCGATTGGGCAAGGGGCTTCTTTAACGGCTGGAACGGCACGTCGGCATAGTGAGCCCAGCGATAAGGATTGCCATAACCCAGCGCGAGATACCAGTCGCGCGTCCGCTGCATGTAGGGCACCGGGGTATCTGCGTCAGGCGTATAGCCCATTTCTAGACCGGTAGCAGGATCGGCATTCATCGCGTCTCCATGATGTCATTCAAGAAGAGGGGTACGTACCCCGCGTGCTTTTTGGGGGGGCAGCGAGCATGCAATGCTGCTATTTACCCGAGTTTAGCCTCCTTTAACGGTCACGCATGAACTGACGATGGCGCCTCCAGAGACTCGAGCCCATGTGCAAGGTACCGGACTGGCACATGGGGGTTATCGAGTTGCACGCGGCGTTCGCGGCGGGGAGGGCTGCGAAACCCTCGGCGCGTGCGTTCGCCGATTTTCTCGCGGCCGAGCGTCTAGTAAGCTGCCGTTGAAATGACAGAGCTTCGAGCGTCGGCAACATGCCCTGAGGTGGTCCGTCAAGTTTTTTTGTTTCTTCGATGCTTCTGCGCTCCCTGATCATCACGCGCCCGCCCGTGGACAACGACGCTGCCCCACAGCGCAAAGCTGTGGACAGCCGCCTGACGGCGGTTCCGTCGTTGCCCACCGGCTCCCCGCGAGCTTCGCCTTCGGCCTGACGCGCCGCTGCGCGGCTTGCCCCAATCAGATAAAGGAGCAAGAGCCGCCCACTCTTATCCGTCGGACAGACTCAGCTTGCCGAGAAGCGGCGAGCCGCGTCTTCTCAACGCGTTCAGATAGACGCTTTCATCGTAGCGTTTTCCAGTCTGCCAACACCGGTAAAGGATGCGTATCCATTTGAATGCCAGCGCCCGCACCGCAGCCTGGTGGGAACTGCCTTTGGCACGCTGCTGCCGATAGTAGGCTCCGGCCCAGAACGATTTGTTGATCGTCTGGGCGGCCCATTCGACAAAAGTCTGGCGCAGGAAAGTTGGACATTGCCAGCGCCAATGCACCCAGCTTTTCTTGCCACTGCGCTCGGTGACCGGTGCAATGCCTGTGTACTGCAGCACTTCAACCGCGTTGCGAAAGCGCCCGCGTTGCTCGCCGAATGCCGCAAGCAGGCGTGGTGCCAGATGCGGGCCCGCGCCGGGAAGCGAGTCAAACAGCGCGAAATCGGGTAGCGTGCGCACGAGTGCTGCGATCTCTTGATCGAACACGTCGATCACCGCGAGTGTCGTGCGCAGCTGGGCCACTAACGTTACCGCGTGCAGCCGGTAGGGCGTGACGATGCCGGGATCCTCGGTTAGCGCCATCGCGCTGCGAATCGATTTGAGACGCTGGTCAATCAGCGTGGCGCGACGACAGTTGTGTGCGCGGAAGAACCCGTCAAGCGTCTTGCTGCTGGCCCGCTTGACTGCCGATAGCGTCGGCCATCGGGACAGGAAGTCACAGAAGAGCATCGTGTCAATGTCCTCGAACCAGTCGAGCGTCTGGGGAAAATATTCTTTGAGCGCGCTGCGCAAGCGATTGGTGAAGCGGTTCCTGTCGTCGACCAACTGCCGGCGCTGTTCGATCAGAACCGTCAACGATCGCATACCGACGCTCTGCGGTTTGAGCGGCGCAAACCGCTCGGGGTGACGCAGCAGCAGGTCCAGCGCCAGCTCCGCGTCTGAGGGATCGTCCTTGGCACGACTCGGCTTGAAGGCCAGGCGGTATTTGGCAAGCGTCGAAGGGTTGATGGGAAACAGAGTGAAGAAATCATACTTCTGCAACGCGGAGACGATCGGGCCTTTCGCCAGTTCTAGCGCAACGGCGATCGGGCCGCCGAAGCGCTGATGCGACGCTCTGGCCCATTCGTCGATGCACTCGACCCGATGAGGGAGGCAGCCGAATTCAACCGTATCCTCATCACCTGCCTGCAGGCAGAAGTTGTGCTTCCTATCCGCCCAATCGATACCGACGTAGGCGGCAAACTGCTGCATCAATTGGGGTGCCATCTGAACCTCCGCAAGTGGTAGATTAGCGACAAGGGGCATGCATGCTTGCGGTCAGCGAAATCATTATAGTGAGCCGGTGCCACGGCGAACCCTGAGAATTCGTTATCGAGCGCAAGCACACCCGCGGGCTCGAAGATATTGCCGTAATCGTCCAAGCAATTGGGTCGAGTTATTCGTAGCCTGCGGGTGCATGTCCTGCCTTCACTGGCAGCTTGCTGCCAGTCCCGACAGCATGTATCGATCAAAGGCGGGACGGACTACCTATAACGGGTCGGTTTATGCCATCTGCATAATTTCGGTGAGTCGCGAGCGATCGGGGTCTGCGTCGGGCAGAGTTCGGCCACAAGCGGCCGCTCACATGCACCGTCGGTCGGACATTCAGGGGTCGGCTCCACCCCGTAACCGGCCATTCGATTGTCAAAGACGAACGCTTCTTCATCGGCCATTGCGGTCGTTGGTCCCTCAAGGCGTCAATGGCTGCTATGGGTTCCTCAGCTGACGATCGCCGACCAGTCCGGGCGAACGGCCGTTTTGACCGTTGCCGAGCGGGAGCACGCATGGCGCGCCTGCCATTCACGCAGGCCCGGCAAGGTTCGTTCCATACATGGCTCAGACTTCAGGCGCGTCCCTCAAGTGGGCCAGTTCGGGATGGCTCCAACTCCCCTCCTGGCTGCTGTCGTGGCATGACGATGGAGGAAGGCGACCTCCGTTCGGAGCACGTCGGCGAACCCTGCTCCGCCTTCGTAGACGTCGTAATGACCACCGGCGCTGCGGAACAATTCTGCTCGCGGTGCCCTGCGGGCAACTTCGAGCGCGGCAGGCACCGGCGCAATGGAGTCTGCCTCCGGGACGACGAGCAGGAAAGGGACACGCACGGAGGCGGCGCGTCGCACGGGGCGACGCCACGAAAAGCTCAACAGAGACCGCGCGGCCACGCGGTCGTGCCAGCGCGTGCCATCTTTCGGGGTCATGATCCTCTCTCCGAACAGGCCGTCCGGCGTGGCGCCGATGGACAGCTCCCCGGGTTTTCCGTGACCGGGGATGTAGATCGGCTGGCGGCCGAACAGGGAGCCGAGGAGGTCGAGCAGTGCCAGCCCGAAGAGTCGAATCCCGTTCTTGGGCGGGGCCATCAGCGCAGCGGCCAAGCCGTCCGTGAGCGGGGCCTGAGCGACCGCTCCAGCCAGTCGAGAGTCGGAGGCAGCAAGTTCGACGACATGCATGCCGGCGAACGACGTGCCCCAAACAATGACCTGATGCGGGTCGATGTATGGCTGTTCAACGGCCCAGCCGATGACGGTGCTGTAGTCCGCGCGCTGGCGCGGGACGGAAAGCACTTCGCGCGGCTGCCCGCCGGAACCGCCGAAGTTGCGGTAGTCAAAGGCGATGGCGACGAAACCCTCCTCGCGAAAGCGTTCGGCGAACGGGGCCAATCCTCCCGCCTTGATGGCGCCGATACCGTGGGCCATTACGACGGCGGGATGTGGGCCGCTGCCCTCGGGCAGATAGACCCACGCTTCGATCGCGTCACCCGAAGCCGTCGGAATCTGCACTGTGACGCGCTCGGCAGAGGAGGTGTTGGAGGTCGTCATGGTCATCGCCTTTCAATCATTGCGACCTTGATCGCGTGGAGGAGCCTTAAACAGTGAGTTTGGGGCCGGCCACACCGGATATTCCGTATAGCCGTGTTGGTCGTCGCCAAAGAGCGTGTAAGGGGAAACGCAGTGAGCGGCAGCCCCTCCGGGAGGCGGCTCGTAAGTCCGAATTGGCGACGAAAGGTCGACCGAAGCCGACCAGGTCCGTAGCCCTTTTCAAGCACCCGGTTGGCGCAGGTGAAATCGTACTTGCCTGCACAATGATGGGTCGCTGGAAACGCGCGCGGATCTTCGCACGAAAGATCCGGCACAGGTGTCCGTCGTGATCGTTGTCACGGAATGTAGCGGTTCTCTCGCAATTCCGTCAGCATCTCAAGGTACATCTCCTCGGTATCGATGCAGTCTGCAAAGCCATGCTTGCGTGCCTTGATCGTGCTGGAAATGTTGTCGAAGGTCGTCTTGAAGATCGCGTCGCCGAACTTCCACGACACGATGTTTTCATACGCGTACTTGTGCAGACCATGCTGCTTGACCAGTTCGTTCCAGACCTCACTTTTGTCGGCCATCATCTGTTGCAACGAGATGGGGAACGGCTCCCCGACCGGAACGTCAAAGAATTCCGCCAGCCGTGGCCAGATGCGCGACCAGCGAAAATAGTCGCCATTGGTGATGTTGTAGACTTCCCCACGGCACGCTTCCGTCTCACCCGCCCAATCGACAGCACGTGCCAGGACGCGGGTATCCGTCACCTGATACAAGGCGTCATACGCGGCGCGTGGCCCGGGAAATGCCATGGGGACACCTAGCGCCTTCGCCAGCGTTCCGTAGACGGCGATCACCATCAACAGATTCATCGGATTGCCGACCGCCACGCCCGCTACGGCTTCCGGGCGAAATGCCGTCCAGGACCACGCCTTCCCGGCAGAACGTACTCTGAGGAAATCTTCCTGGTCGTAGTAGAAATTCGGTGGCATATGGCGGGAATCGCTTTCCTTCGCAGGTGAAGGGAACGGGCCGATATGCGCGCCGTAGGCCTTGCCGCCCTGCATCAGCGAGACGTGCCGCAGGTTCGGCGCATACTTCTCGATGACCTCGACCATGTTCTCCAGCATTGACAGGTTCACGCGCAGTTGCTCGTCAGGCGTCGACTTCTCCTGGTACGCTGCGAACACGAGATGCGTTGCATCGGTGATCTTCGACAAGAGTGCTTCGCAGGACTCACGGTCGGTCAGATCCACGGGCAGATGCTGCGCCCGGGTCGGAAAATCGGGAGCGCGCCGTGACACCGCCACGAGATTAACGTCCTTATCTTCGAAATGAGCGAGCACCCCTCGCCCGATAACCCCTACAGCGCCGGCTACAACTACGGTTTTCATAATTCCCTTCCCTTCATCGCAATTTGTTTTCGATCACCCGCGTCTTGCGGGCCGCGCTTCAGACAGCCGTAAAACCTCCATCGGCTGTCACTTCCGACCCTGTCATGAATGACGACGCATCGGATAGCAGAAACGCCAGTACTTCTGCTATTTCCCGCGGCTCGCCAAGCCGCCGCAAGATGGTCGTGCCGAGGAGCATGTTCAACTTGTCCGCGTCGCTCTCGAAATCCGCCGTCATTGGCGTGCGAATCGTGCCCGGATGCAACGAATTAACCCGGATGTTGTACTCGGCATAGTCAACTGCGAGTCCTTTCGTGAAAAGGCGGATTGCACCTTTTGTCGCGCAATACGCGCTCATACCGGGCATGTTCGCGACGAATCCGGAAATGGAGGAGATATTGACGATAGACCCACGGGCCGCCTTCTTCATCGCTGGCAGGACCGCCTGGGAGCCGAGAAATGTGCCCTTCACATTGATGTCAAAAAGGAGGTCCCAGCTTTCAACCGACAGTTCGTGCGCGGGTTGCCGAATGAGCACTCCCGCATTGTTCACCAGCCCGTCGATCCGCCCAAACTCGCTCTCCGTTGCTTCAACAATGACTTGCCACTGTCGGCGATCGCGCACATCGAGCGAGCGAAATCTCGCGACGCCTCCCCGACGAACAATGTCAGCCGCCACGTTTTCGCCGCGTGGATTGACGTCGGCCACCACGACCGCGGCGCCCCGCTCGGCCAGAAGACGGCAATGTGCTTCGCCCATACCATTGGCGCCGCCCGTGACGATAACGACCTTGTCTTTCAACATATCGGTCTCTCCTTGTCTGGTTGCTCTTTTCGCTGCGGTTATTTCAGATACTGATCAATGTTCGCTTTCGTCAAAGGGACCCGAGGAACGTCAGGTACGAAGGACCCACAATGGCGCGCATGGCGAGATCCATTGCACCTTGGCTGCGCGATCACGATCGGTTAGCGGTCAGCGGAAATACTTGTCAGAGCTTATTCAGGTAGGTGTCGACATTCGCTTTTGTAAGTGGAACCCATGGCACGTCATACTGCTTTGCGGTACCGTCTTTCCATTGCATGGTTTTCGCCCAGCAATCTGATTTGGGCTGATACGACGGCCCGGCAACGGCGCGAACTGCAAGATCCAGCGCGCCCTGCCCCTCGCAATGTGCGTCCTTGTACAGCGTGAAGAGATCGCCATCCTTCACGGCGAGCTGGCCGCCCCGATCACCATCGATTGATACGACCGGCACCGTCTTCGGGTCGATCTGCTTCAGTTTGAACGCCTCGATCGCACCGAGCGACATCGCATCGTTTTCTGAAATGACACCGTTGATCGACTTTCCGTAACGGGTCAGCCAGTCCTCCGTCACGCTCATCCCCTCCGCGCGTGACCAGTTGCCCGGCTTCGACGCGAGTACCTTGATCCCCGGATTCGCCGCAAGTACCGCATCAATTCCTTTGCGGCGCATCAGTTGGGGAGAGTTGCCGATCGGACCTTCGAGAATGACGATGTTGCCGTTGCCCTTAAGCTGATTGATAAGCTGCGTTGCTACCATGCGCCCACCTTCAGTGTCGTTCGTGCCGACATAGGCGAAGAGCTTGTCCGAGTTGGCCGTCGTCACCGAGCCGACTACGGGAATCTTCGCGGCGGCCGCGCGTGCAATCGGCGCAGCCGCTGCCTGATAGTCAACGGGCGCAACAATGATCGCGTCGAACTTCTGCGTGATGGCCGTATCGAACTGATTGCTCTGCACCATCGCGTCGGACTTGCCGTCAAGCACGGTCAACTTGACTGTGCCATTCTTGACTAGCGGATGCTGCTGCATCTCCTTGACCCAGCGCGACATGTATTCGTTCACGGCGAAAGGCATCACAGCGATTCGATAACTCCCGTTCTGTGCCAATGCCGATTGGCAGAATGAAGCGATGCCCGCGGCAGCCAACGCCAGACTCAAAAATCGTTTGATGTTACGTTTGCTCATTTCTGTCTCCAGTTTCATCTATCGGTTTCTTTACCGCTCATGGGCGAAGGAACCGCTACTTGTTGCGACGCGAAGCGTCGAGCATGACGGCGCCGACGATAATCAGCCCCTTGATGACCTGCTGGTAATAAGACGACACACCGAGCAGATCGAGACCGTTATTGATGGTTCCAATAATGAGTGCGCCGAAAATCGTGCCAACAAGAGAGCCCTTGCCGCCCGACAGGCTCGTCCCACCGATGACAACAGCGGCAATTGCGTCGAGTTCGTAGGCCACCCCCGCTTGCGGCAGTGCAGCAGTGGTGCGCGCAGTCAGCATGAGTCCACCGAGTGCCGCGGTCAGGCCGGAAATCACATAGGCAGAGATAGCCACGCGTCCGACGCGCACACCGCTGGTCGCAGCACTCTTCTCGCTGCCTCCAACGGCATAGATGTGCCGACCGAACACCGTGTGTTGAAGAACGAACCAGCAAACCGCAAACAGCAGGACGAGCGCGACGATAGGTACCGGGATACCGAGTACGCTGCCACTTCCGAGCCAGAGCAGCGGGGCGGACAGGTTGAGGATGGGCTGGCCGTCGGTGAAGATGTAAGTCAGTCCTCGTGCGACACTGAGCATTCCCAACGTCACGACGAACGACGGCAACGAAAGCCGGGCCACGGCTACGCCATTGAGCCAGCCGAGGAATGCGCCCACGCCGCATCCCGCGAGCAGCACGAGCACGATATTGTGCTCGCCGGGAGTCGTCGCGAGACTGGCCCCGACTACGCCGGCCAACGCCATCACTGCACCCACCGAAAGATCAATACCTCCGGTGAGAATGACAAAGGTCACGCCAATAGCCAGCATGCCGTTTATGGCTGTCTGACGGATGATGTTCGTCCAGTTGGACCACGTCAGGAAAACATCACTGGAAAAGCTGAGCACGATGCACAAGGCGATGAAGGCGACAGCAATCCCATAGTTGCTCGCCATCTTGAGTACAAACGGTACCGATATCGGCCTTGAGCAAGCCGTAGGTGCGGCCTCGTTCGCGGAAATATCCTGTCTCATCTTCTGTCTCCTCAATTACTGATCGGAATCATGAAGCTGCATGAAGCAGCGTCGCCTGGCTCGCGCTATGCCCAGGGAGTGTCTCGTTGATACGGCCTTTCTTGAACACAACGATGCGATCGCTCAGCTGAAGCACCTCTGGCGCTTCCGATGACACAAGCAGCACTGCACCGCCCTCACGCACGAAGCGGTCAAGCAGCGTATAGATTTCCTGTTTGGCGCCTTCGTCGATACCGCGGGTGGGTTCGTCACAGATGAGGACTTTCGGATGAGACGACAGGCATCGGGCCAGCACAACCTTCTGCTGGTTACCGCCGCTCATTGTGGATACGGCCAGTTCGTCCGAGGCTGTCTTGATGTTCAACCTGCGAATCATCCCGGATGCGTGAGCACGCTCCTTACGGCGACGCACGACGCCTTTCCATGAGAAGCGATGCAGGGCAGACAGAGAAATGTTGTGCCGGATAGGCGCCCTGAGCACAAGCCCACTTTCCTTGCGATCTTCCGTGACCATCGCCATGCCCGCATCGATCGATTGGTCCGGCCGTGCCGGCCCGACCAGACGACCGTCGACCTTCACCGTCCCGGCCTCGCGGGGGCCAATGCCGTAGACAGCGTTGAGGAACTCACTGCGGCCAGAGCCCATCAACCCGTATATACCTACAATTTCTCCGCTCGAGACCCGAAGCGTTATGTCATCGAATTGCCCCGCCTTTGTCAGATTCTCGACATCGAGCATCACCTTGCCAGCTTCGGTGCGGGAAGATTTGCGCGGTTGAGCCACTTCGCGCCCGACTATTTGCCGGACGAGATGGGTACGGTCGATATCGGCGAGCCGGCCGCTCTCAACGTAAGCGCCGTCACGAAATACCGTGTACTCGTCGGCAATCTCGAACAGTTCCTCGAGCCGATGGCTCACATAGATGATCCCCGCGCCGTGCGAGGTGAGACTGCGAATTGCCTTGAAGAGAATGTGCGTTTCACGTTCACCGATCGCCGAAGTCGGCTCGTCCATGATGACGATTTCCGCGTCGTAGCTGAATGCCTTCGCGATTTCGACGAGCTGTACCTGAGCGAGACTCAACGACGCCATCGGTGCGGCGGGATCGATGTCAAAGTTCAGCCGCTCGAGCAGCGCCCGGGCATTCGCGCGCATCGTCTTCTTGTCGACCATGACGGTCTTTTTGGGCTCGCGACCGAGGTAAATGTTCTCTGTCACGCTCATGTAGGGGATGGGCGACAACTCCTGCGTGATGATTGCGATCCGGTGATTCAATGCGTCGAGAGGTGACGCGAAATTGACGTCGCCACCACGAACGCGAATACTGCCCGCATCGCGCGTCAGGATTCCCATCAGAATGTTCAGAAACGTCGACTTGCCTGCACCGTTACCGCCACACAGCGCGTGGACGCTGCCTCGTGCAAGTCTGAACGTGCCATCTCGCAGAGCAGGCACACCGTCAAACGATTTCTGGACGCCTGATGCTTCGACAAGCAAGGAACTCATGATCTAAAACTCCTCGACCGATGCGGCGAAACGGAACGCACATTGCCAGCAGCGGTCCTGCAAACGCTGCAGAGGATCACTGCCCAGAAGTGCAACATGCGTGACAGAAAACCGGCCACTGACTCGTGCGTCGCGGCCGGCGCAGGCGACGCCCTTAAACGGCGGTATAGCCGCCGTCGACCACCAGTTCGCTGCCCGTCATGAACGAGGAATCGCTCGACGCGAGGAAAAGGACTGCGTTAGCAATTTCTTCCGCTTTCGCCGGACGCCCCAGTAGCGACGGTCCGAGCAGCTTTTTGGTCGCTTCACTGTCTTCGAGCACGCCGCGAGTCATGTCGGTGGCGGTGAGACTCGGATGCACGGAATTGACGCGGATGTTGTCCTGCGCGACCTCGGATGCGGTGGCCTTGGTCAGCAGGCGCACCGCGCCCTTCGACGCCACGTAGGCCGCAGCATCAGGAAACGCGACGATGCCCCAGTTCGAGCAGATGTTGATGATCGAGCCGCCACCACTCTTGCGCATCAACGGAATCGACGTTTTCGAACCGAGGAACACGCCGCGTACGTTGACAGCGAACGTCTTCTCCCATACCTCGAGCGACGTGCTTTCTGTGGTGCCGGACATATAGACGCCGGCGTTGTTGACGAGCACATCGAGTCGGCCAAAGCGGTCGGAGACTGCCGCAATGCCGGCCTGCCACGCTTCTTCAGATGCGACATCCAGATTCACAAACAGGGTCTCCGCGCCTGTCTCCTCCATGATACGGCTGACCGCCTTCTGACCGGCCGCTTCGTCGCGATCCGCGATCACGACCTTGGCGCCCTGCTGACCGAACACGTATGCCGTAGCGAAACCCATGCCGAGCGCGCCACCGGTAACCAGTGCCACCTTGCCTGCCAACCTTGCCATCTGAATTCCCCTTGCTAACAGTTCCGGTTGCCCAACGCACCGGCCTTGAATCAAGTATTGGTCAATCGATCAAAAATGTCAATACGTAGAGCTGATCGCCTCAAAGCCTTTCCCCGCAAGGAGAAGGCGGCATTAATCGCTGCTTCTTACGCGTAAACCACTATTTCTCATGGTGTATGCGCAGCACCGGTCACCCGGCTAAAAGAAAAAAATTTGATGCCGACGCGCAGCGGTGCTAGTCTTGTTTTTATCGAATGAACAATTTATAGACGGAGAGACGATGACCATCCTGCATCTGGACCATTTCACGTTGCGCACGTCCATGGTCGACGAGACCGTGGCATTTTTCCGGGATGCGATTGGCCTTCACGAAGGTTGGCGCCCCGCGTTTCCATTCCCAGGCAGGTGGATGTACGCGGGCGAACGCCCGGTCGTTCACATCGCAAATCTCGCAAACGACGATGGGGAACTGGAGGCGTACCTCGGCGGACGCAATGTGGCGCCGGGCGGCGGGTCGCTCGACCATATTTCACTGCGATGCCACGGTCTCGCCGAGCATCAGCGCAAGCTCGCGTCACTCGGCCTGAGCTTCCAGGAACGCATCGTGCCGGAACTCTCCGAGCATCAGGTGTTTGTCGACGACCCGAACGGCATCCGGATCGAACTGATCTTCCCTTACTCTCCGGATAACGCCGTCATGGGCGATAATCTTGGAAAACTCGAAATCAATGCAAGTTAGGGACAGACTGTGCCCGGCTTGACGCACAAGGTGAACCGATAGTGGCCTCTTCCGCATCAGCCAGGGACGCATCACCCAGCAACGCCGACGCCTTGCACAAAGAAGCGCGGCCTGCCCGCCCGCGCGCAAAGCACATGGGAAGTGCAGAGCGGGAGGCGCACATCCTGCGCCGCGCCGTCGAATGCTTTTCGGCACACGGGTTTGGAGTCAGTACGCGCGACCTTGCCAAGCATATTGGAGTGACGCAGCCGCTCCTGTATCACTACTTCGGCAGCAAGGAAAACCTGATCGATTGCGTCTATCGCGAGGTGTTCTTCTCCCGCTGGAGTCCCGAATGGGAAGAGGTGCTTGCGGACACCTCCAGACCGCTGGAAGAGCGGCTGGTCGCCTGTATTGAAGATTACACACGGGCCATCCTCAGCAGCGACTGGGTTCGCCTCTTCATCTTTGCTGCGCTGGACAACCCTAGCCTGAACAAGCGCTATATTTCGCTGCTACACGAACGTATCTTCAAACCCGTGCTGCGTGAGATACGTAGCTCCAAAGGCTTACCACCTGAACCCACCGAGATCGACCTTGAGCTTTTCTGGGGCTTCCATTCGAGTTTCTTCTATATGGGCGTCCGGCGATGGATTTACCGGATGGACATACCTCAGGACCTGACGCGAGTCATCCGGGCGCATGTCCACAACTTCCTCTTCGGCTTTCCGGCAACCTTGATGGCGGGTCATACGGAGGCGGTCGAATCGAAGAAGACCCCGGTTGACGCTCCGCGAGTGGAAGAAACACCATTCAACCGGGGCACACGTTGAGCGAACGTGAAGTGATCGCAATGCGTGCCGTCCTGAATGTCGCTCTCGCAGTCTGACTGATTGATAAGGTTATCTTGTCTCCGCACATTACCATCCGTAACATGAGCTCGAGGACGACTTACCAATTCGCCGACCCGCTCGCGGCGCCGCAATGAGCGGTGTCAAGCTCACCTGTGGAACGATGGTGGTGATGGCATCACAGAAGATGGTTGAATCGCGCCACGACCCCAGGTTCAAACCATATATGGGCCAATGAACCCCATGTGTCCAGGAACGGACAGTTGGAGGTCCGGCTGAGTCGCCGGGTGAAGGACCGATCATGGTCGATAGCCGCGGTTCCCAATGTTCGCCGATAGCGGTCGCGCCCTTGCGGGTCCACGCATCGAAGTCGATGCCGCGCTTTTCGGTGAAGGGCAGCTTTGTGGCGCCAGCGCCCACAGGCAGCCGTCGGCCATGAAGCGACGCTCGTTCGAGTGTGACATATGGCTGAACTTCGACAGGTTCCGGTCATTCGTCCCATTTTTATCAGATATCCGCGGATTTATCGGGCACCTGTCTCGCGGATCGGCTCCGCCAGTTCGATCAACAGGCTGCGCAGCCACCGATGAGCCGGGTGAGCATCTGTCCGCCGATTCCAGAGAAGATGAAAGGTCACGGGGGCAACCTGAATTGGTAACCGATGGATGCTGAGGCGTTCCACGACGCTGCAATGTGCTGCGACTCCGTACATCACTGTCGCGATGTAGCCGGTTTCTGCGACCACGATCGGGGCGATGTACGGGTGTGCCACTGAAACACCGATGCGCCGGACGCGACCGATCTCCGCAAGGGCAATGTCGACGACGCCTTTGTCGTCGGCCTCCGGAGAAACAAGGACGTGAGTGGCTGCGACAAAATCATCCACGGTATCGAACGACGACGAAGCAGGCGATCCCGCCCGTGCGATGCCGACGAACGGCTCCTCGAACAGCGGGTGGTGAAGAATCCTCGTCTCGTTGCCTGGCGCTACTCCGATAGCGAGGTCGACGTCCCCGCTATCGAGAAGTGCGATAGCGTCCCGTCGATCGACGAAGGAGCGTGCCCGCAAGTCGATGCCCGGGGCGTCGACGGACAGCCTGGCGGCGAGCTGGGGCAAAAGAAGGTAAGCGGGGTGATCCGCGAGCGCAAGTGTGAACACGTGATTGCTGGTCGCCTGATCGAAAGCCGGCTCCAACTGAAGCGCGGTACGGACAGTTTCCAGCGCCTGTCTAAGCGGAAGCGCCAGATCGCTCGCTCGCGGCGTGGGAGCAAGCCCATGCGAGCTGCGCACAAATAGCTGATCCCCGGTTGCGCTTCGCAATCGGGCGAGGGCCGCGCTCATAGCCGGCTGGCTGATCCCTATACGTGCTGCCGCACGAGTGACGTGCCGCTCGGCCATCAACGCGTCGAAAGCGACCAGCAGGTTCAGGTCGAAACCTTCAATATCCATGCGACGAATGATATCAAATAAACATCATTTGTTGGATATATGGCTATGCGCTCCCATAATCAATTCGAAGCTGATCGCTCAGTCTTCTTGAGTAGTTGGTATTCCCATTGACGCGTGGCCACTGCGGTTCACGCGGGATAGTCAAAGCATCGAAGGAGAGTTTGCCGATGTCTGTTCCATCTAACGTCGCGATCGTCACTGGGGCGTCGCGTGGTATCGGTGCAGCGATTGCGCGCCGATTGGCCGAAAGCGGCTTCACTGTGATCGTGAACTATGTTTCGAATAAGGAGGAGGCAGACAACGTTGTCGCCTCCATCACCGTGGCCGGCGGCATCGCACATACCGTCCGGGCCGATATCAGCAAGGCGGATGACTTTGCCCGGCTGTTTGACGAGGCAGAGGCGAAGGCAGGCCCCGTTGCATTGCTCGTGAACAACGCCGGCCTCATGTCTGCAAAGCGTATCGCGGAGGTCGACGATGAATGGTTCGACCGGTTGTTTGCGATCAACGTGCGGGGCACGCTCAACGGCTGCCGCCTCGCCGCGACCCGGCTTGTCGACGGTGGTGCCATCGTCAATCTTTCTACGAGCGTGATCGGCATGTCGCCGCCGGGATACGGTCCGTATTGCGCGAGCAAGGCTGCGGTAGAGGCACTCACGCGCAGTCTGTCGAAGGAACTGGGTGCGCGCGGAATTCGCGTCAATGCAGTGGCACCCGGACCGACCGATACCGAACTGCTCCACGGAGCGAACACGCCGGAACGGACGCAGGGTTTTCGCGACATGACGCCGCTCGGTCGATTGGGCGAGCCCGACGACATCGCCAATGTGATCGCTTTCCTTGGCACGCCCGCTGCGGCGTGGATCAACGGACAGACGATCCGTGTCAACGGAGGCATCGTCGCATGAGTCAACAGACCATCCTGATTACGGGCGCCGGCTCCGGCTTCGGCAAGGTCATCGCTCTCGAGCTTGCACGGGCTGGGCACATCGTCTACGCGTCGATGCGCGACCTTGGCGGGAATTCAAAAGAACGGGTTGCGGAATTGCGTGCCGTTGCCGACAAGCAAAAGATCGCGTTGCGGCCGGTTGAACTCGATGTTCGGAGCGAGGCGAGCGCGCGCGCCGCTGTTGATCTGATTCTCGCGCGGGAAGGGCGTATTGACGTGGTGATGAATAACGCCGCAATGATGATGCATGGATTGACGGAAGCATTTCGACCCGAGCAGATCGCGGAAATTATCGATCTCAACGCGATCAGCTGGGTGCGGGTGAACCGCGCGGCATTGCCCGTGATGCGTCGCGCCGGACGTGGCCTGCTGATTTATATCGGCAGCGGCATCAACCGGCTTCCTGATCCGTTCACTGGCCCTTATGCGGCCTCCAAGGCTGCCGGCGATGTGCTCGCGGAAGTCATGGGGCTGGAGGTGGCGCGGTACGGTATCGAGACCGTCATCGTCCAGCCCGGTGCCTACACCTCCGGGACTAACCACTTCAAGAATGCGGTGAGCCCGGTCGACGCGGAAGTGGTGTCGCAGTACGACCGTCTTGCTGGTCTTGCGGGAGAACTGGCCGAACGTCTCGACAGAACAAATCTGCCGGACCGGCGTCACGATGTCGAAGAGGTGGCCGAAGCTGTTCGCGACATCGTCGCGATGACTCCGGGTACGCGCCCGAGGCGAGTCGATATCGACCCGCAAGGTCGAAATGTCGGCCGCATCAATGACGTTACCGCCGAACTGCAGCGGGACTACTTCCGTCGGTTAGGTGTCGAGGATCTGCTGCAGCCGGGAGTCGAAGGCGCGGGATCGTTGAGCATCCGATAAACATAGATGAGGTCAAGCTGAAGATGTCGAATGAAATAACACGCAATGGTGTACGAGCGAAGGTTGCGGTAGTCACGGGCGGTACGCGCGGCATAGGAGACGCCCTGGCGCGTGAATTCATTGCACGCGGCTTTACGGTGGTGATTACCGGACGTCGCGCGGACGAGGCCGCGCAGGTTGCTCGGGCTCTGTCGAAAGATGGGGCAAGCGTATCTGGATACCCCGTTGAAATTAACGACGAAGAGTCAGTTGCCCAGTTTGCTGGCTGGCTGAAGGACAACTTCGGAGTGGTCGATGTGCTTGTGAATAACGCCGGAGCGCACTTTGATTTCGCGAACGATGTGCTTGCGCCGGACCTGGTGGCTGCGGAGATTGCATTCAGGACCAACGTAATCGGTACGTGGCGAATCACGACAGCGTTGCTGCCGCTGATCGATCGAAGCGGCCGCGGTCGTATCGTTAACGTGTCCAGCGATATGGGCTCGTTGAGCCTGCATTACCCGGGGGCACCGGGTTACAGCATCTCTCGTGCGGCGCTGAACATGCTCACGGTAAAGCTCGCAGACGCGTTGCACAGCGAACGCATTCTAGTCAACGCGGCCTCGCCCGGCCATGTGCGAACCGCGCAAGGCGGCCCGGATGCACCGCTATCGGTCGAGGAAGGAGCAACTGCTGTGATACATGCCGCGTTGCTTCCCGACGATGGTCCTACCGGTCAATTTTTTCGTGAATCCGCTCTGGCGGCATGGTGAACAACATGGGTTCTAACAACGTTTCACAGTTAATGCAGCAGTTTTACGCTGCCTTTGAAAAACAGGATGTCGACGCGCTCAGGGCAGTAGTGACCGAAGACTGGCAGGATCTTCCGCTCGCGCCGACGCAGACCCCTGGACCCGATGGAGTCGGTCCGGTGTTCGCGATGCTGTCAAACGCATTCGACTCCCTCGAGGTCATCGTCGACGACGTGCTGGTCGATGGCGATCGCGTAGGTGTGCGCGCGCGAATGAGTGGCATCCATGTGGGCCCGTTTTTGGGTGTGGAGGGCAAGCAGGCCAGGTTCAACATTGCGCTGCACGAATTTCACGAGCTTCGCGACGGACGGGTTGCGCGCACGTACCATCTGGAGGATTGGCTCGCGTTCTTTACGCAGGTTGAAGCATTTCCTGGTTCCCCGGGGATTGAGAATCCAGCGTAGCGTGGAGAGTGGGCGGAGCAGAAGGGTGGTCAGGACGAACGAGGCCAAGTCTTCCTGCTCCGCGAGTGGAGTCGGCTATAACGTATTACCCATGAATGCAACAACGTACGACCTTTCCCGTGAATGGCGGCGTTCGGCTGAATTTGAGACGTTCGCGCGCAATCATCGAATGACGGCAGAGGGTCGCCTACGGCCGGTCGCGTCAGGCAGAGTCCATCGGCCATGGGTGGACCGTCGTCAGCCGAAGTCGACAGGCCGTTACTCATCCTGTAACAGCCACTCCTGATCGGCATGAAAATTGTATTTGCTGCTTTGCACAAATGCGCCATACTGCTCATCTACAGAACGAAGCGCAGCACGCGAAGCGCTCGGACGGCAGCATGGTGGAGACGGCTGCGGCCGCTGCCGCTCGTCGATGGCGAGCCGCGTAGGCAGTGTGCCCGAAGAAGCGATGAACCTTCGTCGCTGAACCCGGAGGCGGACGACATGCTGACTTTGGCCGAATTGCAAAGCACGCTGCAAATCGAGTACGAACTGCAGTTCGAAGCGATGGACGAGCAGGCGTTGCGTGCGCTGCTCGCGGATCCGATCGCACTGAACCGACTGATGCCGGCACATATGAGCTTTACGGAGGGGCGCCGGATAGCGGAAGCCACGCTGGAACAACTGCTCGCGCGGAAGCCGCCGAGCGGCGAACCAGTCATTCCGCATAAGGCCGAGCCCCTGTGGGCGCAGTGGTTCAAACCGTTCTGGATGCCGCTCTTCGGGGCACGCAAGGGCAAGTGAGGGCGCTCGACCGACGCAATCAATGGACTAACGCGCTAACGGGCGCCGTTGCCGGCCGATCCGTTCTCGGACGCCGCGGAGCGATAGCGCACGAGATGATCGATGCCCGATTCCGATAGCCACACCTCGGCAGCCCGCTCCATCATGGTCGCACGTTCGCATGAGCGTGCGGCAACTGGGGCATGTCGAAGCACACGAGCGCGTTCGCCGTCCAAACGCTTAGCCAAACGAAGTGGTGGTCATCGTCGAATATCGCGTAAGGACGCGGGTGGTTGCCGGGCAACGGCCATCGCTAACGGCGGAGGCCAGCCATGAACGGACCATCGGATTGGTGTCGCGAATGACCGAAGTACCGTCGCCTACAGCCTGCCGGCGTAGACCGGCATCCATTTGGGCGATCAACTATCGATCTCGGCAACCGCAACAGAGAACGATGCGGTGCGTGGATACCGGTGACGCTTACTTGGTGCTCGTCGCCTTCTCCGAATCACTGCCTGTCTGGGCTGCCCCGATCGGCGGCACGGCGTCGTTCATCGACGGCAGCGTCTCCTTCGGCGCTGCAGTGGCGTCAACGGGGGCCGGCTGGGCGGAGTCGGCCTTCAGGTAATGCTCGACTAGCGCGAAGAAACGCTGATAGAAAACGCCGGCGGGAATCGTCTCGCTCGCAACCTTCACCATCGAGTCATCGCTCGAGCCGATCGGCAGCGACAGCGATCCGAACACGCTCAGGCCGACGCTCGCCGACGTGTTGCTCTTCTTCAGCGCATAGCGATCCTGCACCGCGTTCACGTACGCGGTGCTGCTGTTGCTTTTGGGGTCGTCGGTTGTGCAGACCACATGGATTTCGATCACCGCGTGCGAATCGCTGGTAGGCTGGAAATTTTTCGAGCCGTCGACCGAATCAGACCTCGTCGAACTGGCGATATAACCCTGGCTGAGCAACGCACGGCGGGCGGCTTCGCAAGCGGGCTCCGTCTTCGCGGCGAACTTGTGCGTATAGGGGCTGTCGCCTGCGTCGAACTGTTCTTGCTGGTAAAGCGGCTTCGGCGTCGAGCACGCAGACAGTGCGCTCGCAAGCGCAAGTACGAAAGCCGCGGAGAAAAAGCGGAACGGAGTATGCATGGCTGAATAGGGTGGATCGGCTCGAGCGGTGAAGGGGTCTGATACCAGAAGGTCAGGACGCCCAATGCTCTTGCGTGGCATGAGAGGGACACATCATGCGGGCGATCCGAAAGTAAACGAGGCGGGCCTATTATAGTTTTCTTTCCCTACAACAACCTTCGACGTTGTCGTGAGCGCAAGTCCTGTCCGAGCGCCTGACGGAAGAGACCGGAATCTACGTCCTGAATGCAGTCGAGCTTAACCAGTTTGTTGTGCGGTTCGGCTCGCCGGGTCCGCGGCGTCGTTTCCGCACACACAAACTTGAAATTGGTCATCCGTAAGCCTAAGCCAACGGTAAGACATGACTTACGGATACAGCCTCATGCGCGATGCTGCGCAGGAGTTCCATGCCCTCTCGGATCCGACCCGGCGCGCGATATTCGAACGATTGGCGCAGCAGCCACTGTCCGTGCGCGCGCTCGCCGAGCATTTTCCGGTTTCGCGGCCCGCTGTGTCGCAGCATCTGCGCGTGCTGACAGAGGCGCGGCTGGTCTCGCACGTGCGAGCGGGAACGCAAAACATCTATCGAGTCGATCCGCAGGGGATCGGTGCGTTGCGCGCGTATCTCGATGCGATGTGGGACCACGCGCTGCACGATTTCAAATCCACCGCCGAGGCGGGTTTCAGGAGCAGGAAGGAGCGACGATGACAACCGAACTGAAGGACGTCGTGGTACGCAAGAGCATCACCGTGAATGCACCGCTTGCACACGTGTTTTCCGTTTTTACGCAGGGGCATGACACCTGGTGGCCGCGCGAGCATCATATCGGGCCAAGCAAAAACTTCACTGCTGTTCTCGAGCCGAAGGCTGGCGGGCGCTGGTTCGAGCGGGGCGACGACGGCAGCGAATGCAATTGGGGCCGTGTGCTCGTCTGGGAACCGCCGCGCCGCGTGATCATGAGTTGGGACATCAGCGCGGATTGGCAATACGATCCGACCATCGCTTGTGAGGTCGAGATCACGTTTATCCCCGAAACGAGCAACCGCACGCGCGTCGAACTCGAGCATCGCAAGCTGGAGCGCTATGGCGACAAGGCCGAAGCGATGCGCGCAGCGTTCGATTCGCCGGGAGGCTGGACTGCGACGCTGGAGGCGTTGCGCACAGCGGCCGAAAGCCAGGCGGCATGAGCCTGCAATCCAGCCACTTTGCCGTCCGAATGGGACCCGGGAAAACGGTGCGTTGCATTGAATCGTCGTAATGCCTCGTTGGGTGCGACGTGCTTGGTCGCTCGGGTTAAGCGCAGGTGGTCCGGTGTGTGAGGATAGGTCGAGCGTGCGATGCTCCGCCGCTCATCGTGTGATGTGCGGCGGAGCGCGCAGGGCATTTGTCGCAGGAATTACCAGAAGCCGAAGTCAAGAGCATTCGCGCCGGGAAGGTTGCAGAGCGAACGATGATGGTCTTCTGTCGGCCGGGCAGCGGACAGTCGTCGCTCGCGTCTGAACGACGCAAACGGGGCGCTGAAGGGGCATTCGCCCGTATCGTCAGTTGGACGTTCGAACGTCGGCATCTCCGTCCAGCAAACGGTCATTCGACGTCGAAAGTGCCGGGTAAAAGAAACAGCAACGAGCACTCTATTCGAGGAGTTCCGAAATGAAATCATGGTGGGTATTGCCGGTAGCGGGCGCTCTGTTGCTTTTCGGGGAGGGCGTGTCGAGCGCGGTGGCCATGCAGCAGAATGAACAACCGTCCGCGCAGACGGCGACGCAGGAGAACACCAATGCGTCCGCTCAATCCGGCGTTGATACGGGATATGGCGGTGTTTCCAGCACGCGGAGCGCGTCAGGCAGCGCGCGCACTCGACCCCTCTCTACCGGGCCTCAATGCGACATCTTCTTTGGTAACTGAGGCAGCTCTTCGCGAGAGCGGTCGCGGCAAACAGCGCTCGCGGTGGCTCCCATGGCCGGAGGTTCGTTTTAACCAATGGCATGTCAGGGCGCTGACCAGGGAGCGTGTAGGACACCTGGGCTCCTGAAATCGTCAGCGAATCCGGGCTGAAAGCACCATGAACTTTTCAGATAAGCGGGTTGCGCTCACTGTCTACTGAACTATGATTTCCAACAAGGGGACGCGGCTTTTACGTTGTCTCCCGCTTTCACGTAACTCCCAACCCTGTTTGGGCTTCAGAGCCCCCGAATCCCGCCCCTGACCCACGCCGGTGCTTATTACACAGGCAATCAATCCGACTGCGGTCTTGCAAGCACGCCTTCGCAACGAAGGCCTCGTTTGATCCGACATCTGCTTCAGTGGCCGCTGGACACAGGCCTTTTGCCGTTCGCAAGGCCACTATCCAATGGCGGAATACCGTTGAACTTCCCCTGAATTAGCAGAAAGGAGATGAACATGTTTGGCAGATTCTTGAAGGAAGCGGCGGCCGCGTCGATTGCATTGCTGTCGCTGAACTGCGTGGCTGAGAGGAACGTACGGCACGAAAATCCATGCGGAATTGCTCGGAATCCTCACGGGGACCGCTCCCAACCAGACCCTCCATCGCTTAGCCTTTGCCGGTGTTATCGACGGCATTGCTCTTCAAACCTTCGACGGTTTTGGAGGAGGCCATCAGAAAGATTTTGCGATGCTCAACGGAACAAGAGCCCCTGGTGGGACTCAGTTCGCTTTCGAGACTGACGAAACGCTCTCATACACTGTGAATTCAGACTGTACCGGCCAGCTGAGCATCACGTACCAGAATAGTACGAAACAGATTACTACCGAATTCCTGGTCCTCGACGGAGGAAAACAAATGTACAGCGTCGTGAGCGCTTACCACTCTAACGTTGGCCCCACCGCCGCCGACGGAACTAGCTGTACGCAGGGTTGCGACTTCGGCATTCAGACAAGCACCATTTCTGTCCGCGTCGGCGGGGAAGGAGGTCGTTAGGCACGGTAAAGCTCGCGGCGAACGCCTTCAGACGTGTCGCCAGCAGGTGCCCGACGCAAATTGAATCGCGCTATTGCGGCGGCTTCGGTGGGCTGCGGCAGGCGAAGAGCGGAAAGTATGTCGCGGTGTTCGGTCCGGCTAACACCTGACGCACGGATGCGAATGCGGAAAGGCAACGTTTATATCCTGTCCGTATCGGCGCGCGTGCAAAACACCGATGTCCGTTCGCCGTAGCGCAGACGTAACGGAATAGATGACCGTTGCACCTTTATTGTGTTGAAAAACTCGCCCCGCGCCGCTTTCGAACTACTCGTAAAAAAATCGACCTCTCAGATCGGCCTACAAACCGCTCGCGAGCATCGGCTAAGGGTAAGACGACCCCTGAAAACCTCGCTAGACCGATCATCAACGAGTTTCTCAACACAATACCTTGTGAGCGGACGCCCATTAGCAGGCCTGAACGTCCGCACGGGGTCGATCAGCGCCATTCGAACAGCACAGTTCGCGAACGCCTAACGTGCGCAGTATTTCCTGATCTTGAGACGCCCCCTTAATCACCGATTTCCGGTCCGCCACGGCCGCGCGATTTCGTACTTTCACGCGGTGATTTGCTTCGCTCGACGGGCTGACCGGCCGCTTCGCGCAGTTGCGCCTTGAACTCGTTGCGACGTTCCTGCCGCTCTTCGGGCGTCATCTCGGCGAAGCGTCTGGACGCGGTGGTCGCCGACGTCGGTCGTGGGTGTCCGGCCGCAAGCGCGTCGAGGCTTGCGCGCTGTGTCCGGGCCTGCGCCACTTCGTTGACAAGCGCGGCCGCCCGCTCGGCGCCGCTGAGTTCAACGAGCGCCCGCCAGGCACGATCATCCCGCTCAACTACATACGGGATCTCGCGACGCATCGCCGGATCGAGCCTGTCCAGTCCGACGCCCGCCCGCCTGAAGGCCGCGCGATCCTTCGCCGGCACCGGCTTGCCTGCCCGGTTTGCGGCCGCCGCGGCGGAGAGGGCATCGGCATACTGCTCGACTGCACGATCGAGGGTCTTTTCTGCCCGTCGCGGCCGCGGTGCGTTCGAGAATTCGACGCGGCGCTGGTTCAACGTGTGCCGGTAGCCTAATTCCGGCCGGCGATCACGCTCGGGCCGCAGCTCATGCTGCGCACTGAACGATTTTTCGTCGGCACGCGACAGGCTGCGCGTCAGCGCCGCGCCGTCCGCAAACTCGTCGCGTCCAGCCGCCACGATCAGATTTTCCTTGTGCCGGGTCATCGCGACGTAGGCCAGCTCGGCGTGCATGCTCTTCGTGGCCAGCACGTAGGCGCGATCGACCGTCACGCCCTGGCTCTTGTGGACCGTGAGTGCGTAAGCGTGATCGAAATGGCCGTACTGCGCCGTATCGACCGCGAGTCGCCGGCCGTCATCGAGGCGCACATGCAGCACGACCGAAGGAAGTCCCTGTGGGACGGCGTCCGCCGCTTGCCTGTCCGTCGGCGCCTCGATCTGCTCGACCGTGGCCAGCGTCCCATTCTTCACCTGCATCACGTATTCGTTCTGCAGGAACATGATCCGCTCGCCTGGCGCGATCGCGATGTGCCGGTCTTCGGCCCGTCCCCCAAGGGGACTTCCTGCGGTGCGCACGATCTGTTCGGCACCCAGCTCGCCGGCGGCCCGCCGTAATCCGCGCACGCGCGCATTCAGCGCGCAGCGCTCTTCGTTGGTGTGAGTCAGCAGCAGCTGGGTCTTGCCGGGACTGGCCCAGCGATCATCCTGCCACTGCGCAATCAGCTGTTCGCGCGCGTCGGCGACGGTCGAATACAGTTGCACGCCACCGCGCTCCGCATACGCGGACACGGCTGTTGGCACATCGTGCCGGGCCAGCGCCGAAGTTGCTTCGCGCTGCCAGGCCTCGTCCTGTCGCCTGATCTCGGTCAGGCTTTCGAGCCGGTTCGCAGCGGCCGCTTCGCGCGACACCGCTCGGAAAGCGTCGCCTGCGTCGACCGCATGTAGCTGCCACGCATCGCCCACCAGGCGCACACGGGCCCCGGCCGCCTGCGCGTGGCCGAGCAGTTTTTCCATCTGCCGCGAGCCGACCATGCCGGCTTCGTCGATCACTAGAACTGTTTTCGCATCCAGGGTGACCGTACCGCGTTCGATGCCCGAAAGCAGACTGTGCAGCGTCCGGCTGGCGATGCCGGCGTCGCGTTGCATGTCGTCGGCCGTCTTGCCCTGCAGGGCTGTGCCGATCACGCGCAGCCCGTCTGCCTCGAGCGCTTCGCGTCCTGCCGCGAGCACATAGCTTTTGCCGGTACCCGCCGCGCCATTTACGACCACCAGCTGGCCGCCGCCGGCGAGCGCGACAAAAGCCGCATCCTGTCCCGCGTTGAACTTCCGGGTTGCGCGTAGCATTTCGCGCACCGCGGCGCCGTCCACTGAGCTATCGCCGGCGCGACTCATGGAGCGCGCACGCTCGACCAGCCGGACCTCGATCGCACGCAGATCCGCCGACGTGAACCACTCGCCGTTGCGACCGGAATCCTTGAGCGCGAGCAGCTCTTGCGAATTCATCAGGCGTGCGTAAACCTGCCGGAACTGCTCGGCACCATCGGTATTGCGAAACACGATCTGTTCGACGTCGCGTCGCGAGAAGCTAGACTGATTGATCGTCAGTGCGGCGACACCGATCGCCGGATTGCAGCCGCTGGCCATTGCGGTAAGCACGCTGGCGATTCACTTCCAGCACACTGGCCATCACGCCGCGCTCGCCCGCGTAGCGCGCGACGCCCACCTTAATGGACGGCTCCAGCTCGATGCCCAGCGTCCGGTAACTGCGATGGTCGATGCGGGCCTCGATGCCCGCCCGTGCCATGAAGTGATTGGCCGTGACGGCCCATTCTTCACGCACGTCGCGAACAAACTGTCGGCTGCTCAGGTAGCGGTCCTTTCCGGCACCGCCTTTTTCTGGTTGCTGCGCATTCCAGCGTCTGAAATAGTGGTCTGGATCGCGTGCGATGCCGTCGTTCACCCGTTCGGTGAACATGATGTGCGCATGCGGCTGTTCCAGTCCGTCGCTTGCCGCCGGATTGTGGATCGCTCAGGTGTACGCGTGCCGCTCGCCGAGCGTGTGTTCCACGAAGCTGGACTGTTCAGGTCGCTTTCTGCCTTTCGTGCAGATGTGGCTACCGGATGGGGAAGCAATAGCCGGCTTACTTTAGTGTTTGCGGCCAAAGCACGCCTGGGCGGCTTCGAAGGGCGACAGGCCCGCGCCGAAATAGCCCCGAAGACGCTTTATGGTCACAGGGTCGGGGTGATAGTGCGGGCGGATAAATCCCGCTTCAACGGCTTCGCCGTACCAGGCACGCGTCCACTGGTCCAGGCCCTGTTCATACATTAGCGATACGTATTTCGACTCGTTAAACATCATGATTTCCGAAAGCTCAATAGACGCGTTCGCCGTACATGATCGCGCGGACACTGCAGGCAATCAGTCGACGCGACGACGCCTGGTGCCGCACAACGTTGTCCGCGAATTTCTGACGTGTGACACCAGCAGCAATTGATGCAACTGCGGCAGGCGTGTTCAGGGAATCAGCGCGCTTGTCGTGACCATACTCAAAGACTCTGCGACGCCGGTCACTGCTGTAGCCGTCGGTGAACGTCAGGCATTCAACGCGAAGACGCCGGTCTGCGTCAGTACCATGTGCGTGGACATCGCCGCCCTCATGCCTGAAATGCAGCTTGCCTTCCTGCAAGAGATCCAGCGATGACTGATCTCCTGGGTATGTGCGTTTACGCTCCCTAACCGAAGCTTCGGTCACATGCGTTCGGACGCAAGGCACACGACGCTCTGGTCTTCTTCCGTTGCGTCTAGCCTCGTGCCGGACCTTCAATCAGAAAATCCCGGTTGTCCGCCATGCGTTACGCCAGAGACGCCGGGGCGATATGGAGTAGGGTCTACGGCTTGCTCCAGACCTGTTTCCAACACATGAGAAAGGTACCGCGGGCGTCCCTTGAGACTGCTCCTTCGACCGGACACGCGGTGCCCACTAGTGCAGGGCCGAAGTGGGCGACCTCTCTATCCGCGTCAGCGAGTACATCGGCGGGCACCCGGCCCCAAATCGACAAGCTGGCAAGTACACCTGTACAGCCAACCAGGATAACGAGCGTACGTTTTAATCGGGTCGGGCGGCTGGCGATAAAATCAAATGGCATTGGGACGCCTCGTCTGGCGGGGGACTTATGAGCGGTCTTATCGGCACCAATCTCCGAAACCATAGATCTCCGTTCAATCTTTTTTTTCGGGACAGATTGCGAGGAGAAGGGCGAATGATGGGCTCGAAGCTAAAGCGGCAATCGCCCAGGCGTTTGGGTCGACTTATTCGTAGTCCACGAGTGCATGTCCCGCCTCGACTGGCAGCTCGCTGCCAGTCCCACCAGTATCGATGAAAGCGGGACGGACTATCTATATCGGGTCGGTCACGGAAACTATCCGCGCAGGCGGGATCCGAGCTCACGATG
The DNA here is from genome assembly GCF_050435685.1 of Paraburkholderia sp. GAS448. Taxonomy (NCBI): domain Bacteria; kingdom Pseudomonadati; phylum Pseudomonadota; class Betaproteobacteria; order Burkholderiales; family Burkholderiaceae; genus Paraburkholderia; species Paraburkholderia sp. GAS448. Next base: position 51,781 of record NZ_JBNDKT010000036.1, read on the forward strand.
TTTTAGGCGCTTAGCACCTGTTTGAACCGTTGCAAGTCAACTCGCCGATCGACTGTAGACTCCATTCGATGCTCGAGCGACGCCTTGAGCTTTTCTTCAGCGTTCGCGATGAAGTCGGACAGTTCGCGCTCCAAGGCTGAGTCTTTGGCGCCCGGCTTCCACCTCGCGGCTCCGTGCCGCCGGCGCGTGGCCCGAGCAAGTGCTAGCGCTGCCATCGCGGCCTTCGCACATTCGTATTCAACCTGACCACAAAGGTCGATTGGCTCGCCTAATTCGCGAAACGCTTCCACATACTCCCGAGCGGCGTGCACTGTCGCCGGATACTCACGGAGCTCTGAGATAACTTTGCGGCTCAAGACATGCCAGTGAAGCCTGTCCGGGTAGGCAAAGGCGGGAATGGAAACGCCTTTACTGGCTTCGGGGTTCAAATGGCCGACTGGCTCCGCTGCTGCCCAGGTGGCCTTATGCATCATTGTCCGACAGGTTCGGGCGTAGCTTTCCAGCGATAACGCTAGTTCCAGCGCAGTATCGCGTCGCTGACGCTTGCGCTCCCTGGCATCCCTCGCTGAGATCCAGGTGAGCGTTATGACAGAACCGACTGCCGCTGATGTCAGCGCCAAAGTTACCGGAGTGTTCCAGTCGACTCGCTGGAGAAATTCAAGCCATTCCTGCCGCATACGATGCGCCTCGGAGAAAGAGGTGCAGAGAGTATAAGCAATCGTTTGCGCAGTAATCAGAGCAAAATTGGCGTTGTGTGTTTTCGCCACAATCGCTTTAGTGCGGCGGTGAGCATCTTGACAAAATATGCTGATCCAGGGCACCAACCGGACCAGAACCAGGGGAGGGGCGTCAAGATATTCAGGACCGGTCCGCTTCCTAAGTAGACGGGGTCTGCCGGTCGTGGCCACCACCGTTTGCTCGCTCAATCGGCAAGCTTCGGCCAGAAACCAGATGCGCCGCCGTAGGTCGATGGTGATCGATTGGAACCAGTGACGGATAAGGCATAGGTCGGGGAGAAAAGGGGTAACGCCAGATTCAAGGTGCGAGCGCCGCGCATTGAACGCCTAAACTGTTTCAACGCATGGAGACGGGGCAACTCATGACGCGATTCGCTGAAGGCGATATCGAAACGGGCCGGACATTGAGTATGGAACGCTGAGCCGACATCGGGATTCGCCATAGCCAGACGCGAGGAAGGGGCGGTCGCTGGTGCCCATCGGATCGCGCGGGTTTGGAACCTACCGGGTCGTTCGAACTCGCCCGGCCACCAATGAGTCCGGCCTCGTCTGGCGGCCTCACGCTACGCTGCCGGCAAGCCAGCTGCGCGTCCTTTCGACGCAGGCGGGGTTGCGCGTGCCTGTGGACCTCGTTCAGTGGCTGCTCGAGTCGTTTGACGACTGCCACCCGTATGGGACCGTTGACGACTTTGTTTCCGCGCTCTCACGAAGAGTCCACGCTCCACGGCGGAACATCATCGCGTTCTTGCTGGACGCAAAACTGGTCGTTGAGGGCGGAGAGGGCCCACAGGGTAGCCAGGAAAGACTCTTTTGAGTTGGGCTGAAGCCGACCGACGTGGCTGTGGCTGGCGGAAGCAGGCCTGGACTATCTTCATCAAGCGGGCGATGCCGGCGACTATGCGGCTCGCCGCGTACGTCGTATCGGTTGCGGTTCTGAGCCCGGCGACGCTGCTGTGGCGCAACGACTGCGGGTATTGACGGCCGGGCCCGAGCATTCCAACGCACGAGGCGCGCCCACCACCGGTTCGGCGTTCCCACCTGTTGGCCGCCCTGGTTGCCAGTGCCTGCGCGGCGGGCGTGCTTCGAGCTGCGGGCCGCCGTTAACGACTGCGGACGCGATGTACAGACGACTGCTTCCTGTCGAGCCGCCGCAGTAGGTGCAATGTGGTCAGGGTGTGGCCTTGTAAGCCCGCTTCGTCATGAGCGCCTTCAATTGAGACGTTGCCAGGCAGAGCAGCTTCGATGCATTCATTTGTTGCCGATCCGGTTGCGGGCCCGGAGTCCTCGCCGACGTTTCCGGCCCAATATTGACGCCGACTCTTTCCACATACGTCGAGTCGGCGTTGACAACGGGTAGAAGTCGCCGCATCGCCCGATAATCCCGTCCCGACGCTAGAAGATTAAAATGCAACTAACTGTCGACCACGATCGCGTACGTTACAACGGCAAAACCAGCTTTCCAGACTGCCCGGCGAGGCAATCTGGCTTGCTCATCGCAGAAGGCCGGTCGCCTACGCGGCCTGGCTAAGGACTCGTTCGTTTGCAAAAACTGGCCCTATTCTCAGCGTAAGTTTGTGCCCAGTACCGAACGTCGAGCTCCATAGTCCCCCAGTGTGCGGAGCTGCCACCGATTGGGTTATGAAATCGAGTGCGTTCCGTGTCGGCGGAACAGTGTTGTGCACAACACACGGTCTGTGCTTTCTCGTGCCCGAATTACGGGAACAAGATCACGTCAACCAACGCTGGAGTAATGTATTTCGTTATCCTCTCTAATTTGACATAAAATAAATGATCGATTTACATTAACGTTTTAGTTAAAAATAATCCAGCTGCCGAACTTTTTTTGTGGGCCGTACTCACGGTTTCGTCGGCGCCGGGCGGACCGCGTAGAGATGCACTCGATGTAGTCGCCAGTCGCGTGCACTGACGCAGGTTCGGCCAATGAAAGCAAAATTTCTGCGAAAATCGGCTCGAGCCATTGATCACAGGATGATTTTCAGTTCTGGCGCCTGCGGCGAAATTCTGGGAATCAAACGTCATCGGCCAGGTCCCTGATCTCGAGCCTGAATTGCCAGCCTTCAAAGGCAGCCAGCATACGCCCGAAGTCGTCCCAACCGATTTCCCTGCCATCCACGACAACGACAGGAATGTCGCCGGGTCCTGCCGGATCGGACGAAATAAGTCCGCGCACGGTTTGGTCACGGATCTGAAACTGGCTGCCATTGATTGCCAGATCCTTGACTGCCAATGCGCGCCTCATTTTTTCGACAAGGCGGCCAAGCAGGGTCAGCACGTCATCTTCCGGTTTGCCGACGATCCGGAATTCATAACCTGCACGGAACCCGTCCTGAATCTCGAAGGCATCAAGGGCGAGCATGGTGCCCAGCAGACGCATCTGGAAATGGAACTGATGCGCGTCGCCGGCGCAATCCATCATCCGGATGGGGTCGAGCCGCACGTTTTCGAAGTCGGTCACGCCATTGCGCCTCGCGACTTCGGCATTGAAACACTGGGTGCAAAGCAGGCGGTAACCTCCTTCGACAGAGCCATAGTGGATTGCATCGTACGCAGCAGTGGGCTGCGCACACTGTTCGCATCGGTCTTGACTCATTTGGCTCTCCGTGGCCGGCCAGACGGTTTTCTGAACGCGGGCATGGGGATGAACGCGATGCAGTTTACGAAGTTGGCTGCGGCTAGCATCACGTACCTGTCACTGTCTTCCGGATCGATACGTTCAAGCCAGTCCGCCGTCCGTGCCCCTATGCATGCCAGCAGGTTCTGCTCAGGATGGTTTCCCATCTATTGCTGCATCAGACGATCCTGCTGCGACGGGCTGAGGTCTTCGCCCAGCCTGACGGTGGTCACGTAAATCCGCTGCTGCAATTCCTGATCGTCTTCTGTGATCAGCGGCCACGTCCGGCCGGACTCCTTCATCGCCTGAAAGCAGAGAAGCAGAAGCTCGATGGCGAACTCCGTCTTTTCCATCGAAACACCGAGCTTCGGAAGGACCAGAACCGAGCCGAGCATATGGGGCTGGGCAAGGAATATTTCGTCGGTCAAGGCCTCTTTCTGTCGGAGGTTCATAGCCTCTACGGCTCTCATGGCCCGTGCCATTGCCTCCAGCGAAATGCGGGTCATTCGGTTTTTCTCCTGTTACGGATGATGTGTGATTCGCTGGTCGGTTATCGCCGACCGGGCCTCCCTTTGGCGATTGGTCCGGGTGCTCAAGTCGGCCGTCGTCGCGCCCGGCGATGCGATGGAATCAGGCTCTGGCATTTCGCTGCCCGTTCGCTTGACCGGCAGACAAGGCCGCAGGATCAGCGTACTCCATCCTTGCCGCCTGCGTATGGATGCCAGATTCCGCCGTCCGGGGCGCGCCCGTCGAAGCGCAGAATGCCCTTGTGCGGATATGGTGTACCCTCGCCTCGAGCCGGGCGCGCATCATGTGATTGACGTCGTTGTTGGGATAACCCGGATGTCCCGACGTGTCGGCCTCGTGGATTACGACACGGATCGCTTCTTCCTCGGTCAGATGACATTGCTCACGCTTGTGTTCATCGAACACGAATTCCGTCGCGATAAACGGGAAACCCTGACACCGGTTCGGATCATCATCATGGTCAGGCTGGATGTCGCTGCAGCGCCAGCAGAAGCCGGCGGGGCCGAGAAGTTCGAGGCGAATATGGAAATCGGAATGGTTCATCTCGACTGGCGAAGCGGGGTTGCGGCGGCTATTTGTGACAGAGGCTTGCCGGGTTACGGTTCCCGTTGCTTTCCTTCGGTGGGTGCGTGACGGCGGTCGTCCTCGACGTGCAGATGGATGCCGGTCGTTGCGATCGACGCGTGCCGCAGGTTTTTCTGGATGAAGGGCAGGTCGGTGTCGACGTCCGCCTGATGAGAGTCGGCACTGTGGCGAACCAGTGCGTCGAAGCGCGACGCAGCGTCGTGGCGCCGAGTGGATCGTCAGACGCCAGCGCATCAGCGGCGCGCCGAAACACCGTTCTGACAATCAGGCAGATCGCCGCTGGCGTCAGATGTCACGCGTCATCGCCAGAGATGCTCATCACTGCCGGACCAGGCTTGTGGCCCGACGGTACCGATGGCAGCCCTTGAAAGGCCTCGTACCGTGCAAAGTCGGCCATCATCAGTGCATCGCTGACCGGGAGCCCGCCTTCGGACGCGGCCTTGCCGATGACGTGCAGCCACCATTTGCCGCGGCCGCTGGGAAGAAGTCGGGCGCCCTGGCGTTCGCGGCTTCCAGGACGCGCAGCGCGGTGCAGGAGCCGGACCAGCCGGCGGCTGCGCTCGTTGTGCTACTCATCGCGCTCGTCAACCACCGAGGACGCTGTAAATACCGCTTTGGTGTCTTCGGCAAGTCCAGTATCCGTGGAAGCGATCGGGCCACATGGTGTTCCTGAAAAAGCTCACCGTAACGAGGACTGTCAATCGCCAAATACGCAACTAACTGTCTATACCGACCGCGTAAACGTCAAACCAGAAACCGCCTGCAGGGGATGGGCTACGTGAATCATGGGCTGGCACTAAATTCCCTTTCTGGCGATCGTCGGAACATGATCGGATGTTACGTTCACCTGCCCATGGTCGGCGTCGTCTCGCGTGATTATGAAGGCCACGGTTGCCCCGAGACCGTGCCGAGCGAGTACCAGCGGCGAACGCCGACAAGCGTTTTCGGGGTGCGGGGAGGCCCTCCGGTTGGGCGACTGGGTTCGATTGGTGCAGTGCAGCAATCAATGTTATACTGTGAGGCTGTGGTTTCCGTGCGCCGTTTCCTCGCGCTGTTCCAACCGGCCCGCTCATGCAAGCAGGCCGCGTCCGTTGCCCGTTGCGATCTATAACTCGTGCTCGCCTGCAGCCGTCAATGTCGTGGCTCGCCGGCCGCAGTGCGGGTAGCCGCTGGTCTCGCTATCGCCGGGCAAGCCTGTCCAGGAGAATGTATGGCACGTTTTGATCGGGAAGATTCAGGGCCAAACACCGTCGCATCCGCGCCGAAGGCTGCGGGCCGACGCGCAGTGAAGGGCAAGGCTACCGCAGCCTTGCTGCCGATCGACGCAGTGTCCACGGTGTTGCAGGACGAAGAGCGGCAGCGTCTGATGCGCGCACTCATCCAGTTGGGAAAGGAGCGCGGCTACCTGACTCACGCCGAAATCAACGATCACTTGCCGGACAACTTCGCGCAGACCGCGGCCATCGAAACCATTGTCGCCACCTTCAATGACATGGGCGTAGCGGTCTACGAGCAGGCGCCCGACGCGCAGACGCTGTTCCTGAACGATGCTGCGCCGGCAGCCGTGTCGGACGACCAGGCGGATGAGGAAGCGGAAGTCGCGCTTTCCACGGTCGATTCCGAATTCGGGCGCACGACCGATCCCGTGCGGATGTACATGCGTGAAATGGGCGGGACCGAATTGTTGACTCGCGCGGGCGAGGTTGAGATCGCAAAGCGCATCGAAGACGGCCTTCACGAAATGATTCAGGCGATTGCGGCCTGCCCGGCGACTGTCTCGGCGATCCTTGCGAGTGCGGAGCAGATCGAAACCGGTGAACTGCGGATCGACGAACTGGTCGACGGTCTCAATGAAGACTCCGCAGCGGCCGGGCTGTCGGTGTCGGACTCCGCTGACACACCGGATATCGACGCGGACACCGCCGATGACGACGACGGGCAGGGCGATGACGACAGCGAGATCGGGGAGGGGAACCCGGCGAAGGCGAACGAAGCGCGTCTGAAACAGCTCACGAGCGACAGCCTCGCGATATTTGCTCGAGTGCGCGAGCTGTTCGATCAGATTCCGCGTGGTGACGCCGCGGAAGGCAAGGGGCAGGCGGCTTTTGCACGCATATGCGAAGCGATCCAGCGCGAACTGGCGCCCATTCGGTTCACAGCGCGAGCCATCGACCGGCTGTGTGCCGATGTTCAGCAACAGGTCGCGCAGGTGCGCGCGGTCGAGCGGCGTATTTTACATATTGCCGTTGACCGGTGCGGCATGCCGCGCGAGAAGTTCATCGAGTCGTTTCCGGGGCACGAAACCGATCCTGGCTGGACCAAACGCACGGCCGCGGCGTCGCGCGAGTATGGAGCCGCGCTCGAACGCAGTCTGCCCGTGATTCAGGCCGAACAGCAAAAGCTGATCGATATTGAAGCGAACGCGATACTGCCGCTGCAACAGTTGAAGAAGGTCAACCGGCAGATGATGGCGGCCGAATCGAAAATGCGGCAGGCGAAGCGCGAGATGATTGAGGCCAACCTGCGCCTCGTGATCTCCATCGCGAAGAAGTACGTGAACCGCGGCATGAATTTTCTGGATCTGATTCAGGAAGGCAATATCGGCCTGATGAAAGCCGTCGACAAATTCGAATATCGACGCGGCTGGAAGTTTTCGACCTACGCAACGTGGTGGGTGCGGCAAGCCGTCACGCGTTCGCTTGCGGATCAGGCGCGCACAATTCGCGTGCCAGTGCATATGATCGAGTCGATCAACAAGCTCAACCGGATTTCACGCGAGATTCTGCAGCAGACCGGACGAGAGGCTCATCCTGCGGCGCTGGCACAGCGCATGGAACTGCCGGAAGAGAAGGTTCGTAGCATGTTGAAGGTCGCCAGGCAACCCGTGTCGCTCGAAACGCCGGTGGGCGAGGACGCCGACGCGACGCTTGGCGATATGATCGAAGACCCAATGGCGGCATCGCCCGCGGACGCGGCCGTGCATGCGAACCTGCGCGCCGCGATCGATGACGCGCTCGATGCGTTGTCGCCGCGCGAGGCGAAGGTGCTGCGGATGCGTTTTGGGATCGATACCGCGTCGGACTATACGCTCGAGGAACTGGGCAAACAGTTCGACGTGACGCGCGAACGGATTCGGCAGATCGAAAGCAAGGCGATGCGAAAGCTGATGCACCCGAGTCGCGCCGACAAGCTACGGCAATTTCTCGATCATTGAGCCACAGACCCGGGCGTCGGGGTGTTGTGTTGTCCCAGCGCCGCTCGCTGGTCCCTCGGCGTTCTTCACTCGGGCGAGTAAGTAGCCCAACGCTGGCAGAGGGCGCCTACGATCCCCGGCACCAGGTCCGGGCTACCTCGATGCGTTTCATGGTCATGGCAGAATGGCTCGTGGCACGCTACCGCCGACTCACAACAGGACCGCCTGCTGCAAAAGTTCCAGAGCCTTCAATTCGTCCAGTCGACCGGTGCGCGCTTTACCTGCCAGCGTCTTGAGCAATGCTTCCGCGATCGGTTCGATACCGAGAAGGTTGTCCAGGCTGGTCACGGAAGCGAAGGGGAGCGGCACCGCGCTTCGCTGCGGTATTGCTGCGGCTGGGAGCGACGGAAGGGTTGCCGGTGTGGCTGCCGGAACGTCGCCATCACTTTCTTCAGGCGAGCGACCGGCAGGCTCGTCGGGGCCATCGCTTACATGATCTACCGGGCTGACGCCGATCGTCTCTTTCTCTTCCGCGACATCCACCGAAAGCGGTGAGGCGCTTTGCGGATCGTCGAGAACGCCCGCGCGGGCGCGCCCCGTGCGCGGCTGTGCATTGGCCGTTTTGCCTGGCACGCCATCCTTCGTTGCAGCCGCGAGCGGCTCGTGTTGTTCAACGGATGCACGCCCGCGCGAAGCAGGAGTAAGCAAACGGGACACCGACTCTGGGATCTCGGCTTCGGAGCGCGGCGTGTCCAACCAGCCAGTTGGCAAACCAAGTCGCTCCGTGAAACGGTTTGCTTCGACACTGTCCATGCGTTTCTTGCCATATAGCCGATGGGCCATGTTGGAGCCGCTCATCGCCATGACTACACCAAGTCTTGCTTTCGATCCGTTGCGAGCCGTGAGGACGTGGAGGTTAGCACGTCGAATGTTTCCTACCACGGCGCTGTCGTCTAATGCCAGCGGTTGCTGCCGGGCCGTTTCAGGGGATGTCCTGTCTTTCGAAGACGAACCTTTTCGCAGCGCATGGGGCTTAGGCTGTTCGGCCATCTCGCTTCGACTATTCCTGACGGCCCTGGGCGACCCGCCAGTTGCTCTCTTTGGCATTTGCGTTTCCTCGAACAAACTATCTTTAGGAAATGGTTGTTGGCCGCCGTTCACGGCGGAAGCCGGCTCAGGTGTTTCAGGCACTACTTCTGATTCGTCGTCTGTTCGGACGAAGTCGAGCGGTGACTTCAGACGGGCGATGGTTTCGGCCGCGAGCGCAGGATTGGGCTGGTCAAAGAAGCCATGCGGCAGCCCAAGCGTGGTTTCCATATGAAAGGCGGTCTCGGGCGTGAACCTCTCGCCCTTCATCAGTTCAGCCACGCGCGTCATGTTCGATTCAAGTCCCAACGCGATGTTCTCTGCACCCACCGCATCGACCAGGAACTGAAACGATCGTGTTTTGAAAATCGAGGCAGTCTGGGCGGAGTCTCGAGGAGGTGCCTTCACGTACGGTTGTCCCTGCCGGTTGGACGTGGATTTTTTTACGTGGTGAGGTTGGCGCTGGCCGCTGTCCCGAGAACCCGCATATCGTCCGCGGGCTTGATTCATAAAGTAGGGCTCCATGCGATCATTGGTGTTCTGACTTCTTGATTATAGACGAGGCGATGTTGGCATTGGATGCGTCAGCAGTTCAAAGGAGCGCAAATATACGCGCGGGTTAAACTCCTCACCGTGGTGCTGGGTCAACGTTCGCATATCCCCCTCGCGATCCGCTTAGTCTTGGCGTGTAAAGCATCGCATAGTCTTCCGTTCCGCCAATAACAGGAAACGTTCGGATATCGGACAGACGATCGAACATCGCTCCGCCGGCTATGTCATGTTCAACGCAAGAGCCTGCGCCAGTGTTTGACCCTCGGTGACCCAGAGTCCCTATGTGGCCATTTGTGCAGCCAGTGCAAAAACTCTGCTGCGTTTAAGGTGGTCATTATAAGGATTGCGTATAATATCCACGATTGTCGGAAAGGATGTGAGTGGTATGCATAGAGGTGGGCACATAAAGGAATGTGAGCGTTATCAATCTGATTCCAACGCCCAGCGCTATCGTCGGCCACCTCCAACACCTCGATTTCGTCGATGATCTGGCTGACACGGAAGTCCGTCCCAGCTAGCGAGTCCGCGAACTCGCCCATTGTGAGCTTGCCCTCGAAGTCCTTCTGTGGAAGGGGAGGAAAGAGCCGGCCGACAAGGGCAGGTAAAGCAAGAGCGGATTCGAGGCGCTAGCGTTCCGCCGCATGAATTCACTGGACTTCTCGTCAGCAGCGCTTTTTTGAAGCATCTTCTTGATGTGCTACGTCTGCGGAATTCATCCAGCGAGTCGCTTTTTCGGACCGGCAGATGCGCGTTCAGAGCATCAATCTCAAGACAATATCACGTAGAAAAGTTGCTCATTGATAGCGGCTTGCTTGATGAGGGGCGCGGCGAATCCCGTGGCCGCCCTGACCGCCGTCCTTAGCGCAAGACCGCCCGCAAGCAATGCCGACGGAGTGAGCGGCATCTCGATCGGACACGCTCTTGGCGGTCGGCCTCGGTCCGACATATCGTGCACTCGCCATCGCTCTTCTCAAGATCCGTTAGCTGCAGGTGGTGCAACTCGAAGCCGGTCCTTGACGAGTCGCTCGAAGTCGGGATGTTGGGCGAACGGCGTCTCGGAACGCGTCACGCCGTCCCGTAATGCAGGCAATACGCGAGACGAGAGCACTACTGCGGTGTGGCCCCGATGGCGACGCGAAGGATATATGAAGCCATCGGGTCGCACTGTTTCTTCGACGGACTGCATCGCGACGTCTACGTAATATCCGAACCACTGGCACCACTCATAGTCGGGGCTCGATAGATTGTCATAGATTCCGAGTCGACTGGCGACGGAGCCGTTGAGATTCCACAACCGGAGCGGGCGCGGAAAACGCAATTCGGCAATGACACCGTTCTGTAGCGCGAACGGATCCATGTAAAACTTCCCAGGTCGAGTCACGTCGTTCTTGCAGAACTGCGCCTCCCAGATCGCCGTTTCGGCGACGTACGCCGCGGTCCTCGCGTCGAGGAACGGGAGGCTGCCGCCGGCAGCTACGGCAGCGGTGCGTCACCGCTGAAAAACCTCCGCCGCGCGCGGTCGCACTGACTATTATGTATACGTGGTCCGTGGCCTTAACGCGCGACCGCAAAACGGGGCAAAGGCGGGGCTGGCCGGAAGGTACGCCGCCTGTCTTTGCTCCGCCACGAGCGGTCTGCGAAGAGTGCGGGCCGCTTTTTTTTGCCCTTGGTAAAGCTGCTTGGAACCGGATCCATTCCGCCCGATTTTTCCTGTTTCTTAAAGCGCGATCTGTTTTGTCAATCGGCTTTTCGTAGAACGTTGCGTTGCCGGGGGGCCTCCGAAATTGGTCATCACATACACGGTCCAGTCCGAAAGGCCCAACTGAAAGAGAGCTGCAACGGAAGCCGCGATAGCAAAGCGAGCATCAGCATTCGAGCCGGTGATTGCAATACTGCGACATTCGCATTAAACTAAGTCTAATGAACTAAGTTTATTGGGGGCGGCTATGCAAATTTACAACATGCACGATGCCAAGACGAATCTGTCTCGGCTGATCGAGGAAACCGTGAGCGGTGGCGAGCCGTTCGTGATTGCTAAGGCCGGCAAGCCGCTGGTCAAGGTAGTGCGCATCGATGTGGAAGCAGAAAAACCACCACGGCGCATCGGCTTCATGAAAGGGCAGATCAAGGTACCGGCGGACTTCGACACAATGGGAGCGGACGAGATCAGCGACATGTTTGAGGGCAAAGCGAAGTGAAGCTGTTACTCGACACTCATCTGTTGATTTGGGCTGCAGCCGATGATGCTGCCTTACCCAACGAAGCGCGCACGGCCATCGAGGACACCGACAACACCCTGTACTTCAGCGTCGCGAGCATTTGGGAAATTGTCATCAAGAGCGCACTAGGACGTGACGACTTTCAAGTCGATGCACGCGTCCTCCGTAGGAATCTGCTTGATGCTGGTTATGAAGAACTGTCCATCGAAGCACAGCATGCATTCGAAGTCGCGGCGCTCCCACAACTTCATAAAGACCCGTTCGACCGGCTTCTAGTCGGTCAAGCGATGGCAGAAGGAATCGTGTTGTTGACCCACGATGATCAGATAAAACGGTACGACTTCGCTCCGGTACGGTACGTCTAGGAGGCGAAGGCCGAGATTGCGGAACTTGCGAGTGTGAAGCACGTGTTCGTCAAGGCGGCTGCCCGCGTCAACAACCGGGCTGAGAATAGCCATCAACCGACGCGCGAACGCGAGCGTCGAATGCGTGGCTTTCATGACCCGAAACGCACGCAGGCATTCCTCTCGTGCTTCGGGCCGATGCGACAGCAATTCGTGCTCAAGCGGCATCTGCTGCCGCAAAACGCGGCAAAGGCGGGGCTGGCCGGAAGGCTCGCCGCCTGTCTTCACGAGCGGTCCGCCAGCGTGCGGGCCGTTTTTTTGCCCCTGCGCAATGGTGATAACTCGTACCGTCGCCATTGCGTTTGACGGGCGTTGCCGCGTGCGAATATCGAAACGGCAGTGGTTCAAGGGCGACGGCATGCAGGGATGCCGCCGACCGGGAGATTTTCGTTGTCGGCTTCCACGCATATTTCGAATTTACTACCACGTGGTAGTGAGCGTATTGGTATGTAACTACAAATATATTATGTTGACAGATTTTATGTTAACAAGTGAGAGCGAGCGGAGCGAATGGCTCAGGTCGACCCACTCCCGCCCCTCAGCGGAACGTCGCCAAAGTCCGCTCCGTCGGGGCGGAGCGGACGCTGGGGGCGCTCCGGTTGGCAGCATCTTGTCGAATCGAATTGGAGCAGCGTGTCAATTGACGAAAAGGGCGATCTGCAACCTGAAGGTCACTCAGCGCAGCCAATCGAGGTACGCAATGCGACCTGGTACCCTGAGCAGTCTGCTGCCGGGTAGTTCCAGTGCAATCGGATATTTACTCTCCGCCCTCGCGAACCGGTAGCACGGTCTTGTACTGAACGCGCCGCAAGGTGATCGACGTGCTGACGTCGCGAACACCATCGATGGTCGCGAGCCGTGTCATCACGAAACGCTCGATTCCCGCCATGTCGCTGGCCACCAGCCGCACGATGTAATCGAACGCGCCCGTCATCAGATAGCACTCCATCACCTCCTCGCAACCCAGCAGGGCGCGCTCGAAAGCAGCCAGCTTTGCCGCGGATTTTTCAATTGCGACCGATACGTAGGCGGTGACTGGAAATCCAACCTTCTCCTGGTCCAGTAGTGACACATATTTTGTAATGACGCCCGCCTCTTCGAGCAGACGAATGCGCCGGTAGAGCGGCGAAAGCGAAATGCCTAGCGATTCAGCGAGGTCCGCAGCCTTGACATGAGCGTCCCGCTGTAGCGCCTGCAAGATGTCAATGTCGATCCGGTCCAATTTCATTGGCTCATGGTCTCAAATAAACACACAAATGTGCCTAATGTTGCCACATACGGTTGATTCATTGGCTCGTTTTGGCACGTACGATCGACGCAAACTACCTAAAATTTCTCACACGACAGTCGTGTCCTGTCGCAGCAGCGCAGCGTTGCCGGGTTCGGTAGTGCGGCGCTCGCACATGCTTCCCGCCTGCTTATATACGAGGCAAGCGCGGCCGATCTGAAACGAGCAGAGAATGCAATTGAAAGGAGCAAACGTGACTTTTTCTAATGGACAACTGGCTGGCAAAGTGGCGCTCGTGACCGGGGGCTCTCGCGGGATAGGCGCGGCCATCGCTAAACGGCTCGCAAGCGATGGCGCGGCCGTGTCGATAACCTATTCGAACTCGAGTGCCGACGCGGATCGCGTCATCGAGGACATCGAGCGCGCCGGGGGGCGGGGCGTGGCAATTCGCGCGGATTGCGCCGACGCGGAAGCGGTAAAAGCCGCGGTCGGATCGACCTCGAAACGCTTCGGGGGACTGGATATTCTCGTGAACAACGCCGCAATGTTCCGCCGTGGCCTGATCGACGACTTCCCACTGGAAGATATCGACCGGATGCTGGCCATCAACGTCAGGAGCCTGCTTGTTGCCATTCAGGAATCGCTCCGGTTCATGGAAAGAGGCGGGAGGATCATCAATATCGGCAGCATCAGCAGCGACTACATGCCGATTCCGGGCGTGTCCGTCTATGCCGCGACGAAAGGTGCGGTAACCAGCATGACGCGTGCGCTGGCAAGGGATCTTGGCGGCCGGGAAATTACGATCAATAACGTCCAGCCCGGACGGATCGATACGGTGATGAACCCGGCCAACGGTCCGATGGCCGACCAGATCCGGGGCTCAATTGCACTGGGCCGGTACGGATCAGGCGACGATATTGCGGGACTTGTCGCCTGGCTGGCAAGCCCCGATGCGGCGTTCGTAACGGGCACCAGTCTGAAGGTCGATGGGGGCACCAGTGCTTGAGCGGCTCAGGTCGAACGTGAACGGCCGTTCGGACTCGCGCCGTCGCAACACCGTAGATAGCCTTCAATCGAACCGGGTATACGTATGCTTTTCACTCTCCTATTAGAACGCCTCGACCGCTGGCTGCGGAATACCCAGCGGACCCGCTGTGATAGATACCTCGCAGCTTCGAAGGATATTGCCGAGCTTGAGCGTCGGATGAAAGAGTGCGACGGTTAGCTCGGGCCGACGCCGGCGCGAGCGATTCACGATAACAGCGCCAATGTCCCGCTCTATGCCCGCCGCGAGGGCGATGCGTCGTCGAGCCCACACCCCGGCTGGACGGTAAACATTCGCAGTTGCCCCTCAGCCACCTCTTCATCATCGGGTATCTCACTCGAGAATAGCCCACGATCGATCGCCCGGCACGGTGCCCGGCCTGATCTGATGAAAAGGCGCTATTGCGACACCGACGCGTTGGATGATGCGTCCGTCGGCATCTGCGGTAGCGGAGCTGCCCCTGCGTCGTTCGTGCCGCTGCCTGTTGTTCCCGTTTGCCCGCGACGGCCTCGGTGCCCACCGCGTGCCACGGTGGGCTCGCTCGCCGCCACCGGGTGCATTGGCGGATGCGCGATGTACTGAAAGTTTTCATTGACCGCGCTATTGCCCGTGTCGAACGACCGGTGGATGAACACACTGCTACTAACGGGTGAACTGGCTTGCGCAAAAGCCGTCGGTCCGATCGACATCATGGCTGCGCCCACGGCCGCACTCACGGCAATAATGTGCATGAGCGCACCGGCACTACGGGCTGTCGGACGTGCTTTCAACTTACGTCTCCTTCAATGTCCGTGCGGTTCGCAACCGCTTGCAGCGGGCAGCCGTTTTACCGCAGGGTACGCTGGCTCAAAAAATTGAACCAACGTTGGAGGTGCCGGGCGAGCGGGGAGAAATACAAAGCGCTGCTGGGGAAAAGGCCAGACCAGACCGAACCAGTCTAGTCCGAGTTATGGAGAAGAAGGTTTCATGCTGGATTACACGTGTTACTCGATTTAACTGATCGATGAATCGCGCCGGGAGATTCTCCAGGTATAGTGCGAGTTGCCTGCTGCCCACTGCGGAAACAGCGTTTGAAAATGAAGCTGGCTCGTCCGACAAATCGTCGGTCGCCGTCGCTTCGTCAAATGGCAACTCATTGCTCATCGGCAGACGTTCGCCAGCTGACTGTGAAGGACCGTTCGTGGCCGACTGATGACTTTTAGTATCACGGAGCCGTGCATCGTAGGCGAGAGCGTGCAAAAGTTGGGGAGGTTCCCAATGAGGGCCGCTCGTGCTTCCGGTAGCGGCATCGGTTTCGTCTGGAGTAGGTTGATCGGTCTCGCAACGGTGGGAGCAAGCCATGCGGTTGATCATCGAAGCAAGGTTGGCCGACGGAGACAATGATACGGTCGAGGAAGGTGACCGAGTTCTGGCTGTGATTGAGCGCCCTGACTGCTGTCTTGCCGAACTGGGCCTGACGCTCGCGGAAGGGCGGTCGCTGCTGGCGAAGGTGCGGGCCGAGCTCATTTCGAAACAGGTGCAGTCGTGGCTCTCAGGCCAGACCCATTGTCGGAGCTTCGGTGCGGCCTTGAACCACAAGGACAGTCGCTCGACGGTGCTGCGCACCGTCTACGGTAAAGTGACGGTGAAGAGTCCGCGGCTGTGGTCGTGTGCTTGCCAGCGGACTGCGCGGACGCCACAGCATGTGGTGCATCCCCTGTCCAAAAACCTAAACAGGCGCGCCACTCCGGAGCTGGAATACCTCCAGGCGAAGTGGGCAGCTCATTTGCCATACCGGCAGGCCGCGGCCATGCTCAAGGAAGTGCTGCCGCTGGACAAGGGCATTTCGTCTAGCGGCATCCGGAATCGTATTCTTGACATTGGAAAACAGCTTGACGCTGATATCGAGCGTGACATCACGAAGCTACCTCAAGCCGTTGCAGACGTGCAGGTTCGCGAATCCAGCCATGTCGCGGCCGTGAGCGTCGACTCGGCGTGGCTGCGAAATTGCGACTCAGGGAGAGGCCCTGGCCGCCACGTGAATATCGTCGCCGGGCGGGCAACGTTCACCGATGGTCCTCCAAAACTGTATGCGTATGTGCATAGGGAAGTCACCTCGGCTGCAGCGCGACTCGATCAGTTCCTCAGCCGGAACGGTGTGGCGAGCGATGAACGCGTGACCGTGATCAGCGACGACGCTGGTGAATTTGCAAAGACCGTCGAGGGCAGTCAGCTGGCTCGCGGCCGGATCCTGGACTGGTTCCACATCGCGATGAAGTTCCAAGCGGCGCAGCGTTCCGTGTTTGGCAGCAAGATGATCGACTCGATGGACCAGGAGTCGGTGGAGACCGAAATCACCCACGCGAAGTGGTTGGTCTGGCATGGCAAGGGCAGCAAGGCGGTGGAGCGGATCAAGGCACTGGACAGTCGGCTGCTGGCGAGAGAGGGATACGAATTCAAAACGCTGTGGTGGAATCTGAACACCGTCTCCAGTTACCTGAGGAACAATGCGCACACGTTAGTCAACTACGGCGCCCGGCATCGCAAGGGCCTCCCGATCAGCAGCAGTATTGCCGAGTCCGCGGTGAACCAGGTCGTCAGCCACCGTATGGCCAAGAAGCGACAGATGCGCTGGACTGACGAAGGGGCGCACTGCATGGCACAGGTCAGAGTCTCGGTTTTGAACGGGGAATTCTCGTCCCATCGCATTTTGGCGCTCAAAATTGCCGACTCGCGTTACGACAAATGCATGGGGCTAACGTCGGCAGGCGGGCGCCGGCCAACGGACAAGACAGACAGTGCAGTCATGCCGTAAGCCAGGGACGCCTTACGAAATGCACCTCCCCAACTTTTGCACGCTCTCGGACCATGGTATGACAACAGCGAGGCATTCAGCGTGTGAGGTCCAATGCCTAGGAGACTCTTGCCGATCAAGCTCACAAGTGAACGTTGTCCGTCCGGCGACGATATTCACGTGGCGGCCAGGGCCTCTCCCTGAGTCGCAATTTCGCAGCCACGCCGAGTCGACGCTCACGGCCGCGACATGGCTGGATTCGCGAGCCTGCACGTCTGCAACGGTTTGGGGTAGCTTCGCGATGTCACGCTCGATATCAGCGTCGAGCTGTTTTCCAATGCGGATCTGGCTGACATGGCGGCCTGCAATGAATTTCCGAGACGGCTTTTTGCGAGTTCGTCGAACATCCGTAATGTGCGGACGTTCTTTTCGACGCATCGAGCGAAGTTCGAGGCGAACGCCCCGATCGTGAATCTTTCGAAAGCGGCAGAGTAGCTGAGGGCATGGCAGCGCCGCATCCGCCCCCCGATGGAGCGATGAACCGGGTGAGCGCAGGATCGTGACACATCTGAGCAGAAACCGGAAAGAAGCGCGCGCGGGCCATGGCTAGACTGGCCCGAGAGCGGAATGCTGTCGATGTGATTTGACGCCGACGCTTCGAAGCGTCTATGGCAGCACTTTTCGGGCCGAGTCAAAAGCAAGGAGCAAATTTATGCCTGATACGGAAATCGCGCCGGGCGAAGCCGGGCAGCACGACGAGCAAATTCCACTACGCAAGCTGTTCGAACCCGTAAAGGTGGGACCGCACAACCTGCGTCATCGTGTCGTAATGGCGCCGCTGACGCGTTCGCGCGCGAGCCGACCAGGCAACATACCGTCGCAGCTCAACGCCTGCTATTACGCGCAGCGCGCAGCGGCCGCGCTCATCATCAGCGAGGCGACGCAGGTGTCGATGCAAGGGCAGGGCTATGCATGGACGCCTGGCATTCATACTCGCGAGCAGGTCGAAGGCTGGCGGCTCGTGGCGGACGCCGTGCACGAGGCGGGCGGGTTGATGTTCATGCAGCTCTGGCACGTCGGGCGCATATCGCACCCCTCGTTGCAGCCCGATGAAATGCTTCCCGTTGCGCCGTCTGCGGTCAGGCCGAAAGCGGAGGCGTTCATCGAGAACGAGCGCGGCGAAGGTATCGTTGCGCCCTGCGTCACGCCTCGCGCGCTGCAGGTCGAAGAGATGCCGTATCTCGTGCGCCAATACTTCAGGGGTGCGCGCAACGCAAAGGCTGCCGGTATGGACGGCGTCGAAGTGCACGGAGCGAACGGGTATCTGCTCGACCAGTTTCTGCTGTCCGGCACGAACCGCCGCACGGACGAATACGGCGGGTCGAGCGAGCGCCGGGCCAAGCTGTTGTTTGAGGTGATCGAAACGGTTTGCGAAGTGTGGGGGCCGGAAAAGGTCGGCGTACGGCTCTCTCCTCTCGGCACCTTCAACGACATGCATGACGACGATCCCGAGGCGACCTTTTCTTACGTCATCGAGAAGCTCAATCGATACGGGCTGGCTTATTTGCACATCGTCAATCCCGCGCTGGCGGCGACCGGTGAGGATGTCGCTTTCACGGAGCGCGCGAAACGCATGAACGAGATGATACGCCGCACTTATCGTGGTGTGCTGATGGTCGCGGGCGGGTTCGACGGCAGCAGTGCGGAAAGATGGCTCGAGGACGGCAACGCGGACCTGATCGCGTTCGGACGCTTGTTCATCGCCAATCCCGACCTGCCGGAACGCTTCCGGTCGCACGCTCCGCTCAATTGGCCGGATCCGTCCACGTTCTACGGCGGCGGCGAGCGTGGGTATACCGACTATCCGTCGCTCGCGCAGGAGCGTGGGGAGGCCCCACGGTCTGTGATCGATGGGCGTTGGAGGTAGACTATCGTTGGCCGGCGGGCTCTCTGGCGTCACGCAACGATTGCGATGCGCGCCGAGCCGGCGACCGATCACGCTGAGAGGCTCACCATGGCTGTCACTACCTGGGTTGTCGTTGCCGACGGCAGCCGTGCACGATTCTTCGAGACACCGGGACTCAAACTGGATTTGCGGGAAATCGAAGACCTCGTCAATATCGTCCCGAGTGGACCGGCGCTGAGCGAGAAGGATCGCGAAAAATTCGCGAAGACCGTCGCTGACCGCGTCGAACAGGGACGGCTTCATCAGCGGTATCAGCGATTGCGATTTGCCGTGGAGCCGAAGTTTCTCGGGATGTTGCGCGAGCGTCTGAGCGAGGAGACGCGTCAAATGATTTTCGAAGAGATCAACGAAGATCTCTCGGCCCTCGATGCGCGCGAAATTCAAGCGCACCTGCAAAGGCATTGACGGCGACCTGCCAGATGCAGCCGACTCGTTTGGATGAGCGGTGGAGACGCTACGTGTGGCGCCTGCGGCCTGTCGCTGCGCGTTATGCTTCAACGACACCCGCCATGACTTCGTCGCGATCGCACCAGATCCAGTTCTCTCCGCATTCGATTGAACGCACGCGGATGGCCTGTTGCGGCCAGGTGGTGGCTGCGCACTCACCAACGCCGGCGGGATAGAGTTATACACGACTCCTTGGAGCGTGTTCGCGTCTTGCCGGCATCAACCTCCCTCCTGAGTGTTGACTGGGCCAACACTAAAGCGGCCTATCGATTTCTGGGCAATGACCGCGTTCACGACACGAGCGCGTTCCCGTATGAAAGAGAGCCCCCAGACCTCATCGGTTACGCCAGCAGTAGATAACCGCCGCCGAGCGTTGAGGCAGTCCGCGCGATGACCGGTTGCGAGCGAACCGACTGGTCTCTAGCCCCTCAGCGCCCGATGTTGATCCGGTTGTCGACGTGCATCACGCCGGGGGCAAGCCATGCGACCCGCTCAGCCTCCTCGCGCTCGGCCCATGAGCGGACCTTGCCGCGCAGGACGACCTTATTGCCTTCGGCCTCGACCGTGATGTGCTGTGCGTCGACTTCCGCGTTGCGCTTGAACGCGTCCTCGATCTTGCGCTTGAGGTCCTCGGGCTTGACCTTCGGCTTGATCTCGATCTCGTTCGTCAGGCCCGTTACGCCGCTCACCCGCAGCGCCGTGTCAGCCGCGCGGCGGCGCTGGTAGTCCCATTCGACTTCGCCCTTCAGCGTCACGTCTCCGTCCCTGACGACCGCCTTGATGGTGTCCGCCGCATAAGGCAGCTCGGCCTTCAGTTGGGCAATGACCTCGCGCACGATCTCCGGATCGGGCCGCTTGTTGATCAGAGGCAACCGCACCTCCACATCGTTTGCGACCCCCCTCACGCCGTGGACACGCGTCGCGTCCTCTTCGGCCTTGCGCTTTTGCCTCCAACTGCGCGCGAAACCAGACAACGTGACCGCACCGTCCTTGACCGCGACCCCGATGTCTGATGGATCGATGTCCGGATCCCACTTCAGTTCGTACTCCACGTCTCGCTTGACATCTTCGTCGGTTCTCATCGCTGCTCCTCGTCGGTTTGTTGATGGACTAACGCGCGCACGCGGGCTGCGCCCTGAGCCACAAGAACTGATCCATCGTAAAGCGTGCCGACGTGCATTTCATCCCTTCGCCTGCGCAGTTATTGCGCAATGCTGCTGTACGTTCACATCTGAAAGCCGGGCAGCAGGAGCTGCAGAGATCCGACACGTCTTCGCAGGAATGAGGAAGAAGTGCAACCAGCAAGAGCCTAGTCTTGATGTCATCGTCATCGCGTCAATGGCCCTGGCCCCGTCAACATCCGAAGGTACGCGCCGGGTGGGACATGCAAGGCTGGCTGGCACCTCCGCTGCTTCGCGGCGTGGTCGACCAGCTTGCGCGCGGCGCTGAGCATGAATTCAACCGCCTCGCCGCGGAAGGGTCTCGGCTTATTTCTCAGAGAAAAGGAGCAAATCGATGAGCGATCTAGTCGTTGTAAGCTTCAAAGGCCAAGAGACGGCCGACCAGGTGTTGAACAAGCTCCAGCAGCTGCAGAAAGAGCACCTGATCGACCTTGAGGATGCCTGCGTCGTGGTCCGGGACGCGAAGGGCAAGATACACCTCAAGCAAGCCGTGGATCTCATCAGGATAGGCGCGCTCAGCGGCGCCGCCTGGGGCGGTCTGTTTGGTGCGCTGGTTGGTGTGTTATTGCTCAATCCGCTCGTCGGACTGGCGACAGGCATGGCCGTCGGCGCCGGCACGGGCGCGTTGTCGGGCGCGCTCTCAGACTATGGAATCGATGACGATTTCATGCGTTCGACAGGCCAGAACATCGAGGCGGGTTCGTCCGCGCTTTTCATCCTGGTGCGTCGCGTGAATTTCGACAAGGTCCTGCCAGAGCTGAAGCCTTTCGGCGGAAAGGTATTAAAAACCTCTCTGACGAACGACCAGGAGGAACGCCTGAGGAAGGCGCTAGAGAGCCTGAACAGCAGCGGCGCGACAGCATGAGCACCCCTGCGCTGCATCAGGGTTGTGATCTTGAATTCTGTTGAAGTTCGCATTTGGATCGGATCGACACCCGATAATTTATGCGGACCAAACCGTGTGGACGTCGATTACATCGACGCGCAGTTCGAAAATGGAGTGCTCACGCTGACACTTCCGAAGACTGTTACGACCGCATCTGAAGGCCGGAAAATCGAAATTCAGTAGTGCGCCGAACTGAGCGTCGGCCGACCGTGCTGTAGCCGGACGCTTCGTCACTGGATGTGCTTCTGGGGGCAACAAGGTCGTTGAGAACACCGGTGCGCGCGGGATAAGCGGCCGGGGCAAGGTCTCTTTCGGGCCGTGAGCTCAGAAGGTAGCGCAACGGACTTTTAATCCGTTGGTCACCGGTTCGAATCCCGTACGGCGCGTCCGGTGGAGGACGGTATGCAAGCAGGAAGCACCACTATTGCGACGCTCGCAGCGGTCGTCCTGTCAGGGCTCGTCTACGCGAATTGTCCACAGATAAGATCGCTATGCGCCGAAGGCATGGCACTCGTTTTAGCCGTCTGCGCTGGGTCTAAGATCCAGGTCACTTGTAGGACGCAAGGTTCCAACTCAGGACCGACCTTCGTGAGCAGCTTGTGAGAAGCGATGCCGGTCGAGCACGCGAGACCCGTGATGTCGAGCATCTCCTGCTTCACGCAAGCGCCGATCTCTCGCTCCGCCCGGCAGATCAGTGACGTCGATTTGGACGTCGCCGATGCCGCGATTTTCGATCTGCATGATGAAGGTGGCGATCTCCGCCTCCAATAACCGTGATTGCATGCACGCACCGCCGCTGCAATAGCGAAATTCCGCTGGTTCCCTCATGGAGCGCAACATGACAAAGGAAAGTCGCGTCGCCCCCCGGAAGTCGAAAGTCGAGGAGCAGGAAGCGCCGATGACCCTGGACGAACAACTCGACGAAGCGCTCGAAGAGACCTTTCCTGCGAGCGATCCGATTGCTGTTCACCCTGAGCCCGAAGAACAGCCTGCGAAGAAGTAGACTCAGCCGTCGTCGGTATTGGAAAGCAACAGAGCGAGCTTCTCGACGCGCTGCAAACAGCGTTTCCAGTGTGCGTAGATTTGTTCGAGGCGCCCGGACAAGTCGGAAAGTCTTACGGCCCAACGTGGAAATTTACCGGGATCAGGGGCTAGAGACGGTTCGACCGGAGAGTAACTGCGGCGAACACGAAACGTCCCGGGGGATTGCTTCAGCCCCGTTTCCTTGCGTTGACAATGCCGTTCCACGTTCGCGAAGTCGTCATGTTCATTCGCAAGGAAGGATGGAACTGAAAGCAGCATTACGCAATAACTACGCAGGCGAAGGGATGAAATGCACGTCGGCACGCTTTACGATGGATCAGTTCGTGTGGGCGCAGCCCGCGTGCGCGCGTTAGTCCATCAACAAACCGACGAGGAGCAGCGATGAGAACCGACGAAGATGTCAAGCGAGACGTGGAGTACGAACTGAAGTGGGATCCGGACATCGATCCATCAGACATCGGGGTCGCGGTCAAGGACGGCGCGGTCACGTTGTCTGGTTTCGCGCGCAGTTGGAGGCAAAAGCGCAAGGCCGAAGAGGACGCGACGCGTGTCCACGGCGTGAGGGGGGTCGCAAACGATGTGGAGGTGCGGTTGCCTCTGATCAACAAGCGGCCCGATCCGGAGATCGTGCGCGAGATCATTGCCCAACTGAAGGCCGAGCTGCCTTATGCGGCGGACACCATCAAGGCGGTCGTCAGGGACGGAGACGTGACGCTGAAGGGCGAAGTCGAATGGGACTACCAGCGCCGCCGCGCGGCTGACACGGCGCTGCGGGTGAGCGGCGTAACGGGCCTGACGAACGAGATCGAGATCAAGCCGAAGGTCAAGCCCGAGGACCTCAAGCGCAAGATCGAGGACGCGTTCAAGCGCAACGCGGAAGTCGACGCACAGCACATCACGGTCGAGGCCGAAGGCAATAAGGTCGTCCTGCGCGGCAAGGTCCGCTCATGGGCCGAGCGCGAGGAGGCTGAGCGGGTCGCATGGCTTGCCCCCGGCGTGATGCACGTCGACAACCGGATCAACATCGATTACTGACGGGCTGCTGGAGACCGGGCGGCTCGCTTGCGTACCTACGTGGCCGAGGGGCGGGAAAGGACACAGCACCAAAACCGGAAACGCCCTCATCGGTCTTGACAGCGGAAATTTGCCGCGCCTTATTACGTGTTCAAGGACGCAGGCGTCGAGATGACACTCGCTTCGCCAAAAGGCGGACAGCCGCCCCTCGACCCCAAGAGCGACGATCCGGATTCGCAAACCGAAGCGACCCGGCGTTTCAAGAAGGATAAGGAAGTGCAGGCGGCTTTGGCAAATACAGCGAAGCTGTCAACTGTCTCGGCCGCGGACTATGACGCCGTGTTCTATCCCGGCGGACACGGACCGCTATGGGACCTGTCAGAAGATCCGCAGTCGATCGCATTGATCGAAACCATGTATGCGGCGGGAAAGCCGGTCGCCGCGGTTTGCCATGCTCCCGGTGTGCTGCGTCATGCAAAGGCGTTCGATGGCTCTCCGCTTGTGCGCGATAAACCCGTAACGGGCTTTGCCAATTCGGAAGAAGCGGCCGTCGGTCTTACCGAAGTGGTGCCTTTTCTCGTCGAGGACATGTTGAAGAAGAATGGAGGTAAGTATTCGAAGGGGCCGGATTGGCAATCACATGTGGTTGTCGCGGCAAACCTAATTACTGGCCAGAATCCCGCGTCGTCGGAAGCAGCAGCAAAAGCGCTGCTCTCGAGGCTGAGCATGGCCTGATACGACGCTTGAGTTGAAGGAGTGAGTCATGGCAAAGGCGACCGGGGCCAGCAGGTCCGAAACCCGAAACCAATCCGGCGACGTGATACATGTGCCTGAGCCGAAGCTGCACCAGCGCGCACATGAGCTGCAGCCGTACGGTCATGTCGTAAAGCTGCCAATCGCGTTGTCCCAAACCGCGTGCGAAACGAGCATAGAGCTGTTGAATCAGATACTGGCCGACACTATGACGCTGCGCGACATGTACAAGAAGCATCATTGGCAGGTCGTTGGGCCTACGTTCCAGTCGTTGCATCTGCTGTATGACACGAATTACGATAAGCAGGTCGAACTCGTCGACACGCTAGCAGAGCGGATTCAACTGCTCGGTGGGGTCAGCATCGCCATGGCTGCTGATGTGGCGGAAATGACCATGGTCCCGCGTCCGCCACGCGGACGCGAAGAGGTGCCGGTACAGCTTTCGCGTCTGTTGGAGGCGCATGAAATCGTCATTGTGGCCACTCGCAGTGCAGCCAGCAAGGCCAACGAGTTGGGCGACTTTGGCACCAATGACGTGCTGGTCAGCGACGTATTGCGCACTAACGAGTTGCAGGTCTGGTTCCTCGCGGAGCACCTGATCGACGCGTCTCTGGTGGTCACAGCATGACGTTGATACGGCGCATGCGCGCTAGCGATCGGCAAATAGCTTGCCGGGCTGTTTGCGGCAACGGCCCAGCAAAACGCAAGATGGGACGCAGTTGTTTTTGAGCGCTCGCCGCAAGTACGCAGAGCGACATGAATGCCAAGTTAACGGACGCAGATGTATCCGCGCGCGTGACTGCCCTTCTAAACAAAATGGACCATCCTGACACGGCTACCGTGCGCAGTGAAGTTGCAATCTTGAAAGTGGCGCACTGTCGTCGCTGTGAAATGACGCAACTGTTTGCGTCGTACTTCTTTTACCCTTGACTCCGGGCGGCCAATGGGCGTCGCTTGTTTGCCGATTTCGGAAGCTCAGCGTCGCACCGCGGTGGACTGGATCTGACCTCGGGCGAATTTCCGCAGTCGACCCGGAGCCGTCCGTCGATCGGCTATTACAAGTGACTCAAGCTTAGCCAGCAGCACTCATAGCCGGCCTGAGCTCCTGTCGGGTCCGGGGTGTACAGGGGAAGGTCGATGCAGACGCGAATTCAGCTCACCAGCTGCGGACAACCGCTTTAGATACGATGCGTGCCGACCCGGAGAGGATCGGGCCTTTGCACACCGGCGTCTTTCGGCTTTTTGCGCATTTTTTTCGAAGAGCAGCTTGCGGCGCGCCCTCCCTTGATGCAGTCCGCAGAAGCGAGCGATTGTCCGAACATCCCCGGATTAGCGACCAGGCTTAAAGCATCGTCGGCGCATGCGCGAGCAAGAAGAACGTATGGGCCATTCAGTCACGATCCAGACGTGCGACCGAGGGAGGCAGTCCGATGCCGAAGGCCGTTCGAACCGCCGAGCAGATTCGCGACGAACTGCAGACCCGCATGGCGAAAATCGCCGCTGACGTGCCGGGAGCTTTGCGCGTGCGCATATAGCTACCAGAGCGGCATCCGCCGGACGCATCCGGCCGCCACTGGAACATAGTGTTCGGGCGAGCGTCCGATGCGTGACCGGCTACCGCGGCCGCTTTCCATCTTTGGTCACATGTCGTCGAACCGACTGTCGAATAGTACGCCGTGAAAGAGGGACTCGAGCGGCGACAGTCGGCGCTGATTGCGCGCCATAAACTCCATGTAGTGCTCATCGCACAGCATCAGCCGACGGCGTTGGCCGTTTTCGGTGATCGTGATCTGCGAGGCTGCGGGCTTTCCACAAACACTGCACTCGGCCATGATGATCTCCTTTTCGTCCGTGCGGGCATCGCTTCCTGGGCGGGTAATAGGTGAGTGGAAAATATCTATTCCACTGCTTGTTCCGATGCCGCCTTTTTTGCGCGCTGGGCTCGCGCTGCACTCGAAACGAGGTAATCCGGTGCACGACGCGTCGATTGATCCGTTGTTCCCGCGGCACCCAGTTCCTCTAGCCGTGCGCGCAGGAACGCATGCTCAAGCCAGCGCCGCACGGTGGCTTCGTCCGTGTCGAGGCGTACCGCGCCTTTCCGCAGCGGCACATCGTCCACGTGCACTAGCAGCACCGCGTGCCGCCACAGTGGACAGTACCAGCCGCAGCTTCACGCGATCAGCGTCGCCGGTGCGCAGCGTGTCCCTTTCAACACGCGCCCGCAAACTGACCAGTTCCGACGAAAGCGGGTGCAGATTCCGCTTCTGATGGTGCGCGGCCAGTTCGCCAATCTGCTGCTCGATGCTGGCATGGCCGAATCATCGAGATCGCGGAAGCTGACGAGTTGTTTCACGATAGGCATGACCGCGCAGTGCGGATGGTGTTATTTGATCTCGATGCGCCGCTTGGCTGCCGGTTCTCCGGCCGCTTTGGGGACGCGCAGCGTCAGCACGCCGTTTTCAAATCTGGCCTCTGCCCGATCGAGATCGACGCCCGCGGGCAGCGGGACCGCGCGCTGGAAGTGTCCAAACGACCGCTCGACCCGGTAGCATCCCTGTTCTTCTCTCGTCGATTCGAAGCGCTTGTCGCCGCTGATGATCAGCATGTCTTCAATCACTTCGAGTTCGACGTCGTCGCGGGTCATGCCCGGCAACTCGGCGACGATACGCAGTGCGTCGCCTTCGTCGGTGACGTCAATCCGCGGTTGAAACTCGCTCGCGCTGAAGTCGCCGAACCAGCTTCCGAGCGGTCCACGGCCGCCGAACGGATCGCGGATCAATTCGGCAAACAGGTGAATCGGATCAGGCAGCGGCCAGGTGGCAGGCGCAAGTGATACCGGCGCAGCAGCGGCTGCCATCGGTGTCCCATTACCGGTTTGCGTGCCGCCAGTCTGTTGCCCATTTTGCCGGGCGCCTTCCTGACTGTTGCGCGGCGCACCAGCGTGGTCCGATGCGCTCTTTTGCCCGGGGTGCGAGCGTAAAAACCGGAACGGATTCCATTTGTCGAGATCAAGCAGCATGTGATTCTCCTTACGTGAGGTACGCCAGTGCCAGACCTGAGGCTGGACCACTGGAGATGACGCGCGGTCCATTCGACCTCCGGATCCGAGGGGCGCGGTCGGCGCGGCATCGCCCGCGAGTGCGGCAGCGGGTTTGAGCTTGTGACCCACGAGTGCCCGTGAGCGGTGCGCTCACGGATGCAATGGCGCGTGTGGCTCGCCGGTCAGGCCGTCGCGGTGCCAGGCACGCGCAGTGATGCCGAGTACGAACAGCAGCGCGCCCGTGAACAACGCATACACGCCGATCAGCCAGACGAGCGCCAGTGCGCCGGCGCCCGGAAAGAGCAGCACGAAGATGCCGAACAGCACGGACAGCACGCCGGTTAGCACCAGCATCCACGCATTGCGCAGGCGCCTGTGCAGCCGTGTTGCAGCGATCAGATCGAACAAGCCGCTGATAATCGCGTTTGCGCCGATGACGGCGACCAGCACGAGCGTGGTAATGCCCGGCACTAACGCGGCTATCACACCGGCGCCGATGCTGCAGATGCCGAGCAGCAAGGGTACCCACCAGCCGCCGTGCGTCGCGCGGTAGCGGATGGCCGCGACAACCGCGACAATGCCGCCGGCGATTGCGTAGACGCTAAAGAGGGTGATAAGCAGTAGCAGAGTGAGGCCGGGCCAGAATAGCGCCAGAATGCCAAACAGCAGCGCTACCGTGCCACGCAGAATGAGCATCCACCAAGCGCGTCCGAGCAGTTCATCCATGTGGGACTCCAAGCTGCACCGTCATGCGATGAATTTCAGTCTAGTCTCCACGCAGCTGCGATTCTTTCGCGTTTCTGCCATGCGTTTCGCAATTCTGCATTCGTTCACGAGGCGTGCGGAATGGCATCCAAGTGCACGAAAATAACCTGATCGATCACCGCTTTTTTATAGCGGCTTGCCGGGAGACCTTCCAACATGAACTTACGCCGCGCACGGTCTGGCATTAGCCGGTTCATTGCTGGCCCGGTGTCGTACCGTCAACACCAGAACGAAGGGAATCTCATGAAAACGAATCTGCTTGTATTGCTGCTCGCGTCGTCGCTCGGACTCGCTCTAGACGCGCACGCCCAGGTAGCCGGCGCCCAGCCGCTTGGTGTCAGCGTGGAAGAGTCGGCCGCGATCGTGGCAGGCTGGAGCGTGAGAAAGTCGATCATGGACAAGCCGGTCTTCAACGAGAAGGGTGAGCGTGTCGGCGCCATTCATGACATTATCGTGGCACCGGACCGGTCGGTATCGTTTGCAATCGTCGCCGCAAACCAGTTTCTGGGGGTGTCGCATCACGACGTGGCCATTCCGATTGAGCAGCTCGATTTCGTCAATGGCAAACTGATGCTTGCCGGTGCGACGAAAGATGCGATCAAGGCGCTGCCCGAGTTTCAATACGCAAAGGTACGCGCGACACCTAAGGCGAGGTCCGACTACAGCGAGCATCACTGACATACTGACAGGTGCACCAAATAGTGCCTTGCGCGTTATACAGGTATGAAGACGAAAAATGATGGCCGAAAACTGGATCAGGCGACGCAGGCCCACC
>NZ_JBNDKT010000037.1:0-78162 GCF_050435685.1 Paraburkholderia sp. GAS448
TGCGGATTGCCCGTTGGCAACGTATCGCGAACATGGAAAAGGAATCAACCGGAGCACTCCTAAATGTCGGTTAAAGACTGTCAATTATTCTGCGCCGATGCCTACGTTCGCAGAAACGAAAAGGCGAACCCTCGCGGGCTGGCTTTCGTGCCGCTTTTTCGGCTGTCCCGCAATTGCTGTCGGTGCGTGACCTCGACGGCGGCGCGCTCATTCGTGTTCCCTTGGCGGGCTGATTACGCGAATCGGTTCGGGTCCAGCCGTGCGCCGTCATCCGTAGGTAAAGTCCAGGTCACCGATCTCCAGAAGCTGCCGGTCGACGTGGTCCGCCAGCAGCGCCGTTACGCGGTCGACATCCGTGCCAAGCTCGGCGGCAATGAACGGCGGCGCGACCCTGGCGGGCCAGCGTAACCGGGCATCACGCTGTTCGCGTGTGAGTTGGAACACAACGTCCTCGGCCTGCGAAAGCTCAAGTTTTGAGATGTTTGCGCTGCGGTCTACTCACGCGTCTGCGCAGCCCGCGCACAAATCCAGTCAGGAAGGATCCGCACAGGCTGGCGGTAGGCTTCACGCGGCAATCGGGAAGGCGGATCCGCTATTCATCCAGACGCTCGTCCGCATCGCGCGCGGCCACGCGGGAAAACCTGGGAACCATGCGCGAAAGTCGACGCACCTGAAACGCGTAAATGACCTGAGCGTTTACCCTCATTAGAACGTCAATGCGTACAGTTGTATTCTCTGCGCATGGCGAAACCATCCCTGCGCGAGGATCTTCTCAAAGCCGGCCAGAAAGTGCTCTGGGAGCAGGGCTATGCGGCGGCCGGCGTGCGCGACATCGTCGCGGAAGCCGGGGCGCGACCGGGGTCTTTCACCAATCATTTCGCGTCGAAGGAGGACTTCGCCGGCGAGGTCGTCGACCGTTACTTCGCCTATGTGTCGGGCCTCGTCGAAGCGGCGCTGGCCGAGGATGGCCTCGCGCCCACGCAACGGCTGCGCCGCTATCTGGACGCGATCACCGCGAAGCTCGAAGAGGGCGAGTGGTCGCGCGGTTGCCTGATCGGCAATTTCAGTCTCGAAACCACGCCGCACAGCGAACAGTTGCGTGAGCGACTGTCCGCGATTTTTGTGCGCTGGCGCGCGCCTTTCGCCGCGTGTATCGCGCAGGGCCAGGAAAGCGGCGAGATCACGAGCGCATTCAGTGCCGATGACCTCGCCGATTTCCTGCTCGCCGGATGGCAGGGGGCCATGCTGCGCATGAAAGTCGATCGAAGCCCGGCCCCGCTCGAACGCTTCAAGACCATCATATTCGCTACCGTCTTTGGGGGAAGTCCGTCATGAACGCAGCAAGCCCGTCGTCGACAGAATTCAAACGCCATCACGTCGACGTTCTGGATTCGACGATGTCCTGGATCGAAGCGGGCCAGGATGGCCCCGTCGTGCTGTTTCTTCACGGCAATCCGACGTCATCCTTTATCTGGCGCAACATCATTCCGCGGGTGGCGCCTGTCGCGCGCTGCATCGCGCCCGATCTGATCGGTTTCGGCCAGTCGGGCAAGCCGGACATCGCTTATCGCTTCGTCGATCACGTGCGCTATCTGGATGCGTTCATCGATGCGCTCGGTCTGGAGGAGGTGGTGATCGTCGCGCAGGACTGGGGCACGGCGCTGGCGTTTCACTTCGCCGCGCGGCTGCCTCAGCGGGTCGTCGGGCTTGCGTTCATGGAGTTCATCCAGCCGTTCCCGGGTTGGGACAAATTTCATCAGCGTGCACTCGCGCGCGAACTGTTCAAGGTGTTTCGCACGCCGGGCCAGGGCGAAAAGCTGATCCTCGAAGATAACGTATTCATCGAGCGTGTGTTGCTGGGTTCGGTGTTGAGGGACATGAGCGACGCGGAAAGGGACGCGTACCGCGCACCGTTCCCGACACCCGAGTCGCGCAGGCCCATCCTGCAGCTACCGAGGGAACTGCCGATCGCGGGTGAGCCCGCCGATGTGCACGTCATGATGGAAGAGGCGCACCGCGCGCTGCATGCATCGACGTATCCGAAGCTGCTGTTTTACGCCGAGCCGGGCGCGATCGTATCGCCGGAAGCCGCGCAGGCGCTCGCCGCGCAACTGGTCAACTGCCGCCTCGTCGAACTCGGGCCGGGCGCACACTACCTGCAGGAAGATCATCCGGAACTGATCGGCGATGCCGTGCGCGCGTGGTTGACGACCGAATGTGTGGGCGGCCCGGCGATCCTCGACGAAACCGGTACGGTCTGACAGGGAGATCACGCGAACGGTACTTGCTTCCGGTCTCCTGTGCGGTTCGCCGGATGGCGGCCGTCGATCGGACCGCGAATCCCGGCCCGGCAACGTGCCGGGCGTATGTCCCGGCGTAACGCGCCGACGCTTCAGTGCTGGACCGGGTCGGCCTGCCGTTCTTCCGATATCGAGAGATTGAAGCCTGCGCGCCACAACACCGCTGCAGCGCGCATGAGCGTGCTGCGGTCGCGGGCACTCAGCTCGCGTTGCCGGCGCGCCATGTACTCAGCGAGCGCGACTATCGTGCTGTCGAGCGTCAGGTCGTTGCCTTCGTGAAGCGCGACGCTCCGGATCTCCCACACGATGGACTCCAGTCTGTGCTGCGTCATCTCTTCCCCCGATGCATGTCATTGTGTCGTCACTGTAGTGACAATGTAAGGTTGGCAACGTGCGGTCGGACACACTTCGCCATAGGTCGGCATGACGGTGAATGAATCAGGGGAAAGGTGTGTGAACCTGGCGAATCAGGTATTCAGGCTCGATGGACGAGACGTTTCCGGGCAGTTGCGTCCGCTACCGCCCGCTGTGAGGGGAGAGTGGCCGGTATGCGCGCGGGCGGCGAAATCCACGCCGCCTGCGCGTGCACCTCAATGCCTGTGGCGCATCCAGTCGAGCATGTGGTGCTCGGCCATCCAGTGATGCAGCATGCCTTCTCCGCCATGCTCGCGCCGATAGCTCTTCGACTCGAAAACGGACAACGCGATGAGCACCAGCAAGCCGATTCCAAGACCGATGAAGCCCGCGATTGATTCAGCGTCCATGGCAGCCTCCTTTGCGATTCCGGCCATGCGTACATAGTAGAACAGTCATCGCGCAGCGGGGAAGGGGGGCGTGCGACGTGCGCCTTTCGTCAGGGAAAACGCTTTACAGGTAGACTTTGGGCGCGTCTTGCCGTAAGGCTCGCCACGCACCCTGCCGCACCGCGAATGGCGGGCGGCGCCGTTCTATCTCCCTGTTCGAGCGTTTATGAATCGCATCATCCTGACTGCCTTGCTGCTATCAGCCCTGACGGGCTGTGTGAACGACCCCAATGCCCCGCACCACGGCACGCCGCCGAAAGATCCGCAGGACTATCACGGCGTGCCGACCGATGATCGCCCGCCGTCGATGCTGAATACGCCAGAAGCGCCGAAGTAATCATCGCAGAGCCCAGGCACCGGGACGCCGGGCGCCATCCGCCCGTTTCGTCAGACGTTCGCCGGTGCCACGCTGGCCGCTGCACGCGGCAGATACCACATCAACGTCGCGCCGCGCGCAGCCATGAAGACGAGCAGGGCGCCCCATAGCCCATGATTGCCGTACGGCGTCATCAGGGCCCACGACGCGGCGACGAACACCGTCAGCGACATGGCCATCGCCTTCATCAGTTCATGCGTGCGAGTCGCGCCGATGAAGACGCCATCAAGCAGAAAGCCCCACACTGAAATGACCGGCGACAATGCCGCCCACGGCAGATAGGTCTCGGCCGCGGCGCGCACAGCGGCCTGGTCGGTCAGTCGTTCGACGATCCACGGTCCCGCAGTCCAGTACACCACGGCGAATCCCAGCGCGCCGACGGCGGACCAGAACAGGGTCACCTTGACGGCCTGGCGGAATGCGTCGCGGTCGCGTGCGCCGATTGCGGCGCCCACGAGCGCTTCGGCAGCATGTGCGAAGCCGTCGAGTCCATACGCCATGAAGGTCTGGAAATTGAGCAGCAGCGCATTGGCCGCGAGCGTCGCGTCGCCCTGGCGCGCTCCGAGATGGGCGAACCAGCCGAATGCGCCGAGCAGGCACAACGTGCGTACGAAAATATCGCGGTTAATCGCCACCAGTCGCCGAAGCGCGTCGCGATCGACCAGCGAGGCGCGGTCGAGGGCGCCGAGGCCGCGCGGTCTCAACTGCCAGAGAATCGCCGCGCCGAGCACGAAGCCGAGCGCGTCCGCAGTCGCGGTTGCGGCGCCGATGCCCGCGATGCCCCAGTCGAACACATACACGTAGATCAGCACGGCGATGATGTTCACCAGGTTGATGAACACCTGCGTGGCGAGTGCAAGGCGCACGCGCTGCGTGCCGAGCAGCCAGCCAAGCACGACATAGTTCGCCAGCGCGAGCGGCGCGGCCCAGATGCGCGCATGCGAGTACGCGCGCGCATGCTGCTGGACCGCCTCGCTGCCGCCGATCGCACGCAGCGCGTAGTCGATCAGCGGCGTCTGCAGCAACAACACCGCCGCGCCGATCGCGAAGGCGAGCAGCAGCGCGCGCACGACGTTCATTCGCAGGCCGGCGGGATCGTTGGCGCCGAAAGCCTGTGCGACAAGCCCGGTCGTCCCCATGCGGAGAAAGCCGAAACCCCAGAAGACGAAGCTGAAGAAGAGCCCACCCAGCGCGACGCCACCGAGATAGGACGCGTTGTCGAGATGGCCGGCGACCGCCGTGTCGACCGCGCCGAGAATCGGCTGCGTCAGATTGGCAATGACGATCGGAAAGGCAAGCGTCAGGACCCGCCGATGCCAGCGCGTCGGCACTGTCGCGCCGGGCGCGGTCCCGCTCAACCGCGTTCCTGCACGCAGACCCAGGGTGACACCACGACGGCCCACAGGTCCGGGTCGCGCGCGGCG
This sequence comes from Paraburkholderia sp. GAS448, assembly GCF_050435685.1. NCBI lineage: Bacteria > Pseudomonadati > Pseudomonadota > Betaproteobacteria > Burkholderiales > Burkholderiaceae > Paraburkholderia > Paraburkholderia sp. GAS448. The sequence continues at coordinate 4,904 of NZ_JBNDKT010000037.1, forward strand.
AAATCGGCTGCGGTCTCAGCCTGCACGCGCTCGACGAGACCTGCCGACAGCCATTGGGTGACCTGCATGGTGTCGTCGCTGGCGATGGCTTCCGCGACGCTCACGAGGTCGAGGTCGCGTGCGACACGCAACAGCATGCCGCGTGCAAAGAAGCGTTCGAGTTCGGGCCAGCCGATCTTCGCGGTCTCCGCGAGAAGTTTGACATAGAGCGGGCTGTGCGAGGCGTCAGGGGAGGTCATGGGGAATAGAGGGAACAGGACTGGCGGGCGTTACTATAAACCATCGCCGGGCGACAGCCCGCGCGATATCGGCTCCGCGAATGTCGCGTCTGACGAATTAAGGCCTGCCTATTATCGACCGATTTAAGCATTCTTGAGGCCGCCGCTTATTTAATATGACTAAAGCAACTCGCCTGCGAATGGTTGCCAGGCACGCCGGATTTAACAATTAAAGCAACGGAATCGTGCGTTTGCGCACCAAGTTTCAAACGGCCGATTATCGCAAAAAAGCCGCGTTGCGCTTCGCACCAATGCCTGCGGCAGGCGCGTTCGACGACTTGACTCGACGGGCTGAAACGTATAGCTGGTGCGGCTTTCGGAAAGGGGCTCGAATCACATAGGGGGCGATTGGGGCCGCTGCGTCGCAGCATTCCGCTTCTTTCGCTTTGCTAACTGGATGGTCCGCGTGACGCATTATGGGTACTCAGTGCGCCGAGTAACACTATTTGCACAATTAATCGATTGCGTGGGTATAGGTGCGTTGCTAGATTTCGTTTCGGCGCATGGTGAACCGGTCCTTTGCCGATATGCGCCGAACCCCCGTTAGCCCGGCCTCGTGCCGGGCTCTTTTTGCCCTGTGCGCGCTTCGTTCCTGTTCGTCGTCACTGCTTGCAGCGGATTACCATCGAACGGTTCTTGACGTTTGCGCCGAGGATTCCGCCCAGGGACCCCCCTGAAGTCCCGCCCTTGTCTACGTCCTTCGAGATGATGTCGTAGCCATATGCGCCGCATGCCTCGCCTGCCTGCCTGTAGCACTCGCCCCAGCTTTCGCTGGCATCGCTGCCGCTGCAGTTGATGGCGAAGCCCGTTTCGCCGCTCGGCAGGTAGGTGAGCTTCGTCGTCGAAGAGCAGCCGGCGAGGCCCGCAAGCGTCAAGGCAGCCAGAGCGGCCGCCACGGCAGATGCGCTTTTCATTGCAGATTTCCTTTTTGCGGACCCGGCTGGTTGCCTGGTGCTGACTCATATCTCAAATGGATCGCTTCCAGGTGGGCAGGGTTCCCCGCCAGCAACGTCGCTGAGCCTGAGCGACCTGCGAGGCGGTGCGGACCCGGCAGCCCGGGCTCAGCGAGGCGGCAGTGCGCGCGATGGATCGATCGAGCGACCCTGATAGCGCAACTCGAAATGGAGCATCACCCGATCGTTGTCGGTGTCGCCCATTTCCGCGATTTTCTGCCCCTGCGAAACCTTCTCGCCTTCCTTGACGAAAATCTCGCGGTTGTGTGCATAGGCCGTCAGATACTCGCTGTTGTGCTTGATGATCAGCAGGTTTCCGTAGCCGCGCAGTCCGTTGCCTGCATAGACCACCGAGCCCGTCGCCGCGGCCACGACGGGCGTGCCCGGGGCGTTGGCGATGTCGATCCCCTTCGAGTTCTTGCCGTCGAAGCTCCGCACGATGTCGCCCTGCGCCGGCCATACCAGTGAAATGGACGACGCCGGCGCCGCCGATGTCGAAGCCGTTTCAGGCGGCGCGCTCCTCGAGCCAGCCGTCGCGCCCGTGCCTGCGCGGGCTTCGGCCGTACTCGCCGTTGCAGCATTGGCCGGCGGCGCGATGCGCAGCACCTGACCGACCTCGATCGCGTCCGGATTGCTCAGGTTGTTCCAGCGCGTGATGTTCTGTGCCGACGTGCGGTTGCTGCGGGCGATCTTCGACAGCGTGTCGCCCCGCTCGACGCGATAGAACCCCGGCCCCACCGGGGCCGCCCCACATGCGGCGAGCGCTGCGATCAACGAAACGCAGGCAAGCCGTCTGATTTCTGTTCCCAACATTGAACCTCGCAAACTCCGCCGCGCGCCGGTCCCGCGTTCTCGCGATCCTGCTCGGGCGGCAGTGGCAAAACGACTGATTCTAACGGGTCTGCATTGCATCATATGAAATGCGGCAGCGTTGCCTGGCAAGACGCGGCCGCGCGCGAATCAATTCGAACCGGTCACGGCGATGCGCAGCGACGCCGTTTCGGTCGCGCCGGGCGCGAGCCAGCGCAGCCCGAGTCCGTTATGGATTGCGTCAGGCAGGCCGAGCCACGGCTCGACGCAATAGAAGTCCGATTCTGGCGTTTCGGTCCACGTCGTCACCGCATACCAGGGAATCGAGCCCGGCCGTTGCAGGTCGATCGCGATCGTGCGGCCGAGGCCCGGCGCGATGAGTCGCACCGGCTGGATCGGCGTACCCTGAAGACAGTGGAAGCGGTCGATGATGCGCGGATCGTCGAGGGTGTAGCGCGGTTCGCCCGGCTCGGCGGGACTGATCGAGCCGTCGGCTTCCTGATGACGGCGTTGCGTCGGCGGCAGTTCGAGCGCGGTCTCGCCTCGCTGCGTGTGCGGCAGGGTGAAATAGAAGTGATGGCCGGCATAGTACGGAAGGGGCGTGTCGCCGGTGTTGGTGGTGGTCAGGTCGACGTCGAGCGTGTGGGCGTCGGCGAGGCGGTAGGCTGCGTCGAAGCGGAAGCCGAATGGGTAAGCGGCGCGGGTCGCGTCGCTGTCTGACAGCGTCATCGTGACGCCCGCGCCCTGTGCGTCGACGCTGGCCGCAAACGGCAGATCGCGCGCAAAGCCGTGCATCGGCAGATCGCGCACGACGCCCGCGCTGTCGCGCCATCGGCCGATCTGCCCATCTACCCGATGCCGGGCTAGAAAGGGGAACAGCAGCGGATTGCCGCCGCGGATTCTTGCGGGCTGGCTCCAGTCGGCCTGATCGGGCCAGTAGATGACCGGCTGGCCGTCGATGTGCCACGACAACAGCCGGCCGCCGGCTTGCGGCGCAATGCGGAGCAGGGCAGTGCCCTGTGCGATTTCGAGAATGTCCTGGTTCTGGAATGTAGGCATGGCAGGCGCTCAGGCGGGCAATGGTTTAAACGACGGTTCCGGTGGACGGCGGACGGGAAAGGACCGGCCGACGTCGCGCGCGGCAAGTGGGCGATTTTGCGCTGCTTTGGTCTACGGGGAAACCCTTTCTCGGGAAATTGCGGGCGTGACCGCACAGACAAGCTTCCCCATAATCCGTTCGAGAGCCGGTGGATTGCCCGGTGCCAGAAATTTCGAACGGAGGGAGCTTGATGGATCTCGCCATGATAATGGGTGTCACCCTGTTCGCCATGTTCACGGGCAGCACCGTCTATTTCCTGTACAAAGTCCCGCGTTGAGGTCGGGTTACCGCCCCAGCGTGGACTGCGTAGCATCCGCCGCATGATCCCCAAGGCCCGCCTTCTGGCGGGCTTTTTCTTTCACTTTCTGTTACGTGTGTTTCAGGTTGTGACGCATTGCGGCAAAATTTCTTCGATATGTGGGGAAAACCCTTGGCGGTCCCATAGTCGCCAGGCATAATCGGGCGGCTTCCTGGCGTTGGAGCGTATCGTCCAATGCATCGTTCACCTATTGAGAGGAGCCCCGAGTGAACCTGTGGTTTCTGATTTTTCTGAGTGTGTTGCAGGGTGTCACTGAACTGTTCCCGGTCAGCAGCCTTGGTCACACGCTGCTCGTGCCGGCGCTGTTTGGCATGCACATCGACAAGCACGCTCCTCAACTGCTGCCGTTTCTCGTCGCGCTGCACCTCGGCACGGCATTCGCGCTGCTGTGGTATTTCCGCAAGCGCTGGATCGCGCTGATCGGCGGGTTCGTCGCTGCGCTGCGCGGTCGCAGCAACGACGATGGCCACATGATGTGGGCGCTCATCATCGGCACGATCCCGGCGGGTCTCGTCGGCCTCCTGCTGGAGAAGCGGCTCGAGCGCGTGTTCCATGATCTGCGGATTGTCGCGATCGCGCTGATCATCAACGGTGTGCTGCTGTGGTTCGGTGACCGTCTGCAGCGCGCGCGCGCACATCGCGCGCCGGAAAAGCTCACGTTCAGGCAGGCGTTTCTGGTCGGGCTCGCGCAGATCGGGGCACTGATTCCCGGTTTCTCGCGCAGCGGTCTTACGATGATTGCCGGTAATGCAGCCGGTCTCACCGCTGAAAAGGCCGCCGAGTTCGCGTTTCTGCTGGGCACACCGATCATTTTCGCGGCGGGTCTGCTGGAAGTGCCGAAGCTCTTTCATGCACCGGACCAGCTCGCCGACGCGCTGTTGGGCGGCGTGCTGACGGCCATCGCCGCGTATCTGAGCGTGCGCTTCCTGATGCGTTATTTCGAAGGACGCGGCCGTCTGGCGTCGTTTGGCATCTACTGTGCCATCGCGGGCGCGTTGTTTCTTGGCTGGTTCCTGCTGCATCCGCAACCGGTGTGAGCCACGCTGGCCGTATCGGCCGGCGGGGACGGCGGTCTGCGGTGATACGGTATAATTTATGGCTTGGCTCTGGATGCGGCTGTAGGGGCGGCAATAAGCGCCTCAACTCATGCCACATTGAGCAGTCAGGTCCGGTCTTAGCCTCCCCATAGTTCAACGGATAGAACACGGGTCTTCTAAACCTGAAATCGAGGTTCGATTCCTCGTGGGGGGGCCACCCAAGCTCCGCGCTACGCCAAAGTGTTTTACAAGAAAACCCCACAAAGCTCCGTGCTGTGGGGTTTTTTGCTTTCAGAGCGCTCAGTTGTCGCCAATTGACGGCCAGAATCTTTGAGGGTGTTTCTGGAGGTAACAGATACTCGAAGCGTCGAATACAGCAAACGGATGCCACTCGTCACGCCACACCCCACGACCTCGCGTCCTTGACTACGCAAAAAAAAGGCAGCCGAAGCTGCCCTAAAGGTCCGGTGCGAGCGGACTGTGCTTACTCAGTGTGACCGGTCACTGCGCGAGGTTGAGCGCATTCGTCAGGTCGCCCATCGGCTTGCCGCCGTTTGCCACCAGTGCCTTGTCGCGCACGGCAATACCGGGCAGCGTCGGCAGTGCGTAGCGGTGCGTGATGAAGCGGAGAATCGAAGTCGTGTCGTACTGGGTGTGGTCGACGTAGCCCTTTTTCGCATACGGCGAAACGATGAGCGCCGGCACACGCGTGCCCGGGCCCCAGCGGTCGCCCTTCGGGGGCGCGACGTGATCCCAGAAGCCCCCGTTTTCGTCGTACGTGACGACCACCACCATATGCTTCCACTGCGGGCTCTTCTGCAGGTGCGCGATTACATCGGCGATGTGCTGGTCGCCCGATGCGACGTCCGTGTAACCCGCGTGTTCGGTCAGGTTGCCCTGCGGCTTGTAGAACGCGACCTGCGGCAGCGCACCCGCGTCGATGGCCTTGATGAACTCTGCGCCGTCCACGCCACCGTCGAGCAGATGCTTCGCACGGTTCTCCGTGCCCGGCGCCAGATCGGCAAAATAGTTGAGTGGCTGATGGTGCGCCTGGAAGTTCGGCGACGACAGGCTCGCGCCGTAGATCACGCCAGGCGTGCGGCTCTGCGATGCGGACCATGCCGCACCCCATGCGCCGCCATACCACGCCCACGACACGCCGGCATCGTTCAGCAGATCGCCGATGTTCTGCTGTGTCTGCGGCGGCAGCGTCGTGGCTTGTGCCGGATCGGCGAAACGAGGGTCACCGCCAGGCGCCGCCTTGTTGCCGCTCGGCTGATAAGGCGGCTGCATCGTGTTGACCGCGTAGAAATCGGGCGTCAGGTTGCCCGAATTGACGAACTTCGGTGGCCCGCTCACAGAGGACGGCGGCGAGTTGGACGCGACGGCCAGCGTCACCCCATCCGGCTGAACCGCCGAGATCGAACGGGCCGCCACGCTCTTGTCCGCATTCGGATAGATCGGTGTGCATGCGCAGACGAGCCACTGGTGATTCAGGAACGAACCGCCAAAGGCGCCCATGAAAAAGTTGTCGGCGAGGGTGTACTGCTGGGCGACCTCCCACAGCGGCAGTTTGTCGGCGTTCAACCTGTAGTAGCCCATCACCAGACCGCCGGAATCGGCCCATGCGGCGAATTTGTCATTCTTGCCACCGTCGATCTGCATCTGGTTCTCGTAGAACCGGTGCCACAGGTCGCGCGTTGTCGCGGTGAGGGGCGTGTTGAAACCATTCGGATCGTCAATCGCGAAGGCGGAATTGGGCAGATTTGCGGTCATCGCCTGGGTCACGACCGGCGTGACGCCCGTCTGCGTCAGGCCGTTCCAGATAGGCGGCAGCGTGGCGAGCACCGACCCGTCGCGGTCGAGTTGCCGCGAGCTTGCCGGCGTGACGTTCTGCAAGCCGTTCGCGCCGGGGAACTGGCCATAGAGATTATCGAAGCTGCGGTTTTCCGCATAGATCACCACCACGTTCTGGACCGCGTCGAGATCCGGGTGCCCCAGTTCGCTGCTGCCGCAGGCGTATAGTCCGATCGCCGCTGCGATAGCGACAGGCATCGCGCAGATCAGTTTTTTCTTGTTCATCAGTTTTTTCTCTCGCGTTATGGCTGGCTGCGGTGGTCTACCTGTTGCGCTTTTGAAGTCGCCTTTTGACGTCCGTAGCCAGCGGCCGAAGTGTCGCAGAACAATTTGACAGAATAGTGTATCGGCTTACTGATTGCCCAAACGGGCTTGCATCGATGCATGCGAAATGTCATCCGACTGTCACGTGTGAGACATAGGCTCGCGCACTTCAATATCATCGAAGAAAATTGCTCATATGTTGCGTGCTCTGGCGCGGGTGCCGCGGGTGCTAAAGGGATGGGTTTCGGCGAGCACGTGGCGCGCGTGTTGTCTGGGCGTCGCATGGCTGTCGTTCGTGCTCGCCGGCTGTGATGCGCACGGTCCGGTCGACGACCCGCTGGCGAACTCAGCGGCGGCGAAACCGGGTACGCAGGCTGGATCGCCGGCGGTGGCGGGAGCATCCGCTACGTCGGCTGCTGTGGTGCGGGTCGCCGCAACCCGTGGCGGGCAGACGCGTGCCGAAGTCTACGAATCGGTCCGCAAGATGACGGCGCTCGGCAATCAGATGTTCTTCGACCCGTCGCTGTCGGGCTCGGGCAAACTCTCGTGCGCGTCGTGCCATAGCCCCGAGCATGCATTCACACCGGCAAACCCGCTGGCGGTGCAACTGGGCGGCAGCGACATGCGCCAGCCGGGCATGCGTGCCGTGCCGACGCTCAAGTATCTTCAGTCGGTGCCGGCCTTCACCGAACACTTTCACGACTCGGAAGACGAAGGCGACGAAAGCGTCGATGCGGGGCCGACCGGCGGTTTGACGTGGGATGGCCGCGTCGACCGAGGTTCGGACCAGGCGCGCATCCCGATCCTGTCGACATTCGAAATGGGCAGCACGCCCGAGCAGGTGACGGCGGCGGTGAAGGCCGCGCCGTACTCGAATGCTTTTCGCGCAGCCTTCGGCGAGCAGATCTTCGACCACCCGGATGCCACCTTCAAGGCCGTGCTGCAATCGCTCGAGACGTTCGAGCAGACGCCCGAAACGTTCTACCCATACACGAGCAAATACGACGCGTTCCTCGCGGGCAAGACACTGTTGACGGCCGCCGAACTGCACGGTCTGCAGCTTTTCAACGATGAGAGCAAGGGCAACTGCGCGAGTTGTCATCTGAGTGAGCGCGCCAAAGACGGCTCGCCTCCCCAGTTCACCGACTTCGGCCTGATCGCGATAGGCGTGCCGCGCAACCGCGCGCTGGCGGTCAACAGGGACCCGCACTTCTTCGATCTCGGCGCATGTGGTCCTGAACGGACCGACCTGAAGGGGCGCGACGAATACTGCGGAATCTTCCGTACCCCGACACTGCGCAACGTCGCGCTGAAAAGGCGCTTCTTCCACAACGGCATCTATCGCTCACTCGACGAGGTGGTGCGCTTCTATGCCGAGCGCGATACGAATCCGGAGAAGTTTTATCCGGTCGTGAAGGGCCGGGTGGCAAAGTTTGACGATCTGCCGAAGCGCTACTGGGCAAACCTGAACACGGATCCGCCGTTCGACCGCAAGCCCGGCGAGCAGCCGGCGCTCAACGAGGCGGAAATCAGGGACGTGGTGGCGTTCCTCAATACACTGACAGATGGGTATGAGCCGCCGGCGCATTGAATGGCGTTCACGACTATCCGACCTGTCGAAACGCGGCAGCAAATCTTGATCTGACGGCCCTCGCACCCGCGAGGACTGCCGCGCTTAAGGGCATGCTATGCTTTTGAGGGTCGGCTCAGGAGCCTGGTAGCGTGGCAGGTCGAACGACTCTTCAAGGAGAAACAATCAATGTCGATGCGAAACCGGGCACTTATCGGTCTGACGGCGGGCGGGCTGCTGCTGGTTGTCACCTGCGGCGCGCAGGCAGCCAATCTGGGCTTTCTCAACGACACGCCGATCAGCTACATGAAGCAGCGCGACATCGACTCGATCAAGAACGCGGTCGGCAGCGCGCTCGACGAGAAGCAGGACGGCGAGACGGCCAACTGGCTCAACGAGGGAACCGGCAACAGTGTGAAGATCGACGCGACGATTACGCTGGACAAAACCACGAAGGACGGCGATCGCACCTGCCGTTCGACGGGCGTTGTGCTGTCCGCGAAGGGGCAGTCGATGAATCTGCGCCCGGTGTTTTGCCGGCAAGGTAGCGGCGCGTGGCAGTTGCAGAAGAGGTGATGAACGCGTCGCCTGACGCAGCCGGCATCGCCGCATTGGCGAGCGTGCCGTTACAGGACCTCGCGCGTTCGTGAGCGCGCGGGTGATCTCCTGCGGCGTCGTGCTGCTCGACGCCGATGGCCGTGTGCTGCTCGCGCACGCCACCGAAACCACGCACTGGGACATTCCGAAAGGGCATGGCGAAGTGGGGGAGGCGCCGCACATCACCGCGTTGCGCGAACTGGTCGAAGAGACCGGCATCGCGCTCGCGCCAGAGCGGCTGAAGGATCTCGGCCTCTTCGTCTATCGCCGCGACAAGGACCTGCATCTATTCGCCGCGCGTGCCGGCGACGGCGAGATCGACCTCGCGCAATGCATCTGCACGTCGATGTTTCCGCGCCGCTTCGACGGCACGCCGATTCCCGAGATGGATGACTATCGCTGGTGTGCGCCGGATGAAGTCGAGCGCTATGCAAGCCGCAGCCTCACGCGGCTCTTTCAGACCACGCTATCGCTCGCTGAACTGCATCGCACGCTGTGAATACGCGGGGGACAGTGCGCTGCCTGGTTGCCGCATCGTGCAGCCGGTTAAGCCGTCAAGCCGGTTAATCCAGCGCCTTGTCGTTTGGATGCGCAAACAGCTCACGCATTTCATCCGACAGCGGGAAATTCAGGTTCGTTCCGTGCGGAGGAATCGGCTGCGTGAACCAGACGTTGTAGAGCCGCTCTGCCTCGCCGGACGTTTGCATGTGCGAAATCACCCCGTTGACGAGGTCGCGAAACGGCGCGTCTCCCTTGCGGAACATGCACGCGTAAGCCTCGTAGCCGAGCGGCGTGCCGGTGATCACGTAGTCCTCGGGATGGGGCTCCGTCGCCTTCAGGCCGTGTAACAGCGGCTCATCCATGACGAACGCGACGGCGCGGTCCGCTCGCACTGCGGCGAATGCTTCCGGGTGATCTCTGGTCGCCGTGATGCGCATGTTGAGCTGCTTGTCGCTATTGAGCCGCCGCAGCAGCCGCTCGTCCGAGGTGCCCGCGGTGGTCACGACCGGCTTGCCGGCCAGATCCGGAAAGTCCGTGATACCCGACTTCTTGCGCGCGATCATCCGCACCGCGTACTGGAAAAAGCTGTCCGAGAACGCGACCTGGCTTTCGCGCTCAAAGGTGTGCGTTGTGGAGCCGCATTCGAAGTCGATCTGGGTGTTGAGCAGCATCGGAATGCGGTTGCTCGAGTTGATCGTTATCTCGCGTACCTTGAGATCGTGCATGCCGAGCGCCTTCTTGATCTCATCGACGATGCGCAGCGCGATCGTGTACGAATAGCCGACCGTGTGCGTGCCGTCCGAGTAGGCAAACGGGACCGACGCCTCGCGCACGCCGAGCGTGACGACGCCCTCGTCGTGGATTTTCTTCAGGGTGCCGATTAGTTCATCAGCATGGGCGCCGCACGCGAGCGTCGCCGCAGCGGCACATGCGATCAGCCGGAATCGGGCTGCGAACTTCATTGCTCCTCCGGGAAGGGCGCGTTGATGACTGCGGCGCCGCAGCGTTCTGCCGATGAGTCGTACTGGAATATGTCGACGCATGCCCCCGGCGGGAACATGCCCCTCGTCCCGCATCAGGCGTTCGACGGCGCGGGGAAGTTCCAGCTTACGCCGGCTTGCCCCAACTGTCCCGCAAACTGACGATACGGTTGAAGACGGGCTTACCCGGCTTCGAATCGATGCGATCTGCGACGAAATAGCCGTGCCGTTCGAACTGGTAACGCTGCTCGGGCATCGCGTCCTGCGCGCCGGGCTCGAGGTACGCGTTGACGACACGCTTCGAATCCGGATTCAGCGCTTCGAGGAAATCCCGGCCGCCCGCGTCGGGTTGCGGCTCACGGAACAGGCGGTCGTAAATGCGCACTTCAGCCGGGCACGCGCCTGCGGCGCTTACCCAGTGAATGTTGCCCTTGACCTTGTAGTTGTTCGCGCCTTCGGTGCCCGACCGGCTGTCCGGGAAGTAGTTGCAGTGGACGGCGGTCACGTTGCCGTTCTCGTCCTTGTCCGCGCCCGTGCATTCGATCACGTAGCCATAACGCAGACGCACCTTGTTGCCCGGGAAGAGGCGGAAATAGCCCTTCGGCGGCGTCTCGGTGAAGTCTTCACGCTCGATCCACAGCTCGCGCGAAATCGGGAATGTGCGCAGGCCGCGCTCCGGATGATGCGGATGGACCGGAGCGGTGCATTCCTCGCCGGCGCCCTCGGGGAAGTTGTCGATGATCAGCTTCAGCGGATCGAGCACGGCGGCGATGCGAGGTGCCTTGTCGTCGAGATCGTCGCGCAGCGCGCCTTCGAACACGCTCATGTCGATCCACGAATCGACCTTGGTCACGCCGATGCGATCACACAGCAACTGGATGCTCTCCGGCGTGAAGCCGCGACGACGGATGCCGACGATGGTGGGCATGCGCGGGTCGTCCCAGCCCTCGACATGGCCTTCGGTGACCAGTTGAAGGAGCTTGCGCTTGCTGGTGATGGCATACGTCAGATTCAGGCGCGAAAACTCGATTTGTTGCGGCAGCGGACGCGTAAACACGCCAGCATCGGCCAGTTCATCGAGGATCCAGTCGTAGAGCGGCCGGTGATCCTCGAATTCGAGCGTGCACAACGAGTGCGTGATGTTTTCAAGCGCGTCGGAAATGCAGTGCGTGTAGTCGTACATCGGATACACGCACCACTTGTCGCCGGTGCGGTAATGATGCGCAAAGCGGATCCGGTAGATCACCGGGTCGCGCATGTTGAAGTTCGGCGACGCCATGTCGATCTTCGCGCGCAGCACGTGCTCGCCTTCCTTGAACTCGCCCGCTTTCATGCGACGGAACAGGTCGAGGTTCTCCTGCGGCGTGCGCTCACGGAACGGCGACGGCGTGCCCGCCTCGGTGGCGGAGCCGCGGTTCGCGCGCATCTCTTCAGCGGACTGGCTGTCCACATACGCCTTGCCGCGCTCGATCAGCAGTTCGGCGAATTCGTAGAGCTTGTCGTAGTAGTCGCTGGCGAAATAGAGGTGTTCGTTGCCGTCTTTCTTCCATTCGAAGCCGAGCCAGCTGACCGCATCGATAATCGAATCGACGTACTCGACGCTTTCCTTTTCCGGGTTCGTATCGTCGAAACGCAGGTGGCACACGCCGCCGTAGCTGCGGGCAATACCGAAATTCAGACAGATACTCTTCGCGTGGCCTATGTGCAGATAGCCGTTCGGCTCAGGCGGGAAGCGTGTTTCCACGCGCTGGCCCCACTTTCCGGAGCGGTTGTCGTCATCGATGATGTTGCGGATGAAATTGGATGCCGCAGGCGCGTCGTTGCGTTCGGTATTCATGCGTGATGGAGAAAGTCGGTCGGGGACGCGCGATGCGCCCGCTTATCTGACAATTCTACCTGACCGGTCAACGAGCGCCAGGGTTGATGCGGCGGAGGGCCGGAGTGAGGACTTCGGTGGGGCGCTGTTACAACGTGCAACAGGAGGTAAAACGCGTTGTTTGCGAGGATGCCGGGCGTCCAGAATGCGACCGCCGCAGCGCGTGCCGCCGTGACGGGCCAGTATTCCGGGTGATGAGAATAACGATGGGCCGGCACGAATCCACGCTGAAACTTATGACAGGCCTCATGCTGGCGGGAGTCTGCCCGCGCGTAACTCAATGATGCGTTCGCGGAAGCACGCCGCTATCGGCGCGGGCGCTGGCGGCGAGATGGGTTATTTGTTGACGGGCGGCCCGCCCGGCAAGGTTGACAGCGCGGCGACCGGGGGCTTGATCGGCGCGGGCCACTGGCCGGTCTGTCTTTTTGGTGTTTTGCGGAGCCGGGCACTATTGGCCCAGACTTAACCCTTCGCCCTGCCTGCTGCCGACATGCCTGTTAGCGGTCAGGGTGACGGGGCGCAGCCGATCCGGCACCCTGCGTGACGGTATGCCGTTCGGCAAGATGGCGCCCTCTTATACGGAGCTTCCTGGATGTCCCAATCGACGCACGATGCGCACCGCGCGCCTTTTGCCAGCCTGACCCATTTCGTCGCGGCGGCGACGTTCGTCGGCGCGCTTGCCGGGTGTTTCATCCCGGCCGGACCGGCCGCCGCCCGCACGACGCCGCCGCCGAAGGCCGTTCTGGACGCGTCGGCGGTTGCCGTTCCCGACCGCTACAGCGCCGACACCGCGCAGCAGATCTTCGCCGAGGGCGGCAATGCCGTCGATGCGGCGGTCGCGATCGCCTTCACGCTCGCCGTCACCTATCCAGACGCGGGCAATATCGGCGGCGGCGGCTTCATGACGCTTTACGTCGATGGCAAGCCGTACTTCCTCGACTATCGCGAGCGCGCGCCGCAACGCGCCACGCGCGACATGTATCTCGACGACAAGGGCAACGTGGTTCCCGGCATGAGCCTTGTCGGCTACCGTGCGGTGGGCGTGCCGGGCACCGTCGACGGCATGTGGCAGGCGCAGCAGCGCTTCGGCAAGCTGAAGTGGAAACAGGTGCTCGCGCCGGCGATTCACTACGCGACGGACGGTTTCACCGTCGAACCCTGGCTGCAGCAGCGCGCCGACTACGCAGCGAAGAGCTTTGCGGGCAAGACCAACTTCAACGCCTACTTCTCGAACCTGAAGACAGGCGTCACATTTCGCCAGCCGGAACTGGCGCAGACTCTGTCGCGTATCGCAAGCGACGGTGGCCGGGAGTTTTATGAAGGCCGGACCGCGGACCTGCTCTCGTCGCAGATGGTCGGCCATGGTCTCGTGTCGAAGTCGGACCTCCAGCAATACAAGGCAGTCTGGCGCCAGCCGGTGACCGCCGACTGGAACGGCTACCAGATCGTGACGGCGCCGCCGCCGAGTTCTGGCGGCGTGGGCCTGATCCAGATGCTGAAAATGAAGGCCGATCTGAAGCCCGCATTCGAGGGCGTGGAGCTTAACTCGGCACCGTATATCGATCTGGTCGCGCAGATCGAAGACCGCGTGTTCGCCGACCGGCAGCAGTACATGGGCGACCCGGATTCGTACCGCGTGCCGGTCGACAGACTGATAGCCGACACTTACCTTGCCCGTCGCGCCGACGAAGTGAAGCCCGACGCCGTGCCCGGCGCCACGCCGGTCAAGCCGGGCCTTGGCGATTCGATGCCGGAACGCGCCGAAACGACGCATTTCTCGGTGATCGACAAGTGGGGCAACGCGGTGTCCAACACCTATACGTTGAATGGCCCCTTCGGCTCAGGCGTGGTGGTGGATAACGCGGGCTTTGCGCTCAACGACGAAATGGACGACTTCGAGGCGAAGGCCGGCGTGCAGAACCAGTTTGGCGTGACGAGCGGAGACGTCAACACGATTGCACCGGGGCGCCGTCCGCTGTCCTCGATGACGCCGACGATCCTCCTCAAAGACGGCAAGGTTTCGCTCGTGATCGGCACGCCGGGAGGCTCGCGGATTTTCACGTCGATTTTCCAGGTGATGACGAATCTCTATGATTTCGACATGTCGGCCACCGATGCGCTGGCCGCGATGCGTTTTCATCATCAATTGCTGCCGCCGAAGACGATCTACTGGGAACCGTATCATCCGATTACGGGCGAACTGGCGGAGCAGTTGCAGGCAAAGGGTTATTCGCTCGAAGGACAGGTGTTCAACGGCGACGTCCAGTTGATCCGCGTCGATGGCACAACGCCGCTGCCGGCAGCCGATCCACGCGGCGTGGGTGTGGGACGGGTATTTCATTAATCACGGAAAAACGGGGAAATGCGATGGATGCAAAGGTACTGGTGCTGCCGGGCTATCAGAACTCGGGCGAAGGTCACTGGCAGACCCTGTGGGAGCAGTCGCAGCCGACATGTTCGCGCGTGCAGATGCCGGACTGGGATCACCCGGTGCGCGACGCCTGGTGCCGGACGCTCGATGATGCGGTAGCGGCCGCTGACGCTCCGATCGTGTTCGCGGCCCACAGCCTCGGCTGTCTGACGGTGGCGTTCTGGGCGGCGCAGTATGCGAGTCCGGCGCAGGCGGCGAAGGTGGCCGGCGCATTGCTTGTCGCCGTGCCTGATCCGACGGGTGATCAATTCCCGACGGACGCGAGTGGCTATGCGCCGGTACCGCTCGCGCACCTGCCGTTTCCGTCGATCGTTGTGGCGAGCACCGACGATGCCTACGGCAGCGTCCCGTTTTCACAGGCCTGTGCAAGGGCGTGGGGCAGTAGCTGGTTCGAGATCGGTGCACGCGGGCACATCAATTCCGATAGTGGCCTCGGCGACTGGGACGAAGGACAGCGCTGGCTGGCAACGCTTGCCGGCGGACGGCGCAGTAGCGTCTGAACCTCGAAGACCCGCCAGCTGGCGGCCGGCCGGTCGGTATGCGCGATACCCGAGGTTCCGGTATCGCGCGTGAGGTCCATCAGGTCATTGCGCATTGCATGTCGTGCTGCGCCGCTCCACGTTCGCTTCGGGTCGGGGCGGGGCGCGTCAGATCACCGAGCGCGCCCGCAGCTCCGCAATCCGGGCGTCGTTCAGTCCGAGCACGCTGCGCAGAATGTCGTCGGTGTGTTCGCCTAGTGTCGGCGGATGGGTGACGGCCTGCGGCGGCGTCACACTCATGTTGACGGGATTACGCACCAGCTTGACGGTCCCGCCTGACGGATGCGGCAGATCGACCTGGAGTCCGCGTGCCACCACCTGCTCATTCTCGAACACTTCGCCAAGGTCGTTGATCGGTCCGCACGGCACCCCAGCCGCTTCGAGCGCGGCGATCCATTCCTGCTTGGTGCGCCGCCGGACCATGTCGGCGAGGAGCGGTACCAGTGTTTCGCGATTGCGCACGCGCGCCGGATTGACCGAGAAGCGTTCGTCGTCGGCGAGTTCCGCGCGTCCTCCCACTTCGACAAACTTGCGAAACTGCCCGTCATTGCCGACCGCGACGATGATCCAGCTGTCGCTGGTCTGGAAGGTCTGGTAGGGGACGATGTTGGCATGCGCGTTACCCCAGCGTACGGGCGGTTTGCCGCTCGCAAGGAAATTGGAGTTCATGTTCGCCAGCATTGCGACCTGCACGTCGAGCAGCGCCATGTCGATGTATTGACCTTCGCCCGTACGGTCACGGTGCGCGAGCGCCGCGAGTACGGCCACGGTGGAGTACATGCCCGTCATCAGGTCCGCGATCGCGACGCCGGCCTTTTGCGGACCACCGCCGGGCAGCGCATCGCGCTCGCCGGTGATGCTCATGAAACCGCCAATGCCCTGGATGATGAAGTCGTAGCCGGCGCGCTGTGCATACGGGCCAGTCTGCCCGAAGCCCGTCACCGAGCAGTAGACGAGGTCGGGCTTCACTTCTTTCAGCGACGCGTAGTCGAGCCCGTACTTCTTCAACTGGCCGACCTTGTAGTTTTCCAGCACGACGTCACTCTGTGCCGCAAGGTCGCGAATGATCTGCTGGCCTTCAGGCGAGGCGATATCAACCGTGACTGAGCGCTTGTTGCGGTTCGCGGCGAGATAGTACGCGGCCTCGCGGGTGTCTTCGCCGTCGGGCGTCTTGAGGTACGGCGGCCCCCAGTGGCGGGTGTCGTCGCCGATTTCGGGCCGTTCGATCTTGATGACGTCCGCGCCGAAGTCGGCAAGGGTTTGAGCGCACCAGGGACCTGCGAGTACGCGGGTGAGATCCAGCACGCGGATATGACTAAGAGCGCCCATATTGTGTCCGTGTCTCCTTGAAGCGGGGCTTTGGAGCCTGCGCGCCCGGAGGCACACAGGCACAGTATCGATGTCCCGAATCTTAAGCGATTCCCGCGCGCCGGCCCATCCGGCCGCTCGGCATAGGACGGATCGCAGGCCGCTTCGGGCCGCCACTGGCGATTCGCGCGGAAAACCCGGCCAGATGGCCAACGCTCGTTCCAGACGGGCTCAGGCTGCTCTGCAAGGGCGCTGATCCCGTATAATCAGCCGTTCAGAAACAATCAGTTGGCGCATCCCAGGATGCCGCCGGACATAGCCAGGACCGCCCCCAAGCACGCCATGAAAGCCGCCGAAATCCGCGAGAAATTCCTCAAGTTCTTCGAATCGAAGGGCCATACGATCGTCCGCTCGTCGAGCCTTGTGCCCGGCAACGACCCGACGCTGCTCTTCACCAATTCGGGGATGGTGCAGTTCAAAGACGTTTTCCTCGGCGCGGAATCGCGTCCGTACTCGCGGGCTACCACCGCGCAGCGCAGCGTGCGGGCCGGCGGCAAGCACAACGATCTGGAAAACGTCGGCTACACGGCGCGTCACCACACGTTCTTCGAAATGCTCGGCAACTTCTCGTTTGGCGACTATTTCAAGCGCGATGCGATTCACTACGCGTGGGAACTGCTGACGGGCGTGTATCAGCTACCCAAGGACAAGCTCTGGGTCACCGTCTATCACGAGGACGATGAAGCGCACGACATCTGGGCGAAGGAAGTCGGCGTGCCGGTCGAGCGCATCATCCGCATCGGCGACAACAAGGGTGCGCGTTACGCGTCGGACAACTTCTGGCAGATGGCGGACACCGGCCCATGCGGCCCATGCTCCGAAATCTTCTATGACCACGGTCCGGACGTATGGGGCGGCCCGCCGGGATCGCCTGAAGAAGACGGCGACCGTTACATCGAGATCTGGAATCTGGTGTTCATGCAGTTCAACCGCGACGCGCAGGGCAACATGACGCCGCTGCCGAAGCAATGCGTCGATACCGGCATGGGCCTCGAGCGTATCGCCGCGGTGCTGCAGCATGTGCATAGCAACTACGAAATCGACCTGTTCCAGGCGCTCATCAAGGCTGCTGGCCGTGAAACCGGTGTGGCCGATCTCACGAACAACTCGCTGAAGGTGATCGCCGACCATATTCGCGCATGCTCGTTCCTGATCGTCGACGGCGTGATCCCGGGCAACGAAGGGCGCGGCTATGTGCTGCGCCGGATCGTGCGCCGCGCGATCCGCCACGGCTACAAGCTCGGTCGCAAGGGCGCGTTCTTCAATCGTCTGGTCACTGATCTTGTGGAACAGATGGGCGGCGCCTATCCGGAACTGAAGGACGCCGAGCAACGCGTGACCAATGTGCTGCGCCAGGAAGAGGAACGCTTCTTCGAGACGATCGAGCACGGCATGTCGATTCTCGAAGGCGCGTTGACCGATCTCGAAGCGAAGGGCGGCAAGACGCTCGACGGCGAACTCGCATTCAAGCTGCACGACACCTACGGCTTCCCGCTGGACCTCACGGCGGACGTCTGCCGCGAGCGCGGCGTGACGGTCGACGAACCGGCTTTCGACGAGGCGATGGCGCGTCAGCGTGAACAGGCGCGCGCGGCCGGCAAGTTCAAGATGGCGCAGGGCCTCGAGTACACGGGCGCCAAGACGACGTTCCACGGCTACGAAGAGATCGTCTTCGATGACGCGAAGATTGTCGCGCTGTATGTCGACGGAGCGTCGGTGAATGAGGTGGCGAAGGGCCAGCAGGCAGTCGTCGTGCTGGATCACACGCCGTTCTACGCGGAGTCGGGTGGTCAGGTCGGCGATCAGGGGCTGCTCGGCAACGCGAGCGTGCGCTTCGCCGTCGCCGACACGCTGAAGGTGCAGGCCGATGTGGTTGGTCACCATGGCACGCTGGAGCAAGGCACGCTGAAGGTCGGCGACGTCGTGAAGGCGGAGATCGACGCGGTGCGCCGTGCCCGCACGGCCCGCAACCACTCGGCAACCCACCTGATGCACAAGGCGCTGCGCGACGTGCTGGGCTCGCACGTGCAGCAGAAGGGCTCGCTCGTCGACGCGGACAAGACCCGCTTCGACTTTGCGCACAACGCACCGATGACGGACGAGCAGATCCGTCGCGTCGAAGAAATCGTCAACGCCGAGGTGCTGGCCAATGCGCCGGGAATCGTGCGCGTCATGCCGTTCGACGAAGCAGTGAAGGGCGGTGCGATGGCGCTCTTCGGCGAGAAGTACGGCGACGAAGTGCGCGTCCTCGACCTCGGTTTCTCGCGCGAGCTGTGCGGCGGTACCCACGTGCATCGTACGGGTGATATCGGTTTGTTCAAGATCGTGATGGAAGGCGGCGTGGCGGCGGGTATCCGCCGCGTGGAAGCGATCACGGGTGACAACGCCGTGCGCTACGTGCAGGAACTCGACATGCGCATCAATGCGGCCGCGGCGGCACTGAAGGCGCAACCGTCGGAGCTGACGCAGCGGATCGTGCAGGTTCAGGACCAGGTGAAGTCGCTGGAGAAGGAACTCGGCGCACTCAAGTCGAAGCTCGCTTCGAGCCAGGGCGATGAGCTTGCCGGTCAGGCGATCGAAGTGTCGGGTGTGCATGTGCTGGCCGCGACGCTCGAAGGGGCGGACGTCAAGACGTTGCGTGAAACCGTCGACAAGCTGAAGGACAAGCTGAAGAGTGCGGCGATCGTGCTGGCGTCGGTCGAAGGCGGCAAGGTCAGCCTGATCGCCGGTGTGACGCCGGAGGCCAGCAAGAAGGTGAAGGCGGGCGAACTGGTGAACTTCGTCGCGCAGCAGGTTGGCGGCAAGGGCGGCGGGCGTCCGGATATGGCGCAGGCCGGCGGCACGGAACCGGCGAATCTGCCGGCGGCGCTCGCCGGCGTAAAGGGCTGGATCGAAGCCCAGCTGTAAGCTCCTGCCGTCAGGAGCAGCATCCGATCCGACGCGCAAAGCGAGCCACCGTTCAAGCGGCGGCCATCGAAAGCAAAAAGCCGCGGGCCGAAACGCTCGCGGCTTTTTGCGTTTCAGGCGGGCTGCATCGTCGTTTTGCCGCCCTGCGGCGCGGCTATTCCGGCCACATTGCTCGCCGCGAGCAATTCCTCACGCAGTGCATTCAACGCCGACGAAAAGTGTCCGCGGCGCCAGATCAGCAGCGTATCGATCGCGCCGAGTTCGCCGAGCGAGTGAACCGCAATATCGTCCACGTTTTGCTGCAGGTTCAGCACCGAGCGCGGCGCCACCGCAACGCCCGCACCGGCCGCCACGCAGGCGACGACAGCGTGGTACGAGCCGAGTTCGAGCACCCGTGCCGGCCGGATGCCGTGCTCCAGATACCACTTTTCGATGTAGCTTCGATAGACGCAGCCGCGCTCGAATGCAATGAGCGTCGATAGCGCGACGTCGCGGGCCTGATGGATCGGCCGGTGGCCGCGTGGCGTCAGCATCACGAGTTCTTCGCGGAATACCGGAACGGATTCGAAGACATCGCTCAGCGTGTCCGCATCGAGTGGCGTCGCGATCAAGGCGGCGTCGACCTCGAATTCGCGCACGCGCTCGACCAGGCGCCCGGTTGTGCCGGTTTCCAGTTCCAGCGCGACGTCGGGCCAACGCTGGTGATATTGCGCGAGCAGGCCCGGCAGGCGGCTTGCGGCGACGCTTTCCATCGTGCCGAGCCGCAGCCGTCCGCTCGGACGGTTTTCGCGCACCGCGTGACGCGCCTCGTCGGCGAGCGCAAGCAGCCGTTCGGCGTACGGCAGCAAGGTCTCGCCGGCGGGCGTCAGCACGAGCCGGCGCCCGTCGCGGATGAAGAGATCGGTGCCGAGCTGTTCCTCGAGCTGCTTGATACGCGTCGTGACATTCGACTGCACCCGGTTCAGCTTCGCGGCGGCGCGCGTGACGCCGTTCTCGCGCACGACCGCACGAAAAATGGTCAAGGCGGCCAGATCCATGATTCTCTCCAGGTGATCGTATCAATCATGATTATTCATTTTTAGAGATTGAAACGTCAAGCTAGTATCAAGGAAACGGATGGTGATCGCGTTGCCGTCCTCCAATCATCTGACTACGCTCATGACCGATCTCGTTTCCCGTGCGCTTGCACCGTCCGCGGGAGCTCACGAAGCCCGTCAGGCCGCGCTGGCCTGCATGGTGACCCTTGCTGTGGCACTCGGTGTCGGGCGCTTCGCGTTCACCCCGTTGTTGCCGCTGATGCTGCATGGCGGTTCCCTGGATATCCGGCAGGGCGGATGGCTCGCGTCGTGGAACTACGCGGGCTACTTTGTCGGCGCCGTCGCTTGCGCTGCATTGCGCGTCGACCCGGCGCGGATGGTTCGGGCGGGACTGGCCGCCACTGTCGTGCTGACGCTCGCCATGGGCTTCACGCATTCATTCTGGCTCTGGGCGATCATCCGCTTTGTCGGCGGTGCGGTCAGCGCGTGGACGTTCGTTTTCGCCTCGCAATGGGGGCTGCGCAGGCTCGCCGAGCTTGGAGCCAACGCATGGGGCGGGGTGATCTACACCGGGCCGGGCGTGGGGATCGTCGGGACGGGGCTGCTGGTGAGCGCGGCGGGCGGCTTCGGCGCGACTGCAGGCTGGATTGGCTTCGGTCTCATTTCAGCGGTGCTGACGGCGCTCGTCTGGGGCGCATTCAGGGCGAGTCCGTTGCATCAGGCGAAGGTTGCGGCCACGCCTCGTCACGCGAGCGGCCGCCAGGGGCCGCATATCGGGGCAACCGGGCAGGTGCACGCCGACTCCACGAGGCGCGCGTCCGCTGCACAGCCTGTCCGGTCAAGCGAGCCCGCCAACTTGCCCCAGCGCGCCGCCGAGTTGCCCCACCGGAGCCACATCCACCGCGCCGACGCCTTTTGGCTCGTCGTGCTCTACGGCGTGCCCGGTTTCGGCTACATCATCACGGCGACCTTCCTGCCCGTCATCGCGCGTGCTGCGCTGCCTGGTTCCGCGTGGCCCGACCTGTTCTGGCCGATGTTTGGCGCGGCGCTGATCGTCGGGGCGCTGCTCGGCGCGCGCCTGCCGTTGCACTGGGACAACCGCACGCTGCTCGCCGGCTGCTATGTGCTGCAGGCGGCCGGAATCGCTTCGGGCATCATCTGGCCGACGGCGGGCGGCTTTGCGATCGGCAGCATCCTGATCGGTCTGCCGTTTACGGCGATCACGCTGTTTGCCATGCGCGAAGCGCGTCGTCTGCATGGCGAACATGCGGCCGGACTGATGGGATATGCGACCGCGGCCTACGGCATCGGTCAGATCGCCGGCCCGCTCGTGGCCGCCCCGATCGCGGCGCACACCGGATCGTTCTCGCCCGCCCTGTGGCTGGCAGTGGGGGCGTTGATGCTGGGCGCGCTGGGTCTCGTCGCCGTGACGTATGTGCCGAAGCGCGAACCGGACAATAACGGGATGGCGCACTAGAATGTCGGCTTTCCCGTCACTTTCGCGCGCCGTTGCACGGCGCGCCGCCAGCCATGCAACATTTCGCATCGGACAATTACGCCGGCATCTGCCCCGAGGCGCTCGGCGCGCTCGTCGAAGCTAACAACAGCGGTCACGAGCCCGCCTATGGCGACGACTCCTGGACGCAGCGCGTGTGCGACCGTCTGCGCGACCTGTTCCAGACCGATTGCGAGGTGTTCTTCGTCTTCAACGGGACGGCCGCGAATTCGCTCGCGCTGGCCTCGCTGTGCCAGTCGTATCACTCGGTGATCTGCCATGAACTTGCCCACATCGAAACGGACGAGTGCGGCGGCCCGGAATTCTTTTCGAACGGCTCGAAGTTGCTGACCGCGCCCGGCGTGCACGGCAAGCTGACGCCGGACGCGATCGAAGCCGTCGTTACGCGCCGCGCCGATATCCATTACCCGAAGCCCAAGGTCGTTACGCTTACGCAATCGACGGAAGTCGGCAGCGTCTACAGCGTCGAGGAAGTGCGGGCGATTGCGGCGATTGCGAAGCGCCGTCACCTGAAAGTCCACATGGACGGCGCGCGGTTTGCGAACGCCGTCGCGGCGCTCGACGTGCATCCTTCCGAGATCACGTGGCGCGCGGGAGTCGACGTGCTGTGTTTCGGCGGCACGAAGAATGGCTTGCCGGTGGGTGAGGCGGTGGTGTTTTTCGATCGCGCGCTCGCTGACGATTTCGCTTACCGCCTCAAGCAGGCCGGTCAGCTCGCGTCGAAGATGCGCTTCATCTCCGCACCGTGGCTGGGTCTGCTCGACGATGACGTGTGGCTGCGCAATGCGCGGCACGCGAACGCCATGGCGCAACTGATGAAAACGCGTCTCGAAGCGATCCCCGGCGTCAGCATCATGTTCCCCGTCGAATCCAACGCGGTGTTTGCGCAATTGCCCGCCCACGCGGCAAAGGCGATGCGCGCGAAGGGGTGGAAGTTCTACGAATTCATCGGCGCGGGCGGCTGCCGGCTGATGTGCGCGTGGGACACACAACCCGAGACCGTCGAGCGCTTCGCCGCCGAAGTCCGCGAACTCTGCACGGCCTGAGGGCCGGGGCTGGGCGCGTCCTCACTACTCACATTCCGGTTGAGCATGTCCGACTATCAATTCTGTCCGCGTTGCGCGACGCCGCTCGTCGAACGCAGCGATCCCGAGCACGAGGGCGCCCGTGTCCGCCTGGCCTGTCCCGACAAATCCTGCGGCTACGTGCACTGGAACAACCCGTTGCCCGTTGTCGCGGCGGTCGTCGAATACGAAGGGAAAATCCTGCTTGCGCGCAACGCGGCCTGGCCTGAGGGCATGTTCGCGCTGATTACCGGCTTTCTCGAGAACGGCGAGACGCCGGAGCAAGGCATCGCGCGCGAGGTGCACGAAGAAACTTCGCTGCATGCCAAGACTGTCGAGCTGATCGGCGTCTATGAGTTCATCCGCAAGAACGAACTGATCATCGCGTATCACGTCAAGGCGCACGGCACGATTTCGTTGTCGCCGGAACTGCTCGAGTACCGGCTTGTCGAGCCGGCGAAGCTGCGTCCGTGGCGGGCAGGCACGGGGCAGGCGCTGGGCGAATGGATGCGCCGGCGCGGCTTGCCGTTCGAGTTCGTCGAGCGGCCGGGGCAGTGAGCGGCGGCAGCGCATCGCCGGATGACTAGCCAGACGGCCGATGGCGGGCAAGGGGAAACCGTTGTTACAGTGACCGTAGTCCGCCTTTCATCACCGAAGAAAAATCGATGAACAAACCGATCGCAACGCCGCGCACCGCCTACCCGCACTTCCTGCCGATCACCACGCGCTGGATGGATAACGACGTCTACGGCCACGTCAACAACACCGTCTACTACAGTTACTTCGACACCGTGGTCAACGAATACCTGATCCGCACGGGTGTGCTCGATTTCGAGCATGGCGCGACGATCGGCCTCGTCGTCGAAACGCACTGCAACTACTTCGCGCCGTTCGTCTTTCCGGAGCGGGTGGATGCGGGCCTGCGTGTGGCACGCCTCGGCTCGACGAGCGTGCGTTACGAAGTGGGTCTCTTCAAGGAAGGCGACGCGCAGGCGGCGGCGCAAGGGCATTTCGTGCACGTGTACGTCGACCGGATCACGCGCCGTCCGGTCGCGCTGCCCGATGCGTTGCAGGCGGCGCTTGCGCCGCTCGTCGTCGCCGGGCAATAGCGCGTGCAGTCGTTCGTCATCAACCTGCTGAACGGGGTGAGCTACGGCTTGCTTCTGTTCATGCTGTCGGCGGGTTTGACGCTGATTTTCAGCATGCTCGGCGTGCTCAATTTCGCGCATGCGAGTTTCTACATGCTCGGCGCGTACGTCGGCTTTTCAGTCGCGGCGCGCGTGGGCTTCTGGAGCGCGCTCGTCATTGCGCCGCTTGTCGTCGGGCTAATCGGCGCGGCGATGGAGCGCTGGTTGCTGCGGCGCGTGCGGCCACACGGCCATCTTGCTGAACTGCTGCTGACGTTTGGCGCCGCTTATCTGATCGGTGAAGCGGTCAAGCTCGTCTGGGGGCTTCCGGCGCTGGCGGCGCACGTGCCGCCAGCGCTCGATGGGCCGCTCTTCACGGTCTATGGCGCTGCGTTCTCGCGCTATCGGGCGTTCACGATGGCGATATCGATCGCGATGCTGGCGGCGCTCTACACGCTGTTGCGCACTTCGAAAACCGGCTTGATTATCCGTGCTGCGCTGACCCATGCGAGTGCGGTCGAAGCGCTTGGCCACAACGTGCCGCGCGTCTTCACGCAGGTCTTTGCTGCTGGCACGGCGCTCGCGGCGCTCGCCGGCGTAATCGGCGCGCCGCTCTTTGTGATCGAACCGGCGATGGCGGAGTCTGTCGGGTCGATCGTGTTTGTCGTGGTCGTGATCGGCGGGCTGGGCTCGCTGGGCGGTGCGCTTGTCGCCTCGCTCGTCGTCGGGTGCGTACAGACGCTGGCGGTCGCGAGCGACGCGTCGCTCGGCGCGCTCGCCGCATGGATCGGTCAGCCATTGCCGCCTGAATGGGCAGCGTTGAGCGTCGCGCAACTCGCGCCGCTCGTGCCGTATCTGCTGCTGGTGGCGATGCTCGCGCTGCGGCCGCGCGGACTCTTCGGACAACGCGAAGACGATGCGTAAGGCTCACGACGTGCATCGGCCGCGCGCATGGCGCGACCCCGAGACCGGATCGCGACGCGGTGTGCCTTGCTGGCGCATCGCTGTGCCATGGCTCGCCCTCATCGCGCTCTTTGCCGTACCGCCGTTCCTGTCGTCGCAAAGCTGGCTGCTCGCCTACCTCGCGCAGACCGCGACGATGATCGTGTTCGCGCTGTCGTACAACCTGCTGCTTGGAGAGACAGGCCTGCTCTCATTCGGGCACGCAGCGTATGCGGGACTGGGTGCGCTCGTCGCGGCACATGTGTTCAATCGTTACGCCATCGCGTTGCCGTGGCTGCCGCTCGCCGGAGGTGTCGGCGGAGCGCTGGCGGGTGTGATATCCGGCGCAGTGGCAACCCGACGCGCCGGCACCGCGTTCGCGATGATCACGCTGGGTATCGGCGAACTCGTCGCCGCGGCAGCGTGGACGCTGCCGGACTGGTTCGGCGGCGAGGCGGGTATACCGATCGATCGTGCGAGCGGTCCGATGTGGGGCAGCTGGACGTTTGGCCCTGCGCGCGAGGCCTATACGGTGATTGCCCTCTGGTGCCTGCTTGCGAGCGCCGCGATATGGGCGTTATCGCGCACGCCGTTTGTCCGTCTTGCCAATGCCGTGCGGGACAACCCCGTGCGTGCGGCGGCCATCGGTTGCAATCCGCGGCAGGTCCGTTGTGCGATGTTTGTGTTGTCGTCGTTCTTTGCGGGCGTCGCGGGTACGCTCGGGCTCGTGAATGTCGAACTGGTCTCGACGGAAAGCGTCGGCATGTTACGCTCCGGCGCCGCGTTGCTGGCGACGGTGATCGGCGGGACCGGCGCGTTTTTTGGGCCGGTTATCGGGGCGGTGGCGCTGGTGTTCTTCAGCGTCGGGCTGGCGAGCGTCACGCAGGCGTGGCTCTTTTATCTTGGCCTCTTCTTTATCGTGGTTGTTGCCGGTTCGCCAGATGGCCTCGCCGGTTTCGCGGCGTGTGCCGCAACGACGCTGTCGCGGTTCGGCTGGCGTGCGTGGTCGCGTCTATATCTCCTGCATGTCTGCACGGTGTTGTGCTGGACGATGGCCCTCGTGCTCGCCGTTCAGTGGGCGTACGCGACACACGCGTCGGACGACGTGGCGGGCAACCCAGTTCGGCTCGGCAATGCTCAGATCGGCTCGATGACATCCGTGACGGCTCTGCTGGCGACGATCTGTGCGCTGATTGCGCTCGGCCGGTTCGCGCGGCGTTACGCACGGCAGATGCAGATGCAACTCGAGCGTGGTACCGAAGACGCGGGAGATGCGCGATGACGGCCGCACTCGCGCTGCACGGCATCGAGAAACGCTTCGGCGCGACGCAGATTCTGCGTGGCGTCGATCTGACCATCGAGGCAGGCGAACGTCATGCGTTGATCGGCCCCAACGGCGCGGGCAAGTCGACGTTGTTCAATCTGATCTCAGGCATGGGACGCGCGAGTGCGGGCCGCGTTGAGCTGAACGGCATCGACATCAGCCGCTTCGCGCCGGCTGCGATCAGCCGGCTCGGGCTCGCGCGCAGCTTTCAGACGACCAGTGTCTTCGGCCGTCTCACCGTGTTCGACAACCTGCGCTGTGCGGTTCTCGCAGCGAATCGGGATGATCTGCGCTGGTGGCATCGCTGGACCGGCTCGCAGGCGGTAGACGCACGCGCGGCACAGGTTCTCGACGCGGTTGGCCTGTCTCCGCGCCGGCACGAGCGGGCAGGCACGCTGAGTTACGCGGAGCAGCGTGCGCTCGATCTCGGGCTTGCGCTCGCCGGCGGCGCGCACACGCTTTTGCTTGACGAGCCGACGGCCGGCATGAACCGGGCAGAAGCCGCGCGCGCGATCGACCTGATCCGCGAGACCACCGAGGGCCGCACGCTCCTGATGATCGAACACGACATGGACGCCGTCTTCAGCCTCGCCGATCGCGTTTCCGTGCTGGTGCAGGGCAGGCTGATCGCGACCGGCACGCCGTCGGCGATCCGTGCGGACGAGCGTGTGCGCGCAGCCTACCTCGGCGAGGGCCTGGCCCGATGAGCGCGCTGCTCGAAATCGGCGGATTGCGTGCATGGCATGGCGCGAGCCAGGCGTTGTTCGGCGTCGACCTGCGGATCGACGCGGGTGAGATCGTCGCGCTTACGGGACGTAATGGCTCGGGCCGTTCGACGCTCGCGCGAGCCGTCATGGGCCTGGTGCACGCCGAAGGTCGGATGCGTTTCGCCGGCCGGTCACTGTCCGGTTTGCGCACCTTCGAGATCGCGCGGCTCGGCATCGGTTACGTGCCGGAGCATCGCGATGTATTCCCGACGCTGACCGTGCATGAAAACCTGCAGCTTGGCATCGCGCCGCACCATCGCGGACGTGCACCGCGCTTCACGTTCGAGGATGCCTACGCGCTCTTTCCCGCGCTTCGCGAACGTCGGGCCACCCGCGCAGGTGCACTCTCCGGCGGCGAGCAGCAGATGTTGTCGCTCGCCCGCGCGCTGGCCGGCGACCCGGAACTGCTGATCGTCGATGAACCCGCCGAAGGACTCGCCGGGCAGGTCGCGGCTCAGGTCGCGGCGTGTCTGCGCATGTTGCATGAACGCGGCGTCGCGGTGCTGTTGATCGAGCAGCGGCTTGCGATCGCACACGACATCGCGAGCCGGATCGCGGTCATGGGGCACGGCGAGATCGTGTTCGACGCTTCCCCTGGCGCCTTCCTGCAGCGCGACGATATTGTGCGGGAGTGGCTGGGCGTCGGCTGATGCGGTACGTGAAAGACCCGGCGAGTGACACCGCGTAGTGGCGCGTCAGCTGCGTGAATCCCGCTCGATGATCCACTCATGCGCGGGATCGTTTCTGAAGTGCCAGGTTCTCTGTTTTCCCGCCATGACATTCAGATAGTACGAGTCGTATCCATACGGCACCACGACCGGATGATAGCCACGCGGCACCATCACGATGTCATGGTCCTCGACGGCCATCGATTCGTCGATATCGCGCGAGTCGGTATAGACCCGCTGGAAGGCAAAGCCCTGCGGCGGATTCAGCCGATGGTAGTACGTCTCTTCCAGCGAGCTTTCCTGCGGCACGTTGTCGGTGTCGTGCTTGTGCGGCGGGTAGCTTGAAGCGTGTCCGCCGGGCGTACGGACTTCCACGACGAGCAGCGACTCCGCCAGTTCGGTCTGCGGAAGAATGTCGCACACGTAGCGCGTATTGAGCCCCTTGCCGCGGGTCGAGCGCTTCATCTGCGAAGGTTCGATCAGGCGGGCCGGATGCAGGCCGCTTGCCGGCGCGCTGGCGACGCCTATTTCGGCGCGCCGCACGGCACGCACCGTTGTACGCACGCCTGGCGGCAGATAAACCGCATACGGGGCGGCGTCTTCGAAGACGCTGTCGCGCGAACCGAGGCTGCTCCATTTCGTGTCGGCGGTCTCGACATCCACGGCTCCCGACAGCACGACGATGCAGGCTTCGCGCTTCGCGTCGTGCACATAGACGATTTCGTCCGGTTCCAGACGGTAGGCCGCGAAGCCCACGTACCGCCAGGCCGCGGATTCGGGTGTCACGCGCGCGATTGTCTGGCCTTCGCGCTGTGCCTTGACGAGCAGACTCATGCTGCCTCCCTGGATAAATCAAGCGGCGCATCGACGAGCGACCGCAATGTCTGGTAACCCTTCTGGGCATACGCGTACGAAGGCGCGATCACCGGATCCTGTTCCGCCTCGACGACCAGCCAGCCGCGATAGCCGTGCTTTTTCAGGCGCTGGATGATGGAGGCGAAATCGACCGTGCCATCGCCCGGCACGCTGAAGGCGCCGTTGATCACCGCGTCCAGAAAGCTCCAGTTGCGGTTGCGCGCGAGCTTGATGACGGCGGGCCGCACGTCCTTGCAGTGCACGTGGCAGACGCGCGCGATGTGCCGGTCCAGCACCGCAACGGGGTCGCCGCCTGCGAACGTGATATGTCCGGCGTCGAAGAGCAGACCGACCGCATCGCTCGTGAGCGACATCAGACGATCGACGTCGGCGGGCGTTTCGACGTACGCGCCCATATGGTGGTGATACGCAAGGCGTACACCGCGGCTTAGCATATAACGCGCGAATTCATCGACGCGCTTCGCATACGTTTCCCATTGCGCGTCGGAAAAGAAGCGCGGTCGCTGGTAGAGCGGCTGCGGCGCGCCCTGGATCGAATCGGCGACTTCGCCGTAGACCATGACCGTTGCGCCGTTCTGTGCGAGCAGATCGAGATGCGGGCCGACTGACGCGATTTCCTCTTCGACGCTGCGTCGCGCGAGCCGTCCCGAATACCATCCGGAGACAAGCGCGAGATCGTATTGCGCGAGCAGCGTCTTCAAGGCCTGTGGCTCTCGCGGAAACTTGTTGCCAAGCTCGAACCCCTCGTAGCCGATCTCGCGACCTTCGGTCAGCGCGACTTCAAGTGGCGTTTCACCGCCCAGCGAGGGCAGGTCGTCATTCATCCACGAAAGCGGGTTGATGCCGATGCGTACTTCGAACTGAGTCATGCGGAGGTCCTCAATCGTTGGCTGTGTCGTCGGGCGTGCGGGTGCCGGACGCGGTCGTTCCGCCTGCGGTATGGTCGCGCGCGGCGATCTGCACTTCGTATTTCGCGCGGGCGTCACGAACCGCGGGGCGCGTCGAAACCTCCGGCACGGCGACTTCCCACCACCAGCCGCCGTCGTCGGTCGTGCGGGCGGCGTCGGTGTCGATGCTGATCATGTAGGTGCGGTCAGCGGCGCGCGCGCGTTGCAGCGCGGCTTCGAGTTCGTTCACGCTCGCGACGTGTTCCGCCTGCGCGCCGAGTGAACGCGCATGCGCGGCAAAGTCGACCGCGGGTGCGCCGAGCGGGCCCTGCGCGCAGTCGTCGAACATATTGTTGAACGGTGCGCCGCCGCAGGCCTGCTGCAAACGGTTGATGCAGCCATAACCGCGGTTGTCGAGCACGACGATGATCAGCTTCGCGCCCAGCATCACCGACGTCGCGATCTCGCTGTTCATCATCAGATAGCTGCCGTCGCCGACCATGACGATGACTTCACGCTCAGGCCGCGCGAGTTTCGCGCCGAGCCCGCCGGCGATCTCGTAACCCATGCACGAATAGCCGTACTCGACGTGATAGCCGCCAGGACGCCCCGTGCGCCACAACTTGTGCAGTTCGGCGGGCAGCGTGCCGGCCGCGCAGACGACGATGTCGTCAGTGGTCGAGCGCTCGCTCGAGCGCTGCACGGCGCCGATGACGTCGGCGTCGTAGGGCAGCACGCCTTCGCGTTGCGGTGCATGGGTGAGCCTGCCGAGCGTGTCGCGCCATTCCGACGCGAGTGTTTGCGCCCGCGTGGTCCACGACGCGTCCGCATGCCAGCCTTCGAGGCGCCCGGACAGCATATCGAGCGTCAGACGTGCATCCGCCTGCACGACCAGGCCGCGATGTTTGAGGCCGTCGAACGCGTTCGCGTTGATGCCGATCACGTCGGCCTGCGTGAAGAGTGTGTTGGAACCCGTCGTGAAGTCCTGCAGACGTGTGCCCACGGCGAGCACACAGTCGGCGTCGTGGGCGAGCGCGTTTGCCGCGGGCGAACCGGTCACGCCGAGCGCGCCCGTGTTCAGCGGGTCGTCCCATGCCAGCGAGCCTTTGCCGGCTTGCGTTTCGGCGACGGGAATGCCATAGGCCGTTGCAAACGACCGCAGCGCATCGGTTGCGCGGCCGTACAGCACGCCGCCGCCGGCAACGATCATCGGTCGCTTCGCGCTGCGCAGCCGTTCGAGCGCGGCATCGATTTCATGTTCGACCGGCGCGGGCGAGTGGAACGTCACCACGCGCGGGGCAAAGAAGTCCGCCGGAAAATCCCACGCCGTAGCCTGCACGTCCTGCGGCAGGGCGAGTGTGACCGGGCCGCATAGCGCGGCATCGGTCAGCACACGCAGCGCGCGCGGCAACGCGCTCAGCAGTTGCGCCGGATGAACGATGCGGTCGAAATAGCGCGACACGGGCTTGAATACATCGTTTGCGGAGATGCCGCCGTCATGAAAATCCTCGACCTGCTGAAGCACGGGATCCGGCGCGCGCGACACGAAGATGTCGCCCGGCAGCAGCAGGACCGGCAGACGGTTCACGTGCGCCAGCGCCGCCGCGGTGACGAGATTCGTCGCGCCCGGGCCGATCGAGGTGGTCACCGCCATCATCCGGCGACGGAAATGCGCTTTCGCGTAGGCAATCGCGCTGTGCGCCATCGCCTGCTCGTTATGGGCACGCAGCGTCGGCAGTTCGTGACGGTTCTGATACAGCGCCTCGCCAAGACCTGCGACGTTGCCGTGTCCGAAGATCGCAAACACGCCGCCGAACAATGGTTCGGTCCCGCTGCCGTCTTCCGTGACGACGCGCTGGGCAGCGAGATAGCGCACGAGCGCCTGCGCGGCCGTCAGGCGCACGGTGCCGCCGGCCTGGATCGGCGTTGCTTCGGCTGCCGGCGCGGTATCCTGATGCAACACGCGTTGGTTCATGCCGCCTGCTCCTGATGGACATTGTGCGAGTGGCTGACCGGCTCTGCCGGCTGGCCGCGCGCTGCGCGCCACGAGGCGATCAGCGTCTCGAACGTGCGTCGAACACGCGCGATGAGTTCATCGTCGCCGATTTCGCCCGCGAGCCACGCATAGCTCGGCTCGTGGAAGATCGTCCGGCCGACGGTAAAGCCGCGGCAGGTCGCCGATGCGGCCGCCGCACGGAACCCGTCGTTCAGCTGTTCGACGGCCGCCGACAAACCCAGCAGCACCACACCGCGACAGTATGGATCGCGTTCGGCGATCAGCGCATCGATGGCCTGCCACTGGCTCGCTTCCATGGGTTCGAGCTTCCACCACTCCGGATAGATGCCGATGTTGTACAGCCGCTTCAGCGCGCGGTACACGGTATCCGGGGCGGCGGGCAGATGCTTCGGCGGGATCACTTCGAGCAGCAGTTCGTGGCCGCTTGCCTGTGTCGCGTCGTACAGCGCGCGCAATTGCGCCTCCTGTTCCAGCCGCTGTTCGATCGGCTCGTCAGGATGAAACTGCACGAGGCACTTGGCCACATGTTCGCGCGGCCAGCTGGTCAACGTCGTACCGATCGAGCGGCCGTGATCGAAGACGAGCGGCACCGAGCCTGGCAATTCGACCGGGCGGCCGATCCACCAGCCGCGTCCCGTCGCTGCGTTCAGTGCGTCCTGTCCGTAGCGGTCGTCGATCAGCACGCCGATACGGCCTTGGAGCCCGAGCGCCGCTTCGGTCTGCGACACGGCTTCGACGAACAGTCCCTTGAGATGCGAGATACGCGATTCGTCAGCGCCCGTTTGCTGGGCGAGATCGAAGAACTGGTTGCGATGATCGAACGCAAAGCCGAGCACTTCGTTCCGACGCGTGCGCGCAGGCGTCACGCGATGCAGGCGCGCGAGCGTCGCGTCGCGATCCGGACGGCGCATGCGCTGCGGGTCCGCCTTTGCTTCGCGCAGGAAGTAGTCGAGTTCGGTGGGCGTGGGCATCGCCGGCGCACAGCCGTGCCGCGATACCACCAGCGCGCCGCTCGCGTTTGCGGCGCGCGCACAGGCTTCGAGCGGCTCATCGCGCAGCCAGCCGGAGAGAAAGCCCGACGCGAACGCATCGCCCGCACCGAGCACGTTCAGCACTTCGACTTCGACGCCGCCCTGGACCGGCAGATCATCGAGCGAGGCGGGTACCTTGCCGTCGATGATCTGACAGCCCAGCGGCCCGCGCTTGACGACGAGTGTCGCTGGCGTCACGGCGCGCACCGCGGCGAGCGCATCGATCAATTCCGTCTTGCCGCCCGCAATGCGGAATTCTTCTTCGGTGCCGATGATCAGATCGAAGAGCGGCAGGATGCGCTGCAAATGCGCGGTGACGCCTTCGCTGGCGACGAAGCGCGTCTCGCCATCCGCCTTGCCCGTCAGACCCCACAGCACCGGCCGGTAGTCGATATCGAGGACCGTGCGAACCTGGTTGCGCCGCGCGTAATCGAGGGCGCGAAGGCTCGTGCGGTTCACCTGTTCGGTCGAGAAGTGCGTACCGGTGATCAGCAGCGCCTTCGACGACGCGATGAACGCCTCATCGAAATCGGCTTCATCGACGGCCATGTCGGCGCAGTTCTCGCGATAGAAGACGAGCGGGAACGTGTCGCGGTCCTTGAGGCCGAGCAGCACGAGCGCGGTCAGGCGGTCCTGATCGATGCGCACATGGCTGATGTCGCAGCCTTCGCTGGCGAGCGTTTCCGTGAGAAAGCGCCCCATATGGTCATTGCCGACGCGCGTGAGCATCGCGGCTTCGAGCCCGAGCCGGGCGCAGCCGAACGCGATATTCGCCGACGACCCGCCCAGATACTTCGCGAATGTCGAGACATCTTCGAGGCGCGAGCCGACCTGCTGCGCATACAGGTCGGCGCCGAGCCGGCCGAGGCAGATGACATCGCGGCTACGGCCGGACGCGAACCGGCTCGCGGTCGACAGACCGCTTGCTGCCGGGGCAACGGGATTGCTGGAGATAGCCATGGAATTTCCTGATTGTCGAAGCACCGGATGCACGCGCAGACGATCGCTCAGATCGTCGCGCCTTCGAGTTCGCCCATCATCTTCTGCATCTCGGCGCCGCCGGCCATCATGTCGAGCACCTCGTCCTTCGTGATGGTGTCCTTCGTGAACGTGCCGAGCGATTTGCCGCGATTGAGCAGCGTGAACGAATCGCCGATCGGGTAGGCGTGGTGCACGTTGTGCGTGATGAAAATCACCGAGATGCCTTTCGCGCGCGCCTTGTGGATCAGCCTCAGCACATTGAAGCTCTGCTTGACGCCGAGCGCCGCGGTCGGTTCGTCGAGGATCAGCACGCGTGCGCCGAAGTGAATCGCCCGCGCGATCGCGAGGCATTGCTTTTCGCCGCCGGACATCGTGCCGATCGGCTGATGCGGGTCGCGCACGTTGATGCCCATTTCCGCGAGCTTTTCGCGTGAGGCGGTTGCGCAATGGTCGAGGTCCATCACGTTGATCAGGCCGAACAGCTTCTTCTGCGGCTCGCGTCCCATGAAGAAGTTGCGCGCCACCGATAGCAGCGGCACCAGCGCCAGATCCTGATAGACGGTCGCAATGCCGAGATCGAGCGCGTCTCTCGGCGACGTGAAGTGGACCGGATTGCCGTCCACGCGGTAGACGCCTTTGCTCGGCGTGTATACGCCCGCGAGCGTCTTGATCAGCGTCGACTTGCCGGCGCCGTTGTCACCCAGAAGGCAATGCACTTCGCCGCGTTTCAGTTTGATCGTGACGTCGTTCAGCGCAATGATGTTGCCGAAATAGCGGCTGACGTTTTCGAGCGCCAGGATGTAGTCCTCGCCGGCTTCCTGCTGCGGCTGCGACTGTTGCTGCTGCGACTGTTGCTGTTGCATGGCGGTCATCATCAACTCCTTGTCTAGCGGGACGCCGACACGCGGCTGCGCACGTAGTGGTTAAAGAGCACGGCGAACAGCAGCATCACGCCAAGGAACACGCGGAACCAGTCGGAATCGATATTCGTGTAGGTGATGCCGATCTGCACGACGCCGAAGATCAGTGCGCCGAAGCTGGCGCCGACCACCGAACCGTAGCCGCCCGTCAGCAGCGTGCCGCCGATCACCGCGGCGATGATCGCTTCGAATTCGGCCTGCAGACCGCGGTCGGCGGCCGCTGAACCGATGTCGCACACCTGCAGCACGGAATACAGGCACGCGCAGAACGCGGTCAGCACGAAGAGCGAAATCTTGACGCGCCGCACCGGCACGCCGACGTTCTTGGCGGCGTTGGCGTCGCCGCCCACCGCGAAGATCCAGTTGCCAAAGCGCGTTCTCGCCAGCACGAAAGCACAGACGATGGCAAGCGCGAGCCACCACAGCAGCACTTTCGGAATGCCCGGAACGAGCGGCACGCCGGTGTCCAGCATCTTCACAAGACCAATATGGCCGAGCCACAGGAAGAAGCCCTTGAATGCAACGCCCTGGAAAAACGTGTGCGCGAACCAGTCCTGCCTGGCGACGTCGCCGACACCCGAGATGATCGTGCGATCGGCGAACATGACCGACAGCGCCAGCGTAAGCCCGCGCAGAATGAACAGGAAGGCCAGCGTCACGATGAACGACGGCAGGCGCGTGCGCATCACCAGATAGCCGTTGAGCGCGCCAAGCAGCATCGAACCGACGAAGGCGAACAGGATGGCAAGGGCGATCGGCCAATGGAAATACATCGTCGGCAGCGCGACCATCATTCCGGAGAAGCCGATCATCGAACCGATCGACAGATCGAATTCGCCAGCGATCATCAGGAGACATGCGCCAACCGAGATCAGTCCCAGATAGGCGGCGACCTGCGACCAGTTCATCACGCCATCGAGGTTGAACATCCCCGAGTTTCCGGCCGACAGGCCGAACACGAGGAACACCATCACCGTGCCGGCCAGCGCTGCAAATTCAGGCCGGTTCAGCAGATGCCGGAACCACGATTCCTTGCGAACCCGCTCATCGGTTGCTCCGGCAGGCGCCGCGGAAGTCGCGTTCGCATTTGACGGATCCTGCGGGTCGGTCGGGGGATGCTTGCGGGGATTGGCGTGGAAAAGATTGGCTACGCCCATTGACGCTCTCCTTGGTACACCGTTAAGCACCCGGTGTGGCGGGGGCCCGTACGGCGCTTAAAGCCCGTTCGATGCACGTGAATGCATCGGGATCGTTGCGAAAGGGCGAGTGCCGGCCAGACCAGCTGCCGCCGGCCGGAACCCGCTTTCCTGATGTCTGCCGCGACGGGGGGGGGGGCCGCGCGCGGCGTTCCTGCACGATGCGTTCCTCAGCGGTACTGACCGGCGTACTTCAGCACCTTGTCGACGTTGGCCTTTGTAATGAAGCCAGGGCCCGAACCGATATTGCGCGGTCCATAGGAGGGTTCCAGCCCGTAGGTGGCGAGGCGCTCCTTGAACTTCGGATTGGCCTGGAGGATCTGGCGAATCTTCGCCGGGTCGGTGGTGTGCTCCTTCTTCACGATGGCCAGCACCGCGACCGGGATATAACCCTGCAAATACGGCTGCTGGTCGATGGCGAACTGGATCGTGCCGTCCTGGATGCCCTTGGCGATGTCATCGTCGAAGTCGAACGTGGCGAACCAGATCTTGCCGGCGAGGCCCATCTGTTGCAGCGCCTTGATCGTCGGATCGGCTGACAGCGGCCCGAGCGTCAGCACGGCCTGGGTGTTCGGGTGATTGCGCAGGAACGCACTCACTTTCGACTGGACACCGGTCGGGTCCTGGCCGGTATCGAGCGTCGAGTTCTTGAAGTTGACGCCGATCGCATCCGCAAAGCCGCGGCAGC
This sequence comes from Paraburkholderia sp. GAS448, assembly GCF_050435685.1. Classification (NCBI taxonomy): domain Bacteria; kingdom Pseudomonadati; phylum Pseudomonadota; class Betaproteobacteria; order Burkholderiales; family Burkholderiaceae; genus Paraburkholderia; species Paraburkholderia sp. GAS448. The sequence goes on from NZ_JBNDKT010000037.1 coordinate 41,331, forward strand.
GTTCGAACGAGGCCGGGTTGGTTGCATAGTGGTTGACGCACAGGAACGACTTGATGCCCGCTGCTTTCGCCTTTTCACCCGCCGCCTTGCCGGCCGCGTATTCAGGCTGGCCGACGTGCATGATCGCGCCGAGCTGGGCACTCTGTTCTTCCGTGCCGGAGTTGATCGTGACGAGCGGAATCTTCTTGGCTGTCACCTTGCCGATCGAGCTTTTCAGCACGTCGAAGTCGGCGATCGTCACGACCACGCCGTCGTAGTTGCGTGCCGCGGCCTGTTCGATCAGGCGGGCCATGTCGGCGATGTCGCCGTTCGGCGGGTTGCGATAGTCGGTCTCGACGTTGAAGTCCTCGTCGGCCTGCTTGATCGCGTTCTTGATGGTGTTCCACCACGAGTCAGAATCCGGCGCGTGACTGACCAGCACGAAGTGCCCATCCGCCGCCTGCGCGGACGATGCCGCCCCAAAGCCGGCGGCCAGCGCGAGTGCCGCAACCAGAATCCTGAGCGAAGCCTTGCCCTTGCAAAGTCTCATTGTCTCCACCTTTCTCGGTCTGTCGTTATTAAAGGGAGCGTGAGGTCTGCCGTCTTGGCACAGCACACCGCCGCTCACGACCAAGATTAGGACATCTTCAGGGCGTGTGCAATGAAAATTTCAACATTGAGAAAAATAGAAAATACGTTCCATTTGTTCGTTTGCCTGCCTATAATCGGCAGCGTCGACGCAGTGTTCAGGGCGGTTCCAAACCCTTGATGCAGCGCGGAAAATGCACAAAGGAATACCCATGGCGGAAGACAACACGGAAGAGCTGCCCAGCGTCGAAGAATTGATGCAGCGCATCGCGGAAAACTACGAATCGCTGCCCCGGCAGCTGAAGAGTGTGGCGACGTATCTCGAGCAGCATCGATCGAGCGTGATGGTCGATCGCACCAGCGATATTGCCGCGAGTTGCGGCGTGCATCCGTCGGCGGTGGTGCGTTTCGCGCAGCGTTTCGGCTTTTCGGGTTTCTCCGATCTGCAGGCGGTGTTCAGGCAGGCTTATACGGGGCAGGGCACGTCGTCCCCCAGCTATCAACAGCGCATCCGCAAGCTGATCGACGAAAAGCCGGGTGCGCTGTCGGGCGGCGCGGTGGCACGCGAGTTTGTGGCGGCGTGTCGCGGCGGGCTCGATGAACTCGAACAAAGTCTCGACGACACTCAGTTCGAAGCCGCCGTGAAGATGCTCCAGCAGGCCGAGAACATCTACGTGGTCGGCGTGCGCCGGTCGTTTCCGGTGGCGAGCTACATCGTGTACGCGTTGCAGCATACGCCAAAGCGCGTGCATCTCGTGTCGGGGTTCGGGGGCATGTATCGCGAACAGATTCGCAGCGTGAAGAAGGGCGATGTCGTGATTGCGATCAGTTTCGCGCCGTACGGGAAGGAAACGCAGTATTGCCTGCGCATTGCGCATCACCACCAGGCGAAGACGCTCGTCATCACCGACAGCCAGCTTTCGCCGCTGCTCCGTTACGCGAGCGCGCAACTTTATGTGAAGGAAGGGAGCGCGTTCGCGTTCCGTTCGCTCACGAGCACCATCTGCCTGTGCCAGGCGCTGTTCATCGCGCTCGCGTACAAGCTTGAGCTAAACGTCGAAGAATCGAAGGATATTGGAGGCTACGATGACTGATGCGGTAAAGACAGGCGACACGATGATCGAAGTTGCGGTGTTCGGCGCGGGCCGGATCGGCCGGATTCATGCGGCGAATCTCGCGCGGCAGCCGGGCGTGCGGCTCAAGTACGTGATCGACGTGAACCGCGAGGCGGCAGCGGCGCTTGCCGGAATGCACGGCGCGCAGGTCGCGGATGTCGACGCTGCGATGGGCGACCCGTCGATCGGCGCGACGGTGATCTGTTCGAGCACTGATACGCACGCCGATCTGATCCTGCAATCGGCCGCGCAGAAGAAGCATGTGTTTTGCGAAAAACCGGTCGATCTCACGCTCGAACGTGCGCGGGCGTGCGCGACGGCGGTGGAGAAGGCGGGTGTCGTCTGCATGATCGGCTTTCAGCGACGCTTCGATCCGACTTTTTCCGCAGTGAAAGCGCGCATCGACGCGGGCGAAATCGGCACGCCGGAAATGCTCGTGGTGACGAGCCGCGATCCGGGGGCGCCGCCCGTCGAGTACATCAGGCATTCGGGCGGTATCTTCAAGGACATGCTGATCCACGATTTCGATATCTTCCGCTGGATACTCGACGACGAAGCCGATACGTTGCACGCGACCGGCAGTTGTCTCTCCGATCCGGCGATTGCCGATGCGGGCGATATCGATTCGACGGCTGTCACGATCCGCACCCGACGCGGCCGGCTGTGCCAGATCAATACGGCCCGTCGAGCGGCCTATGGCTACGACCAGCGCTTCGAGGTGCTGGGCAGCGACGGCATGCTGCAGGCGGGCAATGTGCGTCCGACCGAAGTCGTCGCCTACTCGAAGAGCGCCGTTTCGAGCGACGTCCCCGAGGCGTTCTTCCTCGAGCGTTATCGCACAGCCTACGCGCTGGAGATCGCGCATTTCTTCGACGCCGTGACGAACGGCAAGCCGGTGCGTACGACGGTCGCCGACGGCCTGAAGGCGCTCGAACTGGCCGAAGCCGCGACACGCTCATGGCGTGAAGGTCGCGCGGTCAAGATCGGCGAATGAATGGCTGCGCCGGCTGGGACGGCCCAGCGGGTGCACAGGGCAACCAGGCAACAGGTAAGGAGACATCCTGATGACGACAACGGTATCGAACGTGCGGGTGGGTGTGGTCGGCCTTGGCCGGCTCGGCAAACGGCACGCACAGAATCTGGCCTGGCGCGTGCCGGGCGCATCGCTTGCAGCCGCATGCAGTCCGCTCGAAGATGAGCTCGAATGGGCACGCGGCGCGCTGCCTGCGCCACGGCTCTTTCGCGACTATGCCGCGCTGCTCGACGATCGCGACGTCGATGCGGTGTGGCTTGTGACGCCGTCGGCGCTTCACGCGCAACAGATCGTCGATGCGCTGCGCGCGGGCAAGCATGTGTTTTGCGAGAAGCCGTTGTCGCTCGACGTCGCGGAATGCGAACGCGTGCTGGAAGAGGCGGCGCGCTATCCGCATCTGCGTGTGACCATCGGCTTCATGCGACGCTTCGATCCGAGCTACCGCGATGCATTCGAGCGTATCGAGGCAGGCGGCATCGGCCGGCCGTTCATGGTTCGCTCGCAGACCTGCGACAAGAATGATCCCGAGGGTTTCTTCGTGCGCTTCGCGCCCACGTCGGGCGGGATTTTTCTGGATTGCAGCGTGCACGATATCGATGTCGCGCGCTGGCTGCTCGGCAATCCACGCGCAACGCGCGTATTCGCAAGCGGCACGATCGCGCTGCACGAAGGGTTGCGCGAATTCGGCGATGTCGACAACGGCGTCGCGATCTGCGAATTCGAAGGCGGACAACTGGCGATGTTCTACGCGTCGCGGACGATGGCACATGGCAACGACACCGGCAGCGAGGTGATCGGCACGGCAGGCTCGCTCGCGATCGGGCGCATTCCGAGGCTGAACCGTGTCGAGATCGCCGATGCCGGCGGCGTGCGCACCGAATGTACACCGACTTTCTTTGAGCGTTTCGAAGACGCCTTTCTGTGCGAGGCGCAGGCGTTCGTGGCGGCTGTGCAGGGCGGCGCGCAGGCGGGCGCGAGTCTCGCGGATGCACTTGAAGCGACGCGTATCGGCAGCGCCATGCGGGCGTCGCTCGCGAGCGGGCAACCTGTGCTTCTGTGAGGCGGGCGGTGTGTACGCGGGCAGAGCGTATCCGGGGTGGCTGCGGTAGAATTTGACGCTCTCATGGCGTCTTGCTGACGCCGCCACCCGAAGGTCGATACCCGATGCAGATCCAGGTTCACAAGGAAGTCGATGCGCGCGGGCTGAACTGCCCGTTGCCCATCCTGCGCGCCAAGAAGGCGCTTGCCGATATGGAAAGCGGCCAGATTCTGAAGGTGCTCGCCACCGATCCGGGCTCGCAACGCGATTTCGCAGCGTTCGCCAAACAGACCGGCAATGAAATCGTCGAAGTTTCGACGCAGGACAAGACCTTCGTGTTCTTGATGCGGCGGCGGTAGCGCGCCGTCCGCGCCATGCATCTGGCTCGCTGGCGGTGTGATAGTCCCGGGCTTGACCAGTGCAGTGCCGGATAGAGGGGGATCGGCAGGGTTGAGCAGGAGAGGCGTGCGTCGGCCTTGCCCGGTTGATGCCTGGCTGGTGCCGGCTGGTGCCAGAGCGTCCAGCAAAAAAGAAAGGCGCTGTGTCCGCATCGAGCGGTTCGCACAGCGCCTTGCGCCAGCTACTGCTGGAGTAGCCGATGCCGATACGTTGCGATCAACCCGCGAGCACCGGCGAGCGCGTGCGCAGATATTCTTCGAAATCAGCGGCCACTTCCGGGTGACGCAGCGCAAACTCCACCGTCGCCTTCAGATACCCGAGCTTGCTGCCGCAATCGAAACGCGTGCCGTGATACTTGTACGCGAGCACCTGCTCGTCGGCGAGCAGTGACTGGATCGCATCCGTCAACTGCAACTCGCCGCCCGCGCCCGGCTTGATCGCGCGAATATGGTCGAAGATGCGCGGCTTCAGCACATAACGTCCCACCACGCCGAGATTAGACGGCGCGACTTCGGGCGCCGGCTTTTCGACGATGCCCGACATCTTGATGATCGAATCCTCCCACTCCTTGCCTTCGACGATGCCGTAAGACTTTGTCTCTTCGTGCGGGATCTCTTCGACGCCGATCACCGAGCTGTGATAGTGGTCGAACACCTCGATCATCTGCTGCATGACTGGTGGCTTGCCGTACAGCAGGTCGTCCGCAAGGATGACGGCAAACGGGTTGTCGCCGACCAGCTTCTCCGCGCACAGCACCGCATGGCCCAGACCGAGTGCTTCCGGCTGACGCACATAGAAGCAGTCGACATGGCTCGGCTTGATGCTGCGCACGAGTTCCAGCAACTTGGTCTTGCCGCGCGCCTCGAGTTCCGCCTCGATCTCATACGACTTGTCGAAGTGATCTTCGATCGCGCGCTTGCTGCGACCGGTGACGAAGATCATTTCCGTGATGCCGGCCGCCATCGCCTCTTCCACTGCGTACTGGATCAGCGGCTTGTCGACGATGGGCAGCATCTCCTTCGGGCTCGCCTTGGTGGCGGGGAGGAACCGGGTACCCAGACCTGCTACCGGAAAGACTGCTTTTGTAACTTTTAGCATGTGATTACCCTGATCCTCTGGTTACGGCGCGTGCGTCTATGGCCAGTTATCGAACACATGGCGCGGTTTCAGGCGGGCAGACGCGCGAGTTGCGCGGTCAGCTTGCCGATGGTGGTCTCGTATTCTGCCAGCCTTTTCTGCTCCTGCCCAACGACCGCAGGCGGGGCTTTTGCAACAAAACTCTCATTCTGCAGCTTGGCGTTACATTTCGACACTTCAGCCGTCAATCGTGCGATCTCTTTCGACAGACGCTCCCGTTCGGCGGCGACATCGATCTCGACCTTCAGCACCAGCTTGTCATGACCAACGATAGCAATCGGCGCGCCAGCTGCCTGCGCATCGAGCGTTGCTTCGTCGGCGATGATCTGGACCTCTGACAGACGGGCCAGCGCCTGGGCATAAGGCGCGAACGTTCGCAGACGCTCGGCATTGCCGGTTGCCAGCAGCGGCACTTTCGTTGCCGGCGACAGGTTCATCTCGCCGCGCAGGTTCCGCGCCGCATCGATCACGGCCTTCAGGTCGGCTACCCACTGCTCGGCGGCTTCGTCGATCTTTTTCGGCTCGGCCACCGGGTAGCGCTGCACCATGAGCGAGGCTTCGCCTTCCGCCTTGCCTTCCGGATAGCTTGCCGCGAGCGGCGCCACCTTCTGCCAGAGCGCTTCGGTGATGAACGGAATCACCGGGTGCGCCAGGCGCAGCACGGTTTCCAGCACACGTAACAGGGTGCGGCGCGTGGCACGCTGCTGCTCCGGCGTACCCGTCTGGATCTGGACCTTCGCGAGTTCGAGATACCAGTCACAGTATTCGTCCCACACGAATTTGTATATGGCGTTCGCCACATTGTCGAAACGGTAGTCGGCGAAGCCTTTTGCGACTTCGGCTTCGACGCGCTGCAGGTGCGACACGATCCAGCGGTCCGCCTGCGAGAAATCGAGGTAAGCGCCCGGGCCACATGGGCTTGTTGAGCATTCTTCCGGCTTGCCGAAGCCGCAGTCGTGGCCTTCGCAGTTCATCAGCACGAAGCGCGTGGCGTTCCACAGCTTGTTGCAGAAGTTGCGATACCCCTCGCAGCGCGCGAGGTCGAAGTTGACATTGCGCCCGAGCGTCGCCAACGAGGCCATCGTGAATCGCAGCGCGTCGGTGCCGAACGCCGGAATGCCTTCGGGGAATTCCTTGCGCGTCTTCTTTTCGATACTGGCGGCCTGCTTCGGATTCATCAGGCCGGTGGTGCGCTTCGCGACCAGCGCATCGAGATCGATGCCGTCGACGATATCGATCGGGTCGAGCGTGTTGCCCTTGCTTTTCGACATCTTCTGACCCTCGTGATCGCGCACGAGCCCGTGCACGTACACGGTGTCAAATGGCACCTTGCCGGTGAAGTGCGTGGTCATCATGACCATGCGCGCGACCCAGAAGAAGATGATGTCGAAGCCCGTCACCAGCACGGACGAAGGCAGGAAATGCTTCAGTTCTTCGGTCTCGTTGGGCCATCCCAGCGACGAGAAGGGCACGAGCGCCGACGAGAACCACGTGTCGAGCACGTCTTCGTCGCGCTTGAGCTGGCCGGTGTAGCCTCTCGCGACCGCCCGTGCCTTCGCTTCTTCTTCGGTCTTCGCCACGAAGATTTCGCCGTTCTCGCCATACCAGGCGGGAATCTGATGGCCCCACCACAGCTGGCGCGAGATACACCAGTCCTGGATGTTTTCGAGCCACTGGTAATACGTGGTGGTCCAGTTTTCCGGAACGAACCTGATTTCGCCGCTGCGCACGACATCGAGCGCCGTTTGCGCAATCGACTTGCCCGGATTGAACGTGCCTTCGGGCGCAGGCTTGCTCATCGCGACGAACCACTGATCGGTCAGCATCGGCTCGATGACGACACCGGTGCGGTCGCCACGCGGCACCATCAGCTTGTGTGGCTTCACCGACTCGAGCAGGCCCAGCGCTTCCAGATCGGCCACGACATGCTTGCGGGCCTCGAAGCGGTCCATGCCGCGATACTTTTCGGGCGCGTTGTCGTTGATCTTCGCGTCCAGCGTGAGGATTTCGATCTGCGGCAGCTTGTGGCGCTGGCCGACCTGGTAGTCGTTGAAATCGTGCGCGGGTGTCACTTTCACCACGCCCGTGCCGAATTCGCGGTCGACGTAGTCGTCGGCGATGATCGGAATTTCGCGGTCGGCCAGCGGCAGCTTGACGGTCTTGCCGATCAGGTGCGCGTAGCGTTCGTCCTCCGGGTGGACCATGGCCGCGACGTCGCCCAGCATCGTCTCGGGACGCGTCGTGGCGACGGTCAGGTGGCCCGAGCCGTCGGCCAGCGGGTAATGGATATGCCACAGGTGGCCGTTTTCTTCCTCGCTGACGACTTCCAGATCGGACACGGCGGTGAGCAGCACCGGGTCCCAGTTGACGAGGCGCTTGCCGCGATAGATCAGACCCTGTTCATACAGGCGGACGAAAACATCGCGCACGGCGGCCGACATCCTGTCGTCCATCGTAAAGTACTCGCGCGACCAGTCGACCGATGCGCCGAGCCGCCGCACCTGCTTCGTGATGCTCGAGCCGGACTCCTGCTTCCATTCCCACACGCGCTCGACGAACTTCTCGCGGCCGAGGTCGTGGCGCGAGATTTTCTGCGCATCCAGCTGCCGTTCGACGACGATCTGTGTGGCGATCCCCGCGTGATCGGTGCCCGGCAGCCACAGCGTATTTTCGCCAAGCATGCGGTGATAGCGCGTGAGGCCGTCCATGATGGTCTGGTTGAACGCGTGGCCCATGTGCAGCGTGCCCGTGACGTTCGGCGGCGGCAGTTGGATCGAGAAATCCTCGCGCTCGGGAGCCATGGTCGGCGCGGCATAGCCGCGTTTTTCCCACTCGGGACCCCAGTAGCTCTCGATGGTATCGGGCTCGAAACTCTTGGCCAGCGTGCTGTCGCTCATTGTTGGAAGTCTGCTGAAAAATTCGTGAAAAGGCGGGAATGTCCCAATTATAAAGGCTGGCGGCGGCCAGGCGGCGCGCAGCCCCGACGGTTGGCCATGCGGCCAGGGGCGGCACGAGGGATGCGGCCTCTGCATCGGCCGTTCGGCCAGCGCTTGCCGGCACATTCAGCGCCGGGACTTATAATGTCGGACGACCCGCCATAAGGCTGCACGACCCGCTGTTTTCCCCATCTCACATGCCCGATCTGCTCGCGAACCTGAACCCCGAACAACACGCTGCCGTCACGTTACCGAACGAGCCGGCACTCATTCTGGCAGGCGCCGGTAGTGGCAAAACGCGCGTCCTCATCACACGGATCGCGTGGCTGATCCAGCACGGCTTCGCCTCGCCGGTGACGATCCTCGCCGTCACGTTCACGAACAAGGCCGCCCGCGAGATGATGTCGCGCCTGTCGGCGCTCTTGCCCATCGACACGCGCGGGATGTGGATCGGCACGTTTCACGGCCTGTGCAACCGGATGCTGCGCGCGCATCACCGCGATGCCGGGCTGCCGGCCACTTTCCAGATTCTCGACACGGCCGACCAGCTCTCGGCAATCAAGCGTCTGATGAAGGGCCTTAACATCGACGACGAGAAATATCCGGCGAAGAACCTGCAGTACTTCATCAACAACGCGAAAGAGCAGGGGCTGCGTCCGAAAGACGTCGATGCGACCGACAATTTCAACCGGAAATTCGTCGAACTGTACGAAGCGTACGACCAGCAGTGCCAGCGCGAAGGCGTGGTGGATTTTCCGGAGCTGCTGCTGCGCTGTTACGAATTGCTCGCGCACAATCCGCCGCTGCGCGCGCACTATCAGGCGCGTTTCAGGCACATCCTCGTCGACGAGTTTCAGGACACCAACAAGCTCCAGTACGCGTGGCTCAAGCTTCTCGCCGGCCAGACGAATTCGATCTTCGCCGTCGGCGACGACGACCAGTCGATCTATGCCTTCCGGGGCGCGAACGTCGGCAACATGCGCGACTTCGAGCACGAATTCAACGTGCGGCACCTCATCAAGCTGGAGCAGAACTACCGTTCGCACGGCCACATCCTGGATGCGGCGAATCAGCTGATTGCGAACAACTCGCGGCGTCTCGGCAAGAACCTGCGCACCGACGCGGGCCATGGCGAACCCGTGCGCGTCTACGAGGCCGCCACCGATACCCAGGAGGCGGGCTGGATCGTCGAAGAGATCAAGGCGCTGATCAACACCGGCCTGTCGCGCAGCGAAATCGCCGTGCTGTACCGGAGCAACGCGCAGTCGCGCACGATCGAACATACGCTCGTGAACGTGGGCATTCCCTATCGCGTGTATGGCGGCCTGCGCTTTTTCGAGCGGCAGGAAGTGAAGCATGCGCTCGCCTACCTGCGCCTGATCGACAACCCGAACGACGACACCGCGTTCGCGCGCGTCGTCAATTTTCCGACGCGCGGAATCGGCGCGCGGTCGATCGAACAGCTGGCGGATTCGGCCCGGCTCTACAACGTGTCGATGGCTGCGGCCATTCCGTATGTCACCGGCAAGGCCGGCTCGAGCCTCGGCAGCTTTGCGAACCTGATCGCGAAGATGCGCGCGGAAACGCAGCAGATGAGCCTGCCGGAAACGGTCGAGTACGTGGTTCGCGTGAGTGGTCTCGCCGAGTTCTACCAGAACGAGCGCGAAGGTCAGGACCGGCTCGAAAATCTGCAGGAACTGGTCAACGCGGCGGCGGCGTTTGTCAGCGAAGAAGGCTACGGTCTCGACACGCCTGCGCGTTCGATCCCCTTGCGTCCGGGTGCGACTGCCGCGCCAGAGCTGGTTGCCGCCACCGACGATCCGAACACCGTGGTGCTCGATGCGGTGTCGCCCACCGACCCCGCGCAAAACCCCGACACGATGACGCCGCTGGCGGGCTTCCTGTCGCACGCATCGCTCGAAGCCGGCGACAACCAGGCGCAGGCCGGCCAGGAAGCCGTTCAGCTGATGACGGTGCATGCGGCGAAGGGACTCGAATTCACGGCCGTGTTCATCACCGGTCTCGAGGAGGGCCTCTTCCCGCACGAGAACAGCGCGATGGAAACGGATGGTCTGGAGGAGGAGCGGCGCCTCGCTTATGTCGCCATCACCCGGGCCAAGGAACGGCTCTATCTGTCGTTCGCGCAGAGCCGCATGCTGCACGGCCAGACGCGCTACAACATCCGCTCGCGCTTTTTCGACGAACTGCCGCAGGAAACGTTGAAGTGGCTCACACCGAAGGTCGAGGCAGGGGCGCGTTGGGGCGGCCGTTCGGACAATGCCGGCTACGGGCGCGACTGGTTCGCGCGCCCGGACCGTCAGCAGGGCTATGGCGGGGCGGCAACATCCGCGCCGCTGCCGGCCTTTGCGAACGAGCAGCGTGCGGCGGAAACCGGCTTCCGCATCGGTCAGCAGGTGTTCCACACGAAGTTTGGTGAAGGTACGATTACCGCCCTCGAAGGGAGCGGCGGCGATGCGAAGGCGCAGGTCAAGTTCAAGCGGCACGGCGAGAAGTGGCTGGCGCTCGCGGTGGCCAAGCTGCAGGCTGTCGAATGAGCGCGCCTGTCGAAATGGGTGTCGCGGGCCGTCGCGTGCTGGGTGTGCTGGCGGCATTGCCGCAGGAACTGGGCGATCTGGTCGAGGCGATGCGTGCGGAGTCAGGTGTGCGCACGGTCACGCATGGCCGTCGTGACTATCACGTTGGCACGGTGCATGGCACGCCATGCGTGGTGACACTTGCGCGGGTCGGCAAGGTCGCCGCGGCGGCGACGGTCAGCGCGTTGATTCACGCATTCGACGTCGAAGCAGTCGTGTTCACCGGGGTTGCCGGCGGTGTCGGGCGCGACGTGCGGATCGGCGATATCGTCGTCGCCGATGCGTTGATGCAGCACGACCTCGACGCGTCGCCGCTTTTCCCGCGCTTCGAAGTGCCGCTACTGGGTGTGACGCGCTTTGTTGCCGATCAGTCGTTGTCGGCGCAGCTTGCCGATGCGTGTGAGCGCTTCGTCACGGAAGAGGGTGTCACGCTTGCAGCGCGCTTTGCGACGGCGATGCCGCGGGTGCATCGCGGGCTCGTGATCAGTGGCGACCAGTTTGTCGCGAGTGCCGCGGCCGTCGAGGCGCTGCGTGACGCGCTGCCAGATGCGCTTGCGGTCGAAATGGAAGGCGCGGCGATTGCGCAGGTGTGTTTCGAATATGGAGTGCCGTGCGCGATCGTGCGCACGGTTTCCGATACCGCCAACGCCCACGCGCCGACCTCGTTCGCAACGTTCCTGACGGATATCGCCGGCACGTACTCGAACGGCATCCTTTCGCGGTTTCTGCGGGCGCGGGTTTGATGGAGTGAACGTCACGCCGGTGGGTGAGCCGGTCGGCGTGGCTGGCTCGCTAACCGCCCCCCGCCTGATCCAGCGCCGCGCGCAACTGCGCGAGCGCGGCGGGATCTTCGATCGTCGGCAGATCGCCCGGGTCGCGGCCCTCGGCCAGCGCCGCAATCGCACGACGCAGCAGCTTGCCCGAACGCGTCTTCGGCAGCATCGACACTACGTGCACGCGCGCAGGCCGAGCAATCGCGCCGAGTTGCCGGTCCACGGTGCCTGCCAGATCCGCTTCGAGCTTGCCTCGCGCCTCAGCCTTTGCATACCGGTCCGGGTCGCGCAACACGACGAACGCGAGCGCCACCTGCCCCTTGAGCGGATCCGCGACACCCACCACCGCCACCTCCGCCACGGCAGCATGGCTCGACAATGCTTCCTCGATTTCGCGCGTGCCCAGCCGGTGGCCGGCGACGTTGATCACGTCGTCGGTGCGGCCGAGGATCGTCACGTAGCCATCGTCGTCCTGCACGCCCCAGTCGAATGTCGAGTAAAGCTGCTGACCCGGCAGGCTCGACCAGTACGTTTTCACGAAGCGTGCGTCGTCGCCCCAGACCGTCGACATGCATCCCGGCGGCAGCGGATAGCCAAGCGTGATCACGCCCTTTTCGCCGGGCGCACATTGCTCGCCGGTGAGTTCGTTGCGTATCGACAGGTCGTAGCCGTAACACGGCACCCCTGGCGAGCCGAGTTTGGGGGGCAATGCTTCAATGCCGCGCTGGATCGCAAGGATCGGCCAGCCGGTTTCGGTCTGCCAGAAGTTGTCGACGACCGGCTTGCCGAGCGCGTCCGAAATCCATGAAGCGGTCGGCTCGTCGAGCGGCTCGCCGGCCAGAAACAGGGTGCGCAGGCTCGACAGGTCGGACTTCTTCATCAGCGCCGGATCCTGCTTCTTCAGCACGCGCAGCGCGGTCGGCGCGGTGAACATCAGGTTGATGCGGTACTGCTCGACGAGGCGCCACCAGATGCCGCCATCCGGACGGATCGGCGTGCCTTCGTACATGACCGTCGTCAGGCCCGCGATCAGCGGCGCGTAGATGATGTAGCTGTGCCCGACCACCCAGCCGATGTCCGACGCCGTGAACATCGTGTCGCCGGCGCGGCCTTCGAAGATATATTCCATCGACGCCGCCAGCGCGACCGCATAGCCGCCGACGTCGCGCTGTACGCCTTTCGGCCGGCCGGTCGTGCCGGACGTGTAGAGCACGTAGGACGGCTCGTTCGACTCGAGCCATTCGCACGGCACGTGGGCATCGAAATATTGTTCCCGCAGCGGCTCGTAGGCGACCAGGTAGCTGGCGGAGAGCCGCTGGGGCGCCAGTTGCCGGTCGATCAGCAGGACATGCGGCGGCTTGTGGGTGGCGCGTGCAAGCGCTTCGTCGACGAGCGGCGTGTAGTCGATCACTTTTCCGCCGCGCGCGCCGGCGTCGGCAGTGACGATCAACGCGGGTTTCGCGTCATCGATGCGGGCCGCGAGGTTGAACGCTGCGAACCCGCCGAACACGACCGAGTGAATCGCGCCGAGCCGCGCGCAGGCGAGCACCGCAAACACGGCTTCGGCAATCATCGGCAGATAGATCAGCACGCGGTCGCCGCGCTTCACGCCAAGCGAGCGCATGACGGCGGCCATCCGGTTGATTTCCGCGTACAGCTCGGCGTAGGTGTAGCGCCGCTCGATGCCGGTTTCCGTCGAGACGTAGATGAGCGCGTTCTGTTGAGCGCGCTCGATGAGATGCCGGTCGACCGCGTTGTGACACAGGTTCGTCCGGCCGCCTGTGAACCAGCGTGCGAACGGCGGGTTCGAGCGGTCGAGCACGCGCTCGAACGGCGTTTCCCAGTGGATGCGTTGCGCTTCGTTCGCCCAGAACGATTCGGGGTCTTCAATCGAGCGGCGGTGGAAATCGCGGTAGCGGGTCATCGGCGGCGGTCCTTCTGTCATGCGTTGAGCGGAGAACAGCAAGCGAACCACGCGCGGGCGTGCGAAGCGGGCGGCAGGTGCAGCGCGTGCGCACAGGATAGAGCACCGCGGTACGGTCGAACAACGCGGGTTCACCATGACGCTGGCGTGTGCGCGAGGACGGGCGGCACACGTACGGATCGGAGTGGGGAACAGGCGGGCACGAGGCGCAGAGAGCGGCGCGGACGTGCGCAGTCCGGCGACCCACGAAAAAAAGGCGCCGCAACGCAGCGCCTTTCTCCGTTTCCGTTTGCCTCTTACGTGAGGCGCGGGACGTTCAAGTTTTGGCCTTCCTGCCTTCCACGTTCGGCAGGAACACGGTCAGCACGCCGATCAGCGGCAGGAACGAGCAGACCTTGTAGACGAATGCAATGCTCGTTGCGTCGGCCAGTTGCCCGAGCACCGCCGCACCGACGCCCCCCAGGCCAAACGCGAAGCCGAAGAAGAGCCCTGAAACCATTCCCAACTTGCCGGGAATCAGTTCCTGCGCATACACGAGGATGGCCGAGAACGCCGACGCCAGCACGATACCGATCACCACGGTCAGCACGCCGGTCCAGAACAGGTTGGCGTAGGGCAGCAGCAGCGTGAACGGCGCGACGCCGAGGATCGACACCCAGATCACATACTTGCGGCCGATCCTGTCGCCGATCGGGCCGCCGATCATCGTGCCCGCGGCAACGGCCGCAAGGAACACGAATAGGTGGATCTGCGCGGCCTGAACCGGCAGGTGGAACTTGTCGATCAGATAGAACGTGAAGTAGCTGTTGATGCTCGCGAGATAGAAGTACTTCGAGAACACCAGCAGCACGAGCACGCTCATTGCAAGCATCACCTTGCTGCGCGGGAGCGTCGGATGTCCGGCCTGTGCACCGCGCGCCTTCTTCGTTGCCGGATGCTGTTTGTACCAGCGGCCGATCTGCGTGAGTACGACGATTGCCACGAGCGCCGCTACCGAGAACCACGCAATGCTGCGCTGGCCATGCGGAATGACGATCAGTGCCGCGAGCAGCGGCCCGAGCGACGAGCCCGCATTGCCGCCGACCTGAAACAGCGACTGCGCGAAACCGTGCCGGCCGCCGGACGCCATTCGCGCGACCCGCGACGATTCCGGGTGAAACACCGACGAGCCGCAGCCCACCAGCGCCGCCGCGACCAGCAGCACGCCGAAGTTCGGCGCAACTGACATCAGCACCAGTCCGGACAGCGTGAAGCCCATGCCGACCGGCAGCGAATACGGCTTCGGATGCCTGTCCGTATAGATGCCGACGAGCGGTTGCAGCAGGGATGCCGTGATCTGGTAGACCAGCGTGATGAGGCCAATCTGGCCGAACGACAGCGAGAAGTTGTCCTTCAGCATCGGATAAATGGCGAGGATCAACGACTGGATCATGTCGTTGAGCAGGTGCGAGAAGCTGATTGCACCCAGCACGGAGTACACCGTGCGCTGGACTTTGCCCGCGGCGGCGGCCGGCGTGGCCGCGGCGCTGGTTGCGCCAGCGGTGGCGATGGCGCTTTTGTTGAGGCTCGTTTCCATAAGGTTGAAAAGGGCTGGGAGAAATTGTCGAGCGGACCGGCTGGAATGGGCTGCAACACCGGCTGCGACACCGGAACGCAGCCTTTGCACTTTATTCGCCGGGCTTATTTGTTAGTTCAGGGAGTTTAGTGTGGCTTGGAGTAATTGTCCCGCCAAGTTTTGTCGCGAATCGGACATCGCGGCATGCCATATTTGCATCATTCCGGTGCATTGGGATTGTCCCGGATACTGGGTTTGGGTGGTCTGAAATGCTTCTGAATGGTTTTTTGGACGTGTATAAACCGACTCGCAGGCGCGTGGCCCACGAAGCGGCGCGTCACGGGGCCCGGGACTGCGCCGCGCGCGCGAGATTAAAGATTGACGGCGTAGTGCCGTTGACCGGGAAAGACAGGCGGTAATGCCGGGACAGACCTTTCCGGCAGTTCGGTTCTAAATGTGGGGGCAGAAAAATGAAAGCAGCAACGCTGGGCAAGCGCCCGGACGCGGGGTTCGTTCCGGAGGGCGCAGTGTCGCAATCGCGTGTGCCGGCAGGCCGGCTCAAGGGCCTGTCGGTGAAGGCAACGCTGCGTCTGGCGTTTGCGCTGTTGTTGATCGGCACGATGGCGATCGGGGTATTTTCGCTGACGCAGATCAGCCGCCTGAACGAGTCGACCCAGTCGATCTACGACCAGGGCCATGTTGCGAGCCGTGCGGTCGAGGAAGCGCGTGGGTACGTCCTGCGCGCAAGTCGCGCCCAGAAGATGCTGCTGACCGCCACGACCGCGAAGGAGCGCGACGACCTCGGTAACGACATCGAGGCGGGGCTCACGGCGATCGGCACCCAGATGAACACGCTGCAGCAGTATGCCGACGGCTCCGACAGTGCGGCGGTGGCCCAACAGAAGAAGTTCGCTGCGGCGGTCGCGGCGTGGAGCGGCAATCTGCGCGAGTTCGTCAAGCTGGTGAAGGCGCAGCCGCTGGATCTGTCGCAGATGAACTGGCAGGTCGGCACGCAGGACGTTTCGCTGCTGGTCGAAACAGGCAAGCTCGAGAAACTGGTCGACGAACTCGTCGCGCAGCGCGGGACCGCGGCGAAGGCGACCATCGAGGCCTCCGCCTTCATCTATCACTCGTCGTTCGTGATGATGGCCGTGATGACGGCCGGCTTGATGGTTCTCGCGTTCTTCGTCAGTGAATGGGTGGTGCGGCGCCTGTCGCGGCAACTGGGCGGCGAGCCGGTGTACGCGAAAGAGATTGCGAGCCGCATCGCGGCGGGCGATCTGTCCAATGAGATTTCGATCGGGCGAAAGGATACGTCGAGCATGCTGTTCGCGCTGCGCGACATGCAGAAGGATTTGTCGACGACGGTTGCCGATATTGCGGCGAGCGCCGAGGCGATTGCCGCGGCGTCCAGCGAGATTTCGATGGGCAATCTCGACCTGTCGCAGCGCACCGAGCAGCAGGCGGTCGCGCTCGAGCGCACTGCGAGCAGCATGGAGCAGTTGACGTCGACGGTGCGCCAGAACGCCGATAACGCGAAGCAGGCGAGCGCGCTGGCCCACAACGCATCGGAGATTGCGGAGAAGGGCGGCGAGGTGGTCGGTCGCGTCGTGGCGACGATGGGCAAGATCAACGAGAGTGCGCGCAGCATTGGCGACATCATCGGCGTGATCGAGGGGATCGCATTCCAGACGAACATTCTTGCGCTGAACGCTGCCGTCGAGGCTGCGCGTGCTGGTGAGGACGGGCGCGGCTTCTCGGTGGTGGCGGGCGAAGTGCGCAATCTTGCCGGGCGCAGCGCTGCGGCGGCAAAGGAGATCAAGACGCTGATCAATGCTTCCGTCGAACGGGTTAGCAATGGATCGACGCTTGCTCAGGATGCCGGGCAGACCATGGATGAAGTCGTGAAGGCGGTCAAACGTGTGACGGACATCATGGGGGAGATTTCTGCGGCGTCCGCCGAGCAGAGTTCCGGGATCGAAGAGATCAATCTTGCTGTCACGCAGATGGATGCGGGGACGCAGCAGAATGCTGCTCTGGTGGAGCAGGCTACTGCCGCAGCGCAGTCGCTTGATGATCAGGCTAAGGCGCTTAAGGGGATGGTTGGGAAGTTTAGATTGGGGTTCTGATTTTTTTGTTTTGTTGTTGTTTTGCCTGTCTGGCTGGGGTTGGTGCCTTTCCTTGTTTTGCTTCTGGTTTATTGGCGTCGCCCCTGTGCGGGGCGGCACCTACTTTTCTTTGTCTTGCCAAAGAAAAGTAGGCAAAAGAAAGGCGCCGAAGACTTGTCCCTTCCCGGTGTGTGAATGACGGGGAATGGCACCCCATGAAGTGTCGCCCTCGCAGAGGATGCGACATCGGTCCGACGCCAGACCGTCCCTCGCACAGTACCGATTGTGACAAAGGGCTCATCCCTCCGACTCCGCGCTACGCGCGTCGCCGTCCGGCACAGCACCTTCTGCATATCATTGCGTGGCTTAGGCTTAGGCTTAGGCTTAGGCTTAGCCTTAGGCTCAAGCTCAAGCTCAAGCTCAAGCTTCAAGCTCAAGCTCAAGCTCAAGCTCAAGCTCAAGCGCAAACATCGGCGTTTGCGATGCCGTTCTTGTGAGTTCGACGATCGGGCGGATAGGACATGAGATAGCCGCAGAGCGACTAGGCTTGTGGAACGTTTGCGATGATTTCGTGTGGAGCCCGCGCAAATCGAATGCGCCGGCCAAGCTGGTTGACCGAGGCTGACGGAGGTATGGATGCCAGGGGCGTGTCGGGGGCGCTTGCCGAGCATGGTGGCCCCGCGACGCAAGCCGGTCCGCGACGCACATTGTGCGGAGTGGGATGAATGAGCCCTTTGTCACAGGCTGTACTGTGCGAGGGACGGTCTGGCGTCGGACCGATGCCGTCTCTTCTGCGAGGTCGACACTTCATGGGTTGCCATTCCCCGTTAGCGACACACCCTGAAGAGGTGAGTTTTCGAAGCGCCTTTCTTTTGCCTACTTTTCTTTGGAAGACAAAGAAAAGTAGGTGCCGCCCCGCACAGGGGCGACGCTAATAAACCAGAAGCAAAACAAGGAAACGCACCAACCCCAGATCAAAAAAAAGCATCAACCAGGCGTAACAACAACCGTACAGGTAGTCCCAGCAGAAAGCACGAGCCCATCAGGCACCTGATCAATATGCACCCGCACGGGCACCCGCTGCGCCAACCTTACCCAGTTGAAAGTAGGATTCACATCAGCGAGCAGCTCACGGCTTTGCGGATTATCGCGGTCATAAATGCCGCGAGAAATGCTCTCGACGTGCCCGTGCAGAACCCCACCGCTCATCAACCGCATTTCGGCCTTGTCGCCGATCCGCACACGCGGCAACTTGGTTTCCTCGAAATACCCATATACCCAGAACGAATGGCTATCGACGATAGCCATTTTGGGCGCACCGGCATTCGCGTAGTCGCCGCGGAAAACCTGCAGGTTCGTCACATAGCCGTCGGCAGGCGCCACCACCCGCGTGCGCTCGAGATTCAGCTTCGCTGCATCCAGCGCGGCGAGCGCCTGCTGATACTGCGCTTCAGCAGCGCTGGCGGTGTGCGTCGCGTTCTCGCGGCTTTCCTTCGACACCACCAGGCTGTCCATATCCGCACGCCGCTGCGCGTCGTCGCGGCGCATCTGCAACTCGGCCTTGCGTGCCGCAACCGCTGCCTGGGCCTGCTCGACCGCAATCTGGTAATGCGATGGATCGATCTGCATCAACAGATCGCCTTTCTTCACGAGCTGGTTGTCGTGCACCGGCAGTTCAACCACCGCACCCGACACATCAGGCGCAATGTTGATGACGTCCGCACGCACGCGCCCATCGCGCGTCCAGGGTTCGTCCATGTAGTGCACCCACAGCGCACGGCCAGTCAGGATCGCGACGCCAAAAATAGCGAGGGTCGCGACGAAGCCAATAATTTTCCGGATGGTCATGATTCGACTCTGATCAACGATAAACGGCGAGCCCAAGCACGCCGCACACACAGACGAGCAGGCTCGCCCTGAATAGGGAAGGGTGCCAGACGACGCGATACAGCCCGGTCCAGGCGATCACACGGTCCAGCACCCAGGTCACGGCGGCACCGGCAATGAACAGCAGCACAATGGCCGGCACGTACGCGTCAAGGACAGCGATTTCACGTGGCATGGTGGTCTCCTTCACGCGCGTCACGCCGTGCGCCAACCAGTTCTTCCAGCGGCGATTGCGGATCGAGCAGCGCGGTGCGAATGAAATGCAGATGACTCAGGATGCGTTGCAACTGGTGACGTTCCTCGCGCGGCGGCGTGAACGTGGCAAGCACCTGTTGCGTCGCGGCAATGGCGTCGGCCGTCGCGGCCAGCGCGGCGACATGGCGATCCGCATCCGGCTTGTGGAACAGTTTCGCGAGCGTATCGCGCATCCTGCGGATCGCGACACGCCACGGCATCGAGTCCGCATAGCGTGCGTCGGCGGGCAGCGTCGCAATCTCCTTGCGCAGATCGATCACCGCGTTGCCCACTTCGAGCACCGCAAACAGCCAGCGCAGCGTGTTGAGCTTCAATGCCGGCTCGCCCTCTGCAAGCGCGTTGATCTGGAACGTCAGATCGCGTGCGCCGCTCTCGAAGCGCGAGCGCAGCCGCGACAGACGTCCGTGGCACGTCAGCACGACCTGGCGCCGCAGATCGTTGAAGAGGCGGTTGCGCAGCCATGGCGTCGACGGCGGCAGCAGCACGGCAAACGCAATGGACCCCACCAGCAGCGCCAGGGTCAACGCCAGTGCATCGTTCATGAAGCTGGTGGGATCGTAGACGATCAGATTGTCGGGGCCCGCCAGAAAGCTGAAGAAGATGCAGTAACCCATGCCATAGCCGGCGAGCTTCGGCCGCGTCGTCATGAACACGCCGATCAGCAGGGCCGGCGTGAGCGCGAGGGCAAGCAGCGGAAAGCCGGTGATGTGCGGATAGATGCCGAACGTCACGATCATGCCGGCGAGCGAAGCCAGCACGGTACCGCCTGCCATCTGGAACGCGGTGCGCATCGGATAGGGCGACGATGACGCCAGCGCGCAGACCGTTGCGGCATTGAGCGCCAGCGTCGAGCCGCTCGGCCACGCCGTGGCGATCCAGAACGCGCCGACCACCAGCATCACGATGGTCGCGCGCAGACCGGCAACGCCCGCCGCGATCGGATTCGTCTTTGGCTCGTAGCGCTCGATCCAGCGTTCACGCTCGTGCGTGTCGACGGCGAGCGAGGCATAGGTCGCGGCGTACGCGTGCAGATCGTCGACGAAGCGATACAGCAGTTCGGCGGCGGTGTCGAAGTCGAGCAGAGGCGCATCCGGTTGCAGTTCGAGCCCGGCGCGCGTTTCACGTACACGCCCCGGCAACCCGGCCCTGTACGTTTCGAGTTGCGCGGCGGCGTGCGTGGCGTCGGCGGCGCTCAAGACGGGTTCACCCGCGCTCGACTTCGCGAGCAGCGGCGCGATCTCCCTGAAATACGGCTCCAGTGCGGCGACCGTTACGCTCGCGCCGCCTTCGTGAAGCCGGTTCATCAGTTGATGCAAGGCATGAAAACGCGTCGACGCGGTCATGAACTCGCTGTTCAGACGCGACAGGCGGCCGCTTCTCATCCGCGAGAAGGGCGTCTCGAAGACCGCGACGCTGCGGGTCGTCTCGAAGCCGACGATGTCCGCGACAAAGCGCGCATTGGTTGCGTCGATCTGCTCGCGCGGCACGTGGCCCGACAGCGAAGCCGACACGTATTCGACGAACGCGCTGAAGCGCGCGCGCACGGTGGAGCGCATCTGCTCGCCCGCATGCTCCGGAAACACCAGCGCGCTAACCGCGCCGGAGCAGATGATGCCGAGCGAGACCTCGGCCACCCGCGTGAGCGCGGACAGGAACGCGCCGTCCGGATGCTGCGACGCCGGGATGCCGATCAGCGCTGCCGTGTAGCCTGCCAGCACGAAGCCGTACGAGCGGAAATTGCGGTTGCGCGCGGCGCCGGCCGTGCAGATGCCGACCCACAGCGCGGTCGAGATCATGAACAGCTCGGGCTGTTGCGAGAACAGCCCGAGCAGCGCGAGCATGACCACCAGACCGATCAGCGTGCCGCAGATTCGGTAGAAGCTCTTGGCGAGCACCATCCCGCTTTGCGGCTGCATGACGACGAACACGGTCGTCATCGCGGTGCGCGGCTGCGGCAGATCGAGCTTCATCGCGACGAAAAGCGCAAGCAGTGCGGCCGCGATCGCCTTGAACATGTAGATCCATGTGCGGCCGTCGGTGCGGGCCCATCCGGCGGCCGCCTCATAGAAGCTGGCGAACGACGTCTGCAGACGCGGGGCGGAGGAGGGGGACGCGGACATGGCCGGCTCCGCGCTTACTTCTGCGCCGCCACGCCAGCCGGCGCGGTAGCGATGGATGTGGACGTGGACGTGGACAACGCGGTGGGCGTGCCGGCAGCGCCTGCTGCCGAGCCTGCAGTACCGCGAGCCATACCGCTCGCGTCAGTGACCGTTGCAGAGGCCTCTGACGCTGCGTTGGGGCCCGTTGCCGCCTTGCCACGCCCGTGCGCTGGCAGAACCTCCTTGTCGGTCGGACCATCGGCCGGCTCGATGACGCCGCCACCCAGCGCCGTCACGAGCGACGCCTGCACGCCAAGCCGCTCGGCCTCGATTCGCGCGACGCCTTCCTGGGCATGCAGATACTGGGTCTGCGCGATCAGCACATTC
Organism: Paraburkholderia sp. GAS448; assembly: GCF_050435685.1. Taxonomy (NCBI): domain Bacteria; kingdom Pseudomonadati; phylum Pseudomonadota; class Betaproteobacteria; order Burkholderiales; family Burkholderiaceae; genus Paraburkholderia; species Paraburkholderia sp. GAS448. The sequence continues at coordinate 63,139 of NZ_JBNDKT010000037.1, forward strand.
AGATAGTCGGTGAGGCCGCGCCGGTATCCTTCCGCGGACAGTTCATAGTTCTTGCGCGCCACATCGACGGAGCGCTGGGCATCCTGCGCCTGGGTTTCGAGCGAGCGCGTGCGCACCACCTGGTCGGAAATATCCTTCAGCGCGCCGATGATCGTCTGGTTATAGCGCTCCACCGCCTGATCGTAGCCGGCCGACGCCGCACCGAACTGCGAGCGCAGCCGGCCGCCGTCGAAGATCGGCAGCGACAGCGCCGGACCCGCGGTCCAGCCGCCGTTCGCCGCATGCAGGAACTGGAACATCGGGCCCGCCGCCGCGAAGCCGCCGAGGGACATCAACAGGTTGATGTTCGGATAGAAGTCGGCTTTCGCCACGTCGATGCCGCGCGCCTGCGCGGCGACGGTCCAGCGGGCCGCGACGATGTCGGGCCGGTGGCCGATCAGCTCGGCCGGCAGCGCCGACGGCAGACCGGCCGGAGCCGACAGCGACAGCGTCGGCCGCGTGATCGACTCGCCTGCACCCGGCCCCTTGCCGGCCAGCGCGGCCAGCTGGTTGCGATCCAGCGCGATCGATTCCTCGATTGCGTCGATCTGCCGTTCGTATTCGGGCAGCGGCGTTTCCGCCTGGCTCACTTCGAGCTGCGTGCCGAGGCCGCCTTTCAGACGCCGCTGCGCGAGGTCGAGGATCTTGTGCTGTTGCTCGAGCGTCGACTTCGCGATGTCGAGCAGCGCGTAGTTCATCGACATCTGCACGTAGGCGCGCACGACATTCGCTTCGAGTTCGAGCTGCGCGGCGCGCGCGTCGGCGGCCGTCGCATGGGCGACGTCGAGCGCGCGTTCGGCGTTGTTCTTGTCGCGGCCCCACAGATCGAGGTTGTAAGAAAGGCCAATCGTGCCGGTGTTGTTCCAGGTGGTCGCGTCGGCGAGCGGGCCCGGGCCGTAATACACGTTGTCGGGCCAGTGCTGGCGTTGCAGCGACAGATCGCCCTTCACCTGGGGCGAGAGCGCCGACGCGGCCACGCCAGCCATCGACTGGGCTTCGCGCACGCGCGCCCGGGCCACCGCAAGAGTCGGATTGCCGGCCTGCGCGGCGGCGATCCACGCGTCGAGCTGCGGATCGTTATAGGCGCGCCACCACTCGGCAGCGGGCCACTTCGCGTCGGCGTTGGCCGCGCGGATCGCCGCACCGGCGTCAAGCGCGGACGGGTCGAGCCCCCGGGATTCCGGCGCGATGCCTCCGGTATTGGCGCAGCCGGCTATTGTTAATGAGATCGTAAGAACCGCAAGCGCGACGACCCCTTTCTTTACCGGAGACTGCACGATTTGCTCCCTGATTGGCTATAGAACACTGTGCGCCATTATATTTTTTGAGCGATTACTGAATAACCAGTAAGGATGCAACGCATTCTTACGGACTTTGAGATAATTGCCCTTGCGATTTATGCAACAATCCACCCGGTCTGAAGAAGGATAGCCATGGATACGCTCCAAAATATGCGTGTATTTGCCCGTGTGGTGGAAGCGGGCAGCTTTACGGGCGCCGCGCAGCATCTGAATACGACGACGGCCTACTGTTCGCGCGCGGTTTCTGATCTGGAAGCGCATCTGCGCACGCGTCTTTTGAACCGCACGACGCGCCGCATTGCGCTGACGGAGGCCGGTGAGCGCTATCTGCAGCGCTGCGAGCAGATTCTGGCTTATGTCGAACAGGCGGAGGCGGAGGCGAGCGACGCGCACGCCCGTCCGTCCGGCAAGCTGAAAGTGCACGCGATGAGCAGTTTCGGTCAGCATTATGTGGTGCCGGCTGTCGGCCGCTACCAGCAGCGCTATCCGGAAGTGCAGGTTGAACTGACGCTCGCTCAGCGCATGCCCGATCTGCTCGACGAAGGCTATGACGTGTCGCTGACGCTTGCAACCGGCCTGCCGGATTCCGGCCTCGTGTCCCAGCGCCTCGGCAGCGCCTTCAGCATCGCGTGCGCTTCGCCGGCGTATCTTGAACGGCACGGCGTCCCGAAGGTGCCCAGCGATCTGAACCACCACACCTGCCTGCACATGGTGACGCCGATCTTCCCGGCGCATGAATGGATTTTCGATGGCCCGAATGGCACGGAATCCGTCGAACTGGGGGCCTCGACGTTCACCGTGAACGTGGCGGAGGCGATGGCCGTGGCCGTCCGCGAGGGAATGGGGGTTGGATTGATTCCGATTTATTCGGCGATCAGCTGGCTGCGCAGTGGCGAGCTTGTGTGGATCCTGCCCGAATACACGTCGCAGGAAATGAACGTGTATGCGCTCTATGCGTCGCGCCAGTATCTGGATGCGAAGATCCGCACGTGGGTCGAGTTCATGCGCGACGAACTGCCGTCCACGCTCGCAACCGATCAGGCCGAATTGCGGCGCTTCGCTCGGACCTGAACCCGGTCCGGGCCACTCACGGTGCGAGAGAGAGGGGCGCTGACAGGGCGCGCGTCCCACCCGTTTCGACCGGTTACAGACTTGTCGCGTCGCAACATTTCCTTACTTCTTCGCGCCGGTCGATTTGCTAACGTGTGGGGACTGCACTGATTGATTTGATCTGCGTCGCCTGCCGACGTCGCTACCGCACGAAGAGGAATTCATGGATACGCATCTGCTCGTCGGCGTTGCCGTCATGCTTGGACTGATTGGAATCGCCGCCTCGCGCGAACTGCTACGCAGCCTGCGCGCCCAGTCTCAACTCGTGCCCGTCCGGGTATCGCGTCCAGTTCGTTCCGATAAGGTCGACCCGAAGTAAGTGTTGCAGAATCTGCGCGGCCATCGGACCATTCAGCAGCGGCACTTCTGCGTACTTGTCGGTCTGCGCCGGAACCGCTCCAATATCGGAAAAAATACCGGTATGCGGGAGGGGCACCCGCTTGTTCATCCCCTCTGGCGCTGACGTTGGATCAAGCGATGCCGATGACCGGTAATTGCACCGGCCAGTTCCTCTTCAGGCAGTAGCCTTGCCAGCAACCCGAGTCCGCTGCTGGTTCAGATCTCCACCACCTTGTCCCACGCGAAGCCCGGATTTTCCGGCCGCCTCGTGCGGCGGTCGACATAGCCGCGCGGATTGCACACCACATGCGTACCGTTCACCGTGTAATCGAACGGCGTGTGCGTGTGGCCATGAATCCACAGCACGACGGGTGACCGCACGAGCGTCGGCAGATCGCTGATGAAGCCGGCCGATACGAGATCGTCGGCGTAGCGTTCAGCCAGGCTCAACCGGTGCGGCGCATGATGGGTCACGACGATCGTCTTTCCTGCAAACGGTTTTGCCAGTTCCGCTTCGAGCCATGCCCGCGCGCTGCGATGAAGGGCGAGCGTGTCGGCGGGCGTGAAGTCGCGCTGGGCGGCCGGGCCGGCAGCGCCGGCGACAGGAGGCCACGCAACCTGGATCAGGCCGCGGAAATCCAGCATCACGCGCCGGGCCGCTTCGATCGATTCGTCGCGGGCTTTTTCGTCTGCGCCAAAAAGTTCGAAGTTCGTCCACAACGTCGTACCTAGCACGCGCCATTGTCCCGCCGGATCGACGAGCGATGCGTTGTTCAGGAAATGCACGTTGTCGACCGAACTGGCCGCATCGTGCATCGCCGCTTCGAGCGCGCCGAACTCACCGTCGTAATACTCGTGGTTGCCCGGCACGTAGACGACGGGCACGTTGCCGTCGAAGGTCTCGGCGGCCCAGCGGAGCCCCTGCGCATGATTGTGGATGTCGCCGGCCAGCACGACGAGATCCGCATCGGCATGCGCAATTACCTCGGGTTCATCGCTTTCGAGATGCAGATCGGACAGAACGCGAATCTTCACGTGACGACTCCTGCGCCCGGCGGAATGTGCCGGCCTTGAACCTTTAGCGTAGCACCTTGCCGGGGTTCATCAGATTGAGCGGATCGAGCGCCGCCTTGAGCGTGCGCATCAGCTGGACTTCGACGGGCTGCTTGTAGTGCATCGCTTCGTCGATCTTCAGCTGTCCGAGGCCATGTTCGGCGCTGATGCTGCCGCGATGCCGATGCACGCTGTCATAGACGAGCTGGTTGATCGCTGTCTGGTACTGGTCGAGAAACGCCTTCGCATCGACGCCTTCTGGCGCCTGCACGTTGTAGTGCAGATTGCCGTCGCCGAGGTGACCGAACGTGACCATCCGCGCGCCCGGCACAGCGGCTGCGATGGCGGCGTCGGTTTCGTCGATGAAGTGGCCGATGCGCGAGATCGGCACCGCGATGTCGTGCTTGATGTTCAGACCTTCTTCTGCCTGCGCGAGCGGAATGTGTTCGCGAAGATTCCAGAACGCCTGCGACTGCGCGAGATTTTCCGCGACCACGGCGTCTTCGACGATGCCTTCTTCGAGCGCGGTTTCCATCAGACGTTCGAAGAGCGCGCGTGCGTGTTCCTCGCTCTCGCTGTCCGACAGTTCGAGGAGCACGACCTGCGCATGCGGCTCGGCAAACGGATAACGCATCTGCGCGAAATGCCGTCCGACCAGCCGCAGGCAGAAGTCCGACATCAGTTCGAAGCCGGTCAGAAGCGGTCCGGCAAAGCGCTGGGTAAGCGCGAGGAAATCGAGCGCCGCATGGGGCGACGCGAGCGCCGCAAGCGCGGTCACGCGGGCGGCCGGTTGCGGATGCAGTTTCATCACGGCCGCGGTAATGATGCCGAGCGTGCCTTCCGCACCGATGAACAGGTCGCGCAGATCGTAACCGGTGTTGTCCTTGCGCAACCCGCGCAGGCCGTCCCAGAGATCGCCCTGCGGCGTCACGACTTCCAGGCCGAGGCACAGCTCGCGTGTGTTGCCATAGCGCAGCACGCCCGTGCCGCCCGCGTTCGTCGCGAGATTGCCGCCGATCGTGCAGCTGCCTTCGGCGGCGAGGCTCAGCGGAAATAGCCGGCCGGCCTGTTGCGCGCGAGCCTGGACGTCGGCCAGCACGACGCCCGCTTCGACCGTGATCGTATTGTTGTGCGGATCGATATCGCGGACGCGGTTCAGACGCCGCAGGCTCAACACTGCCTGCGCGCCGCTCGCGTCCGGCGTTGCGCCGCCAGCCAGCCCGGTGTTGCCGCCCTGCGGCACGAGTGCGACGCGATGAACGACCGCGAGCTTCACGAGCGCGGCAACTTCGTCAGCCGTCGACGGACACAGCACGGCCCGCGCCAGGCCGGTATAGCGATGGCGCCAGTCGGTGAGATAGGGCGCGGTGTCGTGCGGGTCGGTCAGGACATGCGTGGCGCCGATGGCTTCGACGCAGGCTGCGAGGAAACGGGACGGCGAGGGAGACGATGCGGCGGATTGAGTCATGATGGTCGGTCAGAATGTGTTTCGGGGCGCTGTGTGCTGCCTCGCTCTTTTTGAGCCGCGCCCTGGTGATGCGGTGATGCTTGTGCGTTTGCGAGGTCCGGGAGCCAGGGCGTGACCCGCTGCGTTTCCGGCTTAAGCGGCTGCTTTTTTCGCGCGCTTTGCCGCGCGTTTGAACGGCGCGACATAGCTTAGCGCGCAGACAAAGAAAACCGTCGCGAGTATCGCTTCGAGCCAGCCGAGCGTGGCGCTCAGTCCGCGGTCGGTCATGCCGCGCACGATGCCTTCCGCGAGATAGAGCAGCACCAGCATCGACGCCCATTGCAGCGTGTACACGCTGCGGCGCACAACGCCCTGGAGCGCGAGCAGCAATGGCACGGCTTTGAGCACGAGGGCCGAGCCTCCCGGGCGCAGCGGCGCGAGCCACCATTCCCACGCAACCGACAGCGCGATCAGCGCAATCAACGCGATCGACGCGCCAACGGCGAAGCCCCTGCGTGCAGCGACCGTCGGCATGGCGGACGATCCGCCCGGCTCAGGCGTTGCGGGACGAGGCGCGCTCACGGGCGGCCACCCATCATCGAGGCCGCGCGCGCGATTCGCGTGCCGAGGGCGATCGCCAGCGTTTTTTCGTCTGCGGAGATACCTTGCTCCGCTGTTCCGGCACGCGCGAAGTGCGATGCGCCATAGGGCGTACCGCCGGTTTGCGTCGTGGTGAGCGTGCTTTCGGTGTAGGGGATGCCGACGATCATCATGCCGTGATGGAGCAGCGGCAGCATCATCGACAACAGGGTCGATTCCTGCCCGCCGTGCAGGCTGCCCGTCGACGTGAACACGCAGGCCGGCTTGCCCGCGAGCGCGCCCGAGAGCCACTGCGGCGTGGTGCCGTCGAGGAAGTATTTGAGCGATGCCGCCATATTGCCAAAGCGCGTCGGCGAACCCAGCGCGAGACCCGCGCATTCCTCGAGATCGCGCAGTTCGGCGTAGGGCGGGCCTTCGGCCGGAATATCCGGTTGCGTGGCTTCGCAGACCGTCGAAACGGGTGGCACAGTACGCACGCGCGCCTGCATGCCGGGTACGCTGTCGACGCCGTGCGCGATCGCCAGCGCGAGTTCGCGCGTCGCGCCATGCCGGCTGTAGTAAAGCACGAGAATGTCTTTCATAAGCCTCATCGGTGAGCGGGTATTATAGGGGTTCGGTCCGTGCGCGCGTTGCGTGGCGGGCGGTACAGGAAGATGAAGGAGGCCGGTTTGTTGTCCAGGGTGCGTCTTGACCTCGATACGCTCAAACGTCTCGCGCAGTTTGCCGCTGAACGCAGCAGCGAAGATCGCATAGCTCAGGTGGCCGGCAGTCTCACGTTCACCACCTTGCTTGCGGTGGTCCCGCTTGCGACAGTCGCGTTCGCGCTGTTCACTGCCTTTCCGATTTTCGCGTCGTTCCAGATGTCGCTGCAGGGATTCCTCGCTGAACATCTGATGCCGTCGCAGATCAATGACCAGATTTTCCGCTATCTGAACGAGTTCGCCGCCAAGGCCAAAGGCCTGACGACGATGGGCATGATCATCCTGTTCGTCACGGCGGTGATGACGATGATGACGGTCGAATCCGCGTTCAACGTGATCTGGCGCGTGCGCAAGGGCCGGCCGTTCGCGCAGCGCGTGCTGGTCTACTGGGCGATTCTCACGCTGAGCCCCCTGATGATCGGCTTCAGTCTGTCGATCTCGTCGTATCTCTTCACGCAGTCGATGGCGTACACCGGTGCCGATCACATTCCGGCCGTGATCGAATGGGCGCTGACCGGCGCGGCCTTCCCGCTTACTACGCTCGCCTTCACGATGTTGTATGTCTACCTGCCGAACTGCCGGGTGGAATGGCGCGATGCGGTGATCGGCGGCGTGTGCGCCGCGGTCGCGTTCGAGCTGGCCAAGCGCGGCTTCGGCTATTACATCCGCCGGATTCCGACCTATACCGCTGTATATGGCGCGTTCGCCGCCATGCCGATGTTTCTGCTGTGGGTGTACCTGAGCTGGGTCATCACGCTGGCGGGCGCGATGATCACATCGGCGTTGCCCGAGGTCCGGATTGGCCAGTTCCACCGGCCGCAGTTCCCCGGCAGCGACCTGCTCGATGCGCTTGAACTGTTGGGCCGCCTGTCCGAGGCCCGCGATGCGGGCAAGCCCGGCTACACCATGCAGGAACTCGCACGGATGCTTCGCCGCGACATGGGCACGACGACCCGCTTGATCCAGCGGCTGGAAGATATCGAATGGATCGCGCGTCTCGAAGACAACGAAGGGCGGCCGCGTTTCCTGCTGATTGCGAACCCGGCGCAGATCGCGGTCGACCGGCTTTTCGACATGTTTGTGATCAATCGCGAGGAGCTCGCGTACCAGCTCAACCTCGATTCGGCGCGGGTCGACGGTGCGTCGTTGCTTGCCGCGCTGGATAACGACAAGCTGGGTGTTTCGCTTTCGACACTGCTGGCAGCGCGGGCGGCTGCGCGCGCCGCGCGTGCCGTGGAGGACGGGCAGCGACGTCAGTCGATGCCGCATCAGACGGCTTGAGGAATCGACAGACTGTGAAGGCCGCGGCTGCGGTGGCGCGAAGGTGGTCAGTCCGGCGCCTCAGCGCCTTCTGTAATACCGAAGATCTTTTATAGCGCCTTAAGGCTGCCCAATTCCCCGAATCTGTCGCTAACGATCCACGCGTGCGCGCAGTTACAGAGAGATCTTCCCTACGCAAATGTCCTTGAACATTACCCAGTCGCCCATCAGGCTGTAGATCGGATGCCTGAAGGTAGCGGGACGATTCTTTTCGAAGAAGAAGTGCCCGACCCACGCAAATCCGTAACCGCAAACGACTGCCGCCGGCAGCCATAACCAGTCGCCAGTGGCGAGCGCCATCGCGAGGAAGCCGATCACGCCTAGCGACCCGACAAAATGCAGCCGCCGCGATACGCGGTTGCGATGCTCTTCCAGATAGAACGGATAGAACTCCGCGAAGCTCGCGAAGTGATCGCTGTGAGTGGTATGCGCCATCATGACCTCCGTTTCTGCCTTTTCAGCCAGCCGTTCCCGCATGCCTCGCCTGCACAATGCCGGACTGCGCGAAGCCATATTTCAACCCGGACGGGCTTGAATCATTGTGCTGCTATCGACCGGCCCGCGCAACCTGGCCATCCGGCCGATGGTGTGCGCTGCCGCATTTCGTTATCTTGAAGACTGCTGCAAGGACTAAAGGGTTACCGATGGCTGCGAGGCAAACGCAAAGAGCGCATCCAGGGTTGCGTCCGGCTGTTCAGCCATGAGCGCGTGGCCGGCGTCCAGTGTGACAGTGTCGACGGCCACACCCGCCTGTGCGAATGCCTTTTCGAGCGCTTTTGCGGCGCGCGGCGGCGTCATCGCGTCGCGACGGCCGACAATCAACCGCACCGGGCAACGCACCTGGGCCGCGCGTTCTACGCCGTCCGCATACGCATTGCAGGCCGTGAAGTCGGTATGAAACAGGTTCGGTTCACCCGTTGCCGAAACGCGCTCCATCAGGCGCTGGTTCATGCCGTGCAGCCAGAAGCCGGGCGCTGGGCAGGATGGCTTCGCGGCAAGGGTCGAATGCGACCACTGGTTGACCATGCCGATCGCCTCTGGCTCGCGATTGAGCGCCGCATCGAGCAGGGCGTCGGACACGGCCATGGGTACAGCGGTCGCGACCAGTGCGAGGTGGCTTGTGCGGGCCGGGTAGCGGGCGGCAAAATCGAGCGCCACGAGCGAGCCCATGCTGTGACCGGCGACGAACGCGCGCGCGACGCCCACGGCATCGAGCAACGCCGCCAGCCAGTCCGCCATGGCTGCAATATCGCGCAACGCCGGCCCGGCGCTGCGATGGTGACCGGGTAGGTCGACCGCCAGCACGCCGAAGCCGTGGTGCGCGAAATAACGCGTTTGCAGGGCCCACACACTGTGGTCGTGCTCGGCGCCGTGGACGAATACGGCGGCTGGCAGCGTCGGGTCGAACGGTTTGCCACCGGTGTAGGCGTAGGCGGGAACACCATGGACGTCGACGATCATGTGGACTCCTTGCGCGGGCCGTCGGCTTTGAGACGATCCGCTGACGCGCCAGGGGTCTTTTGCGACGTCTTGAGCGCGCGCTTGAGATCGTCGATCAGGTCGTCGGGATCCTCGAGGCCGATCGAGAGCCGGATCGTGCCTTCCGTGATGCCGGCGGCGGCGAGCGCTGCGGCGTCCATGCGGAAATGCGTGGTCGACGCGGGGTGGATGACCAGCGAGCGCGCGTCGCCGACGTTCGCCAGGTGTGAGAACAGCGACAGCGTTTCGATGAAGCGCCGGCCGGCGGCCCGGTCGCCGCGCAGGTTGAAGCTGAACACGGCGCCTGCGCCGCGGGGCAGCAGGCGTTTTGCCAGCGCGTGATCGGGATGCGATGCCAGTTCGGGATACGCCACGGATTCCACCGCGGCATGGCCTGCGAGAAACTCGACCACCTTGCGCGTGTTTGCAACGTGGCGTTCCATGCGTAGCGGCAGCGTCTCGATGCCCTGCAACAACTGCCATGCCGCCTGTGGATGCAGGCACGCGCCGAAGTCGCGCAGGCCTTCGCGGCGGGCGCGCAGCAGAAAGGGGGCAACGGTGCTTTCTTCGGCGAACACCATCCCGTGAAAACCCTCATAGGGCTCGGTAAATTCAGGGAAGCGGCCTGACGCCTCGAAGTCGAAAGTACCGCCGTCGACGAGCACACCGCCTATCGTCGTACCGTGGCCACCGAGGAACTTGGTCGCCGAGTGGTACACCAGGTCGGCGCCATGGTCGAACGGCTTGAGAAGCCAGGGCGTGGTGAAGGTCGAATCGATGAGGAGCGGCACCCGGTGCCCGTGTGCGATCTGCGCGACGGCTTCGATATCGAGCACGTCGAGCCCCGGATTGCCAAGGGTCTCACCGAACAGCAACCGCGTATTGGGGCGCAGCGCGGCGCGCCAGGCGGCGAGGTCGCCCGGTTTGACGAAGGTCGTATCGATGCCGAAGCGCCGCAGCGTGTAGTTCAGCAGATTGTGCGAACCGCCGTATAGCGCGCCCGACGCGACAATGTGCGAGCCGGCGCCCATCAGCGTGGCGATCGCGAGGTGCAGCGCAGCCTGGCCGCTGGCGGTGCCGATTGCGCCCGCGCCGTTTTCCAGCGCGGCGACACGCTCCTCGAACACCGCGACGGTCGGGTTCGATATGCGCGAGTAGACGTGGCCGGCGCGCTCCATGTTGAACAGCGACGCCGCGTGATCGGTGTCCCGGAACGAGAACGAGGTGGTCTGGTAGATCGGCGTCGCGCGGGCGCCGGTCGTGGGGTCGGGAGCGGCGCCGGCATGCAGCGCGAGCGTATCGAAACGGTTGGCGGACATCGTGAGCGGCGGAGCCACAGAGGGCCCGGCGAAGGGTGAAAGTGGGGGCCATCGTATCACCCGGGCGGGCCGTTTCGCGGCCCTTTTTCACCGCAGGAGCCCGCTGGGCCGGCTTTGGCGGCAGCGCTGGGGTGCGGTTTGTCCGCTTTCCTTTTGCACACCTTTCCGCTAGGATCGAAAGTCAACAGGCTCTACCAGCATCACAGGAGACAATCATGCGAGTCAGCGACATCCTCAAGGTCAAGGGCAACACCCTTTTCACCGTCACCCCCGATACCACGGTGCACGAGGCCGTCAACGCGATGGCCGATCACGACATCGGTTCGCTCGTCGTGATGGAATACGGCGATCTGGTCGGCATGCTGACATTTCGCGAAATTCTCCTGACGCTCAGCCGTAACGGCGGCAGTGTCGGTACTTCGACGATCCGCAAGGTCATGGACGACCATCCGCTCACCTGCACACCCGAGACGGATGTGAACGAGGTGCGCCGCATGATGCTCGAGCACCACGTCCGCTATCTGCCGGTGATGGACAGCCGCACGCTGATGGGCGTGATTTCGTTCTACGACGTCGCGAAGGCGGTGGTGGAAGAGCAGGGTTTCGAAAACCGCATGCTCAAGGCCTACATCCGTGACTGGCCGGAGCAGGAGCAGGAGCAGGCGCGCTAATCGGGCTGCCCGGGGCTGCCGAGCCGTCTGCAGGCCGGCGCGGGTTTCCCGCGTTCGCCATGGCGCTGCCACGCATGTGGTGTATGAAGAGAAGGCGCGCGCGAAAGCGTGCGCTTTTTTTGTGTCCGTCGGCGGCGCAAAGTGCCGCATAACACCTGTCGCACCGTCGTCCAATTCCTGGAGTTCCCAGCCTTCATGAGCGATCGACCGTTACCCGCCGCCCGTCGCGCCGGCCGCTCCGGCCCGCCGCACGAGTCGCAGTTCCGCCTGCTGCGCGAGCGCCGCTTCGCGCCGTTCTTCTGGACGCAGTTTCTGGGCGCAATGAATGACAACGTGTTCAAGATCGGCTTCACGTCGCTGGTGACGTACCAGGCGGCGCGCTTTTCCGGTGTCGATGCGAAGACGGCAGCGTTCCTGATATCGGCTGTCTTCATCCTGCCGTTCGTGCTGTTTTCGGCGACTTCCGGGCAACTCGCCGACAAGTACGACAAGGCGATGCTGACGCGCTTCGTGAAGACCTTCGAAGTCGGTGTAATGCTGGTCGGTGGCGCAGGCTTTCTGCTGCATAGCGCGCCGCTGCTCTATCTGTGCACTTTTCTGATGGGCGTGCATTCGACGCTCTTCGGACCCGTCAAATACGCGTATCTGCCACAGCATCTGTCGAAAGAGGAACTGGTTGGCGGCAACGGCATGGTCGAGATGGGCACCTTCGTTGCGATCCTCCTGGGGACGATTCTGGGTGGTGCGGCGGCTGCTTTCGTCGAGCATGGGGCGATTGTGCTGGCGGGCTGCTGCGTGGCGATCGCCCTCATCGGGCGGGGCGTGTCAGGGTTTGTGCCGCCTTCTGCGGCGCCGCAGCCTGATCTGGCCATCAACTGGAATCCCGTCAGCGAGACGTGGCGCAATCTGAAGCTCGCCCGCGAGAATCGCACGGTGTTTCTGAGTCTGCTCGGGATTTCGTGGCTGTGGTTCGTCGGCGCGACGTTTCTGTCGTCCTTCTTCAGCTTTGCGAAGAACGTGCTGTCGGCCGATCCGGATGTCGTGACTGTGTTGCTTGGCACCTTCTCGATCGGTATCGGTATCGGCTCACTGCTCTGCGAGCGGCTGTCGAAGCGTCGCATCGAAATCGGGCTGGTGCCGCTCGGCTCGATCGGCATGAGCCTGTTCGCGATCGATCTCTACTTCGCAAGCCACCGGCTGCCACCGGCCGGACATCTGCTGACAGTCGGGGAGTTCATCGCGATTCCCTCGCACTGGCGTGTTCTCGCCGATCTGTTTCTGCTCGCGATGTTCGGCGGCTTCTACAGCGTGCCGCTCTATGCACTGATCCAGAGCCGTAGTCAGCCGAGCCATCGGGCCCGCATCATCGCGGCGAACAATATTCTGAATTCGCTGTTCATGATCGTGTCTGCACTGATGGCGGTGGGTTTGACCGCAGCGGGCGTCAGCATTCCAGGCATTTTCCTCGTGACGGCATTGCTCAATGTCGTTGTCGCGACCTACATCTATTCGCTCGTGCCTGAGTTCCTGCTGCGTTTCATTGCGTGGTTGCTGGTGCACACGTTCTACCGGATCCGCCTTGTCCATGCGGAACGTATCCCGGAGGAGGGCGCGGCCGTCCTCGTGTGCAATCACGTGAGCTATGTGGATGCGGTCGTCATCATGGCTGAGAGTCCGCGGCCGATCCGCTTCGTGATGGACTACCGGATCTTCCGGTCGCCGTTTGCCGGATGGTTGTTCCGTCACGCGAAGGCGATTCCGATCGCGCCGGCCCACGAGAATGCCGACATGCTCGCGCGCGCCTACGATACTTGCGCACAGGCGCTGGCCGAGGGTGAACTCGTGTGCATCTTTCCCGAGGGCAAGCTGACGAAGACCGGCGAGCTGAATCCGTTTCACCATGGTGTAAAGGAGGTCATCCGCCGTACGCCAGTGCCGGTTCTGCCGATGGCGCTACGTGGTTTGTGGGGCAGCGTGTTTTCGCGGCACGGCGACGTCCACCTGCCGCGACCGCTGCAAAAGGGCATGATGAGCCGGCTGACGCTGGCTGTCGGCGAGCCGCTCGATCCGGCGAAGGTGACGCCGGAAGGTCTGCAGCGGATCGTCACGGAACTGCGTGGTGCGCGCAAATAGCGGCTGGGCGCGCCGTCAGGCGGCTTGTGGCGCCGGGTCTGAAGGGCGCGCAGCGGTGGTTGGGCTGGCATAATAGCGGCTTCCCCGCATTTCTTTGGACGACGCTCATGTCCGGCAATACCCTCGGTACGCTTTTCACCGTCACGACATTTGGCGAGTCGCACGGCCCCGCTATCGGCTGCGTGATCGACGGCTGCCCGCCGGGCATGGTACTCGGCATCGACGACATCCAGTTCGAACTCGACCGCCGCAAGCCCGGCACGTCGCGTCACGTCACGCAGCGTCAGGAAGAAGACAAGGTCGAAATCCTGTCGGGCGTGTTCGAAGGCAAGACCACCGGCGCGCCGATTGCGCTTCTGATCCGTAACACCGACCAGCGCAGCAAAGACTACGGCAACATCGCCGATACATTCCGCCCGGGCCACGCCGACTACACGTACTGGCAGAAATACGGCATTCGCGATTATCGGGGCGGTGGCCGTTCATCGGCGCGTCTGACTGCGCCGGCCGTCGCGGCGGGGGCGGTGGCGAAGAAGTGGTTGCGCGAGCACTTCGGCACGGAAATCCGTGGTTACATGAGCGCCCTGGGCGAGATCGAGGTGCCGTTCATCGACTGGTCGCATGTGCGCGAGAACCCGTTCTTTGCGCCGAACATGGATATCGTGCCCCAGCTCGAGGCATACATGGATGCGCTGCGCAAGGAGGGCGACTCGATCGGCGCGCGTATCAACGTGGTGGCGTCGGGCGTGCCGGTCGGACTCGGCGAGCCGCTTTTCGACCGTCTCGACGCCGACATCGCCCACGCGATGATGGGCATCAACGCGGTGAAGGGTGTTGAAATCGGCGCGGGCTTCGCGAGCGTCGCGCAACGCGGCTCGGTGCATGGCGACGAACTGACACCGGAAGGCTTCGTCGGCAATCACGCGGGCGGTGTGCTGGGCGGCATATCGACGGGGCAGGATGTGACCGTATCGATCGCAATCAAGCCGACGTCGAGCATCCGCACGCCGCGCCGCTCGATCGACAGGGCCGGTCAGCCGGCAATCGTCGAAACTTTTGGCCGCCACGATCCGTGTGTAGGAATTCGTGCCACGCCGATCGCGGAAGCGATGCTCGCGCTAGTCTTGATCGACCACGCGCTGCGTCACCGCGCGCAATGTGGCGATGTGCAGGTAAGCACGCCGAAGATCGCGGCGAGCGCGCCCTAACAGCGGCTTCAACAGGCGGACGCGGCGCAGTGCCTGCCCCGTTCAGTGCGACGCGCCCTGTTCCGGGCGCGTCTCCGTTCGCGTTCCGGGGGCGATTGAAAGTCGCGCCGAATGCAAAAAGCGCCGCATGTAGCGGCGCTTTTTGTGTGGAGCGAGCGGAAAACCTGTGCGATCACATATTCGGATAGTTGGGCCCACCACCGCCTTCAGGCGTCACCCACACGATGTTCTGCGTCGGGTCCTTGATGTCGCAGGTCTTGCAGTGCACGCAGTTCTGCGCGTTGATCACGAGGCGCTCGCTGTT